>JAYVUL010000056.1:0-40876 GCA_043787935.1 Chitinophagaceae bacterium | reverse complement strand
TTCTCTTCTAAACTAATCTCATAAAACAACTCCTTGCTGGCTACATCACCTAACTCCTTAATTGATGCTATTGCAAAATGTGATAATAACTCTGCTGGTAAAAAATGATTCAATAGACTATTTTCCAATGCTTAATTTTTAACCTAAGGTAACATTACTCCCCAATAAATGATTGTGAGCCATTACTTACTGCATCCCACTTTTTTAATTTACTTACAGGAATGCTTAATGCTACGTTTACTTTGCCACTCTTTTTGTATAGATACTTTTAATGGCATTCCATTTATTTCAGGTTATTCTATGTAGGCCTGCACCACTTCGTCTCCATCCATTGATCCTGTATTTTCAACAGCTACTGTAAGTTCAATTGTTTCATTGGATGGATAGGTTGTTTGTGGTTGTTTATTCCACGTATAGCCAAAAATGGTATAACTTAACCCAAAGCCAAAAGGATATTGCAAAGCACCTTTAAAATAACGGTAAGTTCTTCCCTGCATACAGTAATCGTATTCTTTTTTAAAAAAAGTATTTAAATTAAAACACTCCTATTAATATGATGATACAAATGCCACAAATAATTTATCTTCCCTGAATAAATTTTTCCTGGCAAAATGAGCCTTTTCGTAATTAAGCATACAACACTAAAACATCTAAAACCAACATCAATGAAACGATTAACCACATTTATTACTGCCTTATTTTTATGTGTTATAACAATGGCACAAACCTATGTGCCAACCCCTGAAAACATAAAAGCCCGCCAGCAGTTCAGGGATAATAAATTTGGGCTCTTTATTCATTGGGGACCATTTAGCATTCCCGGCGATGGGGAATGGGTGATGAATAATAAAAACATCCGCTATAAAGATTACAAACGCCTGATGGATTTTTTTAATCCCATCGAGTTCAATGCGGAGCAATGGGTAAGTATGGCAAAAAATGCGGGCATGAAATACATTACCCTTATTACCCGCCACCATGATGGGTTTAGTATGTGGGATACAAAATATTCCGATTACAACATCATGCATTCTCCTTATAAAAAAGACATTGTAAAACTGATGGCGGATGAATGCCACAAACAAGGCATTCAATTATTTTTATATTATTCACTGCTCGATTGGGGCAGGGATGACTATCCGCACGAAACCGGTAAAACAGGCCATGGAAGCGGCAGAACAGGCAAAGGCGATTATGCCGCCTACCTGCAGTTTATGAAAAACCAGTTAACAGAATTGCTAACCAACTATGGTACCATTGGCGGTATTTGGTTTGATGGCCATTGGGACCAGACACAACCAGAAGGTGCCGCAGACCGCACATCAAGAATAAACTGGAAATACGATGAGATCTATGGCCTTATTCACCAACTGCAGCCACAGGCAATGATTGGTAATAATCATCACATGGCACCCTTTGCAGGAGAAGATTTTCAAATGTTTGAGAAAGACCTGCCGGGAGAAAATAAATCCGGCCTTAGTTTTCAGGAAGCATCGCTGCAATTGCCTGTTGAAACCTGCGAAACCATGAACAACTCCTGGGGTTTTAATATTACGGATAACAGCTACAAATCTGTAAAACAATTGGTGCATTACCTTGTAAAAGGTGCAGGCCATGATGTTAATTTTTTACTGAATGTTGGCCCCATGCCCAACGGTAAAATACAATCAGAATTTACCGATACCTTAAAAGCAATTGGCCAATGGATGCAGTTAAACAGCGAAACAATTTACAGTACAAGAGGCAATATTTATCCCCCACAGGATTGGGGTGTTGTTACAGTAAAAAGCAACACATATTATGTGCATATTCTTCAAAAACCGGCACAACAAGGCTATATATTTTTACCTGAGTTTAAAGAAAAAATTAAAGCAGCTTCATTAAGAGCAGATAAAAAAAACCTAAAATTTAAACAAACGCAGGAAGGAACTTTTATCTACCTCTATGGCGTAAAGCTGGATGATATTGATACGATTATTGAATTGAATATGCAGTAAATATTTTTTATAAAATAAAAGATACCTCCCTTTAAATTGATCAAACTATTTAAGCATTAAATTTAAACAATAATAACAAAAAGCCTTATTTAGTAAAGAACAAATGCAATGAAACAAAAAAAGTATATTTCAAACCCCGGTCTTGTAATATTCATTGCAGCTTGCTTTGCATTGAGTTCAGCAATTAGCAGGGCACAACAAAATATTCATCCACAATCTACCCAATACGAGTGGCCAACAGATGTAAAAGTGAAGGCGAAGCTCGACAAATGGCAGGATCAGAAATTTGGTATGATCATCCATTGGGGATTGTATGCCGTGCCGGGTATTATTGAATCATGGGAACTTTGCAATGAAGACTGGATTAACCGGCCCGACAGCAACAGGAGTTATGACGATTATAAAAAATGGTACTGGGGATTAAAGAAGGATTTTAATCCGGTAAAATTTGATCCGGAAAGCTGGGCCAAAGCCGGTAAAGATGCCGGTATGAAGTACGTTGTATTTACCACCAAACACCATGATGGGTTTTGCATGTTTGATACAAAGCAAACAGATTTTAAAATCTCCAGTGGGCCGTTTGCCAACAATCCAAAAGCAGATGTGGTCAAATATGTATTTGATGCTTTCCGGAAAAATGATTTTATGATTGGTGCTTATTTTTCAAAACCAGACTGGTATTCAGAAAATTATTGGTGGCCAAAATATGCTACCGCCAACCGAAATAACAATTACGATATCCGCCAGTTTCCCTGGCGATGGAACAAGTTTAAAGACTATACCTTCAATCAAATTAGCGAGTTGCTGCACAACTATGGTTCCGTAGATATTTTGTGGCTGGATGGTGGCTGGGTACGTCCATTAGAAACGGTGAATGATGAAGTACGTGGCTGGGGTGCAGATATTCCCAAATGGAGCCAGGATATTGATATGCCAAGAATTGCTGCGATGGGAAGGGAAGCGCAGCCGGGCCTGCTGGTTGTAGATAGAACCGTTCATGGGCCGTATGAAAATTATCAAACACCCGAACAACACATTCCCGCAACACAACTTGCCAATCCATGGGAAAGCTGTATGACACTTGCCAACAACTGGGGTTTTGTTCCCAATGATGAATTTAAATCGGCTACAAAAATTATTCATTCATTAATTGAAGTAGTTGCCAAAGGTGGTAGCCTTTTATTAGGTGTTGGTCCTAAACCTGATGGCACATTGCCAGACGAAGCAGTGGTGCGTTTGGAAGAAATTGGTAAATGGATGAATAATAACGGGGCGGCCATTTACAACACCCGTATCACCAAAAATTACAACGATGGCAATACCTGGTTTACACAAAATAATACCACGGCAACAAGGTATGCGTTGGTTTGTTTAAAAGAAGGTCAGACATTACCGTTGACAATTACGTGGAAGATGAACGCACCAAAAAAAGGATCAGCAATGAAGCTGCTGCAAACAGGCGAGAACGTTAAATGGACAGTAACAGGAGATGAGGTAAAAGTGATATTGCCAAAGTCTTTACATAAGATGAATAAAGTATTACCGGCATTGGCATTTGCTTTTACACCGGCAGAATAAATAATGAGTATCCGTTAAGGGTTGTAGCCAACCCCAACGGCGGCTTTCAGCCCCGTCGGCGGTTGTGAGGAAAGTAAGATGTATTTATAGATGTAGTAGTGATCTCCAAATTGTGGATAGTCATTGAACAGATAAGGAATTAAGAATTGAAAAATAAAATAATGATGTTGAGAAAAACAGATAACGGAATAGTTTTTAAAAGGATCTTGTTGGGAGTTTTGTTAGCAATGCCTTAGCTTACAAAAGCACAGCAATTAATAAAATATGTAGATCCGTTTATTGGTACCGGTGGCCGCGGATATACTTATCCCGGAGCAACATCTCCTTTTAGCATGGTGCAGTTACGCCCGGATAACGGCAGCCAGCTTCACAATAAAAAATAAAAATTGCTACCAATGAATAGAAATAAATTTATAAAAAATGCCAGCTTACTTAGTGCAGGCTTATTAATGCAGGATCTTTCTTTTGCACAGGCACCCGCATCCTTTCCGGTGGTTCGTGTGCCGCTTGATAAAAGAAAATTTCACAGCAAGGCGGTAGAAGCAGCGATAGTTGAGTTTCAGTCAAAAGTGAAAAACAAGGAACTGGGATGGTTGTTTGAAAACTGTTTTCCCAACACCATTGATACCACCATTGATTTTGTAATGGTGAATAACAAACCAGATACATATGTGATAACAGGTGATATAGATGCCATGTGGATGAGGGATAGCACGGCGCAGGTGTGGCCCTATTTGTTGTTGATAAAAAAAGACGAGGAGCTGCAGCAATTGGTAACAGGTGTTATCAACCGGCAGGTAAAATGTATTTTAAAAGATCCTTATGCCAATGCTTTTTATAAAGATGAAAATAAAGTAAGCGAATGGAAGAGTGATCTCACCACCATGCAGCCCGGCACACATGAACGCAAATGGGAGATCGATTCTTTGTGTTATCCAATTCGACTGGCATACAATTACTGGAAACTAACAGGTGATGCTACACCTTTTGATGACCAGTGGAAAGAAGCAATAAAAGCAACACTGAAAACTTTTAAAGACCAGCAACGCAAAACAGGTAATGGCCCTTACACATTTCAACGCACTACCGCATGGGCTACAGATGGTGTACCATTGGGTGGCTATGGTTATCCTGTAAAACCGGTTGGTCTTATCTGCTCCATGTTCAGGCCAAGTGATGATGCAACTATATTTCCTTTCCTGGTACCATCAAACTTTTTTGCTGTTGTTAGTTTAAAAGAAGCAGCCATCATGGTAAAACAAATTGCTAAAGACGAAGCCCTGGCTGCTGAATTAACTACCCTTGCAATCGAAGTGGAAAAAGCATTGCAACAACATGCCATTATCAATCATCCGCAATACGGAAAAGTGTATGCGTATGAAGTAAACGGTTTTGGCAGCTACAATTTAATGGATGATGCGAATGTGCCAAGCCTGTTGTCATTGCCATATTTGAATGCAGTAAAAAATACAGATCCAGTTTATATCAATACCCGTAAAATGTTACTCTCCACCAACAACCCTTTTTTCTTTAAGGGCAAGGCAGCAGAAGGTATTGGCGGTCCACATGCAGGTATGGACATGATATGGCCGCTCAGTATTATTATGCGTGGGCTAACAAGTAATAACGACAATGAAATAAAATTATGTATAGAAATGTTGCGCAAAACACATGGCAGCACCGGCTTTATGCACGAGTCTTTTCACAAAGATGATGCAACCAATTTTACCCGTAAATGGTTTGCCTGGGCCAATACCATTTTTGGAGAATTGTTATGGGAAGTATATACAACCAAACCGCACTTATTGGTATAAACTGTTTGCATTGTTCTCTCTAAATTATTTATTAACTGATCTTACAATTATAAAAAAATATCCCTTTAAAAATATCCTCACATTAGCCTTACTTATTTTATTTACCAATGAAGCAAGGGCACAGCAAAAAACAAATACTGATTCTATCCGTAGCAAAATGCAATGGTTTGCCAATGCCAAGCTTGGCATTTTTATTCATTGGGGAATGTACTCGGTAAATGGCATTGATGAAAACTGGAGCTTTTACAATAAAAAAATAAGTCATGCTGATTACATGAAACAGCTAAAAGGTTTTACTGCCTCTAAATATAATCCGGAAGAATGGGCAGCGTTTATAAAAGAGACCGGAGCAAGATATGCCGTCATCACTACCAAACACTACGATGGGTTGGCTTTGTGGCCTACCAAACAAAAACATTTAAATGTAGTAAGCAACACTCCGGCGAAGAGAGATATACTGCAACCTTTTTATGCTGCGCTCGATCAGCAAGGCATAAAAAAGGGAGCTTATTTTTCTTTACTTGACTGGAGCCATCCTGATTACCCTGGCTTTTTAAAAGACAGCAACCGTTACAAAATAACTGAAGAGCCTGCCCGCTGGCAACGCTTTCAGCAATTTTTTCAATCACAGATCAACGAAATTAATACCGCCTATAAACCTGACTTGTGGTGGTTTGATGGTGATTGGGAAAAGACAGCAGATGAATGGCAGTCAGAAAAAGTAAGGGCGCAGATACTGGCTATCAAACCAACAGCCATTATCAACGGCAGGTTGCAAGGCTACGGTGATTATGAAACACCGGAACAAAATTTTCTGGTTACCAAACCCAAATTTAACTGGTGGGAGTTGTGCATGACGACTAATAATAACTGGAGCTATCATCCCGATGACTCCGCGTATAAAATACCTTATGAAGTGATCATCATTTTTGTAGATGCCGTAAGCAATGGCGGTAATCTGTTGCTTGATATTGGACCAAAAGCCGATGGCACCATACCGCCCGAACAGATCCATATTTTAAAAGAGCTGGGCAAGTTGGAACAGGAAAAACGGAGAGGCCATTTTTGGTACGCTTGCAGGTTTACCACAGAGGTATTTTTATGGGCCTACCACCATGTCAAAAGATTCAATGACGGTATATCTTTTTTTACCGGCACAGACTTTCGGTAACGTGATGGTAAAAGGTTTGGTGAATGACATAAAAGCCATTCAGGTGGTTGGTACAGCCCAGCATTTACAACATAAAGCAGTGGGTAAAATATCCTGGAGTCCGGTGCCGGGACTGGTATTTATCAATGTGCCTGAAACGGTGAAGGATGAATACATCACAGTATTGAAACTGACATTGGATAAGCCGGTAAAATTATACAGTGGGCAGGGAGGATTGAACTAAGGTGTGTTGTGAATGGCCAATTAATACTATTGAATGTTAGAGAGATACTCCGAATTGTATTTATGAATTGCGCTATTCTTTAGGGCAATGATGAAGGAGCTAATGGACCTTATTGCAACCATTGATTTGGAAGAGGCTCAATCTATAAAAACAATGAGTATTGGCTGTTACCAGCATTATAGTTCCTGGATATTTTTACCCAGTGCTGTAACCTTTGAGGTATCAATGGATGGGGTAAATTTTACTTCGCCTCAAACCGTTGATGATACCCTTTCTGTAAATGAAACGAGTGCAACAATTTATAATTTCACCGCAAATTTTGCAGAACAAAAAGTGAAATTTACCAGGGTGTCTGCGAAAAATATTGGTGTATGTCCAAAAAGGCACGGTGGCGAAGGGCAACCTGCCTGGTTGTTTGCAGATGATATTGTAGTTAATTAAAATGGATTGTGTGTTAATAATCAGTATTTGTAAGATGATGCAAACGTTTGATTAATGCTTTAAAAAACTATCTGCATAAATTTAGGAATTGCTATTGGTTGGTTATAAATAAAAATTGAACTGACAATAAAAATAAGTAAATTGAAAGGGTGATAACAATAATATTTGGCAGCCGTTGATTGTTATGTAAGTTTGGCTGTACAATTGAAAAAAACAATTGATATCAAACTAAAAAAGTAAAATACTTGCGATATGAAATTTAAATTGTTGATTGTTTTTGCATTGTTGCTGATTACGGTTGCGGGCTGGCTTGCCTGTATGCAGGCAAACACTACCGGAGTAAGTGCAATGCCTGATAAAATCAGTTACAATTTTCACATCAGGCCAATTTTATCAGACAAATGTTTTAAATGCCATGGCCCCGATATTAATAAACGGGAAGCAGGGTTAAGACTGGATATTCCGGATTCGGCCTTCGCTCCATTGAAAGAAACAAAGGGCGCCTTTGCATTGGTAGCTTTTAAGCCTGAAGAATCGGAACTGTATAAACGCATATCTTCTACCGATACGGGTTACCTGATGCCGACACCCTCTTCTCATTTGGGCATATTATCTGCACATGAAATTGCATTGTTTAAAAAGTGGATTAGCCAGGGTGCAAAATACGAACCCCACTGGGCTTTTGTAAAACCTGTAAAAGCACCGGTGCCTGAAATAAAAAACAGGGAGCTTGCAAAAAATGAGATTGACCATTTTATCATTAGCAAACAGGAGCAGGTTGGACTTTCTTTTAATGAAGCAGCTGATAAAGAGCGGTTGTTAAAAAGAGTATCTCTTGATCTGACAGGGCTGCCGCCATCAGAAAAAATGATGGATGAGTTTACTGCCAGTCAAAATGCAAATGCTTACGAAACAGTGGTTGATGAATTATTAAAGCTGCCCACTTACGGCGAAAAAATGGCGGTGCATTGGCTGGATGTTGCCCGCTATTCGGATAGCTATGGTTACCAGGATGACAATATCAGAACGCAATGGGCATGGCGTGATTGGGTTATTCATGCCTTCAATAAAAATATTCCCTACAACACATTTTTAACCTGGCAAATTGCCGGTGATATGTTGCCCAATGCCAGCAAAGAGGAAATACTCGCCACAGGTTTTTTTCGCAATCATAAATACACCGAAGAAGGCGGCGTAATTCCTGAAGAGTATCGAATTACTTATATATTGGATAAAACAAAAACCTATTCCAAGGGAATATTGGGTTTAACGGCTGAGTGTGCCCAATGTCACGATCATAAATACGATCCTATTTCTCAAAAAGAGTATTACCAGTTATTTGCTTTTTTTAATAATACCAAAGAGATAGGTTATGAAGGAGATGTAAGTCAATCGAAGCCCGCAAAAAATCCTATCCTTACCATCACAGATGAAGAGTCAAAAGGACTTCTCTCTTTTATCAATAAAAAAGATACCGGTAATTTAACTGTATCTGTTATGGGAGAAAAAGATACCCTTCGAAAAACATTTATCCTTAACCGGGGTGCATACGATCAACCGGGTGCAGAGGTCTTTCCATCGGCAATAAAATCTGTAATGGTTTTTGATACAGTTAACAATCCACGCAACCGTCTTGGCCTTGCAGCATGGACTACGAGCAATAATAATCCGCTGACGGCAAGGGTTTTTGTAAATCAAATATGGCAGGAAATTTTTGGCAGAGGACTTGTAAAAACTGCCGGTGATTTTGGCATGCAGGGAGAGTTGCCAACCCATCCTGAATTATTGGATTGGTTAGCAGTTGATTTTATGGAGCATGGTTGGGATATCAAACGGTTAATGAAGCAGATCGTACTGTCTGCCACTTATTGCCAGTCATCTAAAGTAAATAAAGAAAATTATAAAAAAGATCCGGAAAATATTTACCTATCCCGTGCACCACGCCAAAAAGTTAAAGCAGAATTTATAAGAGATATTGTTTTATCTAGCAGTGGTTTATTGGTCAGCAGTATTGGAGGCTCAAGTGTAAAACCTTACCAGCCAAAAGGCCTGTGGGAAATGGCCAGTTCGGGCAGGGGGGTATTGGCTACTTATAAACAAGACAAGGGAGATGCATTGTACCGGAGAGGAATGTACACATTTATAAAATTAACTGTGCCACCACCAAGTATGATATTGTTTGATGCCAGCAACAGAGACCAGTGCGAAGTGAAACGTTCGCAAACAAATACTCCTTTACAGGCGTTGATGATGATGAATGATCCTACAGTGCTGGAAGCCTCCAGGGTATTTGCACAAAAGCTGATGGAAGAAAATACTTCGGTAGAAGAGAAAATAAAAAAAGCATTTCACCGCATCATTTGCAGGGTGGCAGGTAGTAAAGAAAATACTATTTTAAAAACGTATTATGATGACCAGTTGCAACAATTTAAACAACAACAACTGGATGCAGCTGCCACATTAAATGCTGGTGAATATCCGCAAAATAAAAAGGTGGATGCCAATGCAACAGCTGCATTGATGAAAGTGATCAACATGATTTATAACATGGAAGAAGCCATTATAAAAACCTGATTATGCATAAAGAAATGCTGGAACACAGCCTCAACTTAAATCGTAGAAAGTTTCTTTCAAAACTTAGTTTGGGTATTGGAAGTGTGGCATTGGGCTCATTACTGATACCGGATTTATTTGGTAGTAAAAGCGATGAAGAAATGTTGTTGGCCGGGCTGCCGCAATTTGCACCCAAAGCCAAAAGAATCATCTATCTTTTTCAAAACGGGGCCCCCTCACAATTAGACCTGTTTGATTACAAACCAAAGTTGATTGAAATGTTTGGGCAAAATTTGCCGGAATCAATCAGGATGGGGCAACGCCTTACCGGAATGACGGCGGACCAGAAAAAATTTCCATTGGCGGGCTCAGCTTTCAAGTTTAATCAATATGGCGAGGCCAAGGCATGGATAAGTGAATTACTGCCCTATACTTCTAAAGTGGTGGATGACCTGTGTTTTATAAAAACAATGCATACAGAAGCCATCAACCATGATCCGGCACTTACTTTTTTTCAAACCGGCGCACAGGTAGGCAACCGCCCCAGCATGGGCTCGTGGCTGAGTTATGGGTTAGGTAACGAAAATAAAAACTTGCCTGCTTTTTGTGTATTGTTATCCAAAGGCAAAGGTAACGGACAGGGAGTTTATTCAAAATTATGGAGCAATGGATTTTTAGATTCTGTGCACCAGGGCGTACAGTTTAGCAGTGGTGATAATCCTGTTTTATATCTTAACAATCCCGATGGTGTTAGTAAAGCTGACCGGAGAAAAATGCTGGATAAACTGGAGGAATTAAATGCTGAAACATTTAAGGAATCGGGCGATCCTGAAATAAATGCCAAAGTACAGCAATACGAAATGGCTTACCGCATGCAAACGGCTGTGCCCGAAATTACAGACCTCAGCAAAGAACCGGAAGATATTGTAAAATTATACGGACCAGATTGCCTGATGCCCGGAACCTATGCCGCTAACTGTTTGCTGGCAAGAAAATTATCTGAAAACGGCGTTCGCTTTGTACAGTTGTATCACCAGGGTTGGGATGGCCATGGCAACCTGCCCGGAGAAATAAAAGGACAATGCATGGATACCGACCAGGCATCGGCAGCATTGATTACAGATTTAAAACAAAGAGGTTTACTGGATGAAACATTGGTGATATGGGGTGGCGAATTTGGCCGGACAAACTATTGCCAGGGTGCACTCTCCAAAGAAAATTATGGAAGAGACCACCACCCGAGATGCTTTACCATCTGGATGGCAGGCGGCGGTGTAAAACCCGGTGTATATGGCGAAACAGATGAGTTTGGATATAACATTATTAAAGACCCGGTACATGTAAATGACTTTCATGCAACCGTTTTGCACCTGATGGGTATTGATCATGAGAAGCTGACTTTTAAACATCTCGGCCGAAGGTACAGGCTTACAGATGTGGCTGGTGAAGTTGTGAAGGGCATAGTTACTTAGTATTGCAGCATGGTAGTAAATAATTCTTTTTCTTAACCGCCGTCACGGTTTACAACCGCTGAAAGGGGTTAGGATAGTTTTTCAGATTACAATGATGTGATACAATTTTTAATAAAATCGAAATACCCGTCGGGGGTAAAGAACGGGATTGATGTTGTTATTGTATTTTCATAAAAATAGTAAGGTCTTGCTAAAATAAAACGCACATTAAAATTAAAAATCACCATATGCAACGCAGAACATTTATAAAAAATTCTTCTATTGCAGCTGCAGGATTAATCTACCAGCCATCGCTGGCTTTTAAAGAAGATCCGTTGCTTGGCCAAGGTAATAAACGTTATCGCCTCAATACACACTGGAGTAAAGCGGATGTTGCAAAAAATCCAGTGAACGATTGCCATGAGATGGTGCAGGACAGCAAAGGCAGAATTATCTTGCTCACCAACGAAACAAAAAATAATGTGCTGATGTATGATAAGGCAGGCAAATTATTAACTGCCTGGGGCAGCGAATATCCCGGTGCACATGGCTTAACGCTGTTCAACGAAAATGGAACAGAAGTGTTGTTTATCTGCGACAACAACCGCCACCAGGTAATTAAAACCACTTTGGATGGAAGGGTGCTGCTAACGCTGGATTATCCAAAAGAAACAGGCGAGTACACCAAGGCAGCCGAATACGTTCCTACAGAAACTGCCATTGCTCCCAACGGGGATATTTATGTAGCAGATGGCTATGGCAAAGATTTTATCATACGCTACGATTCAAAGGGTAATTACATCAGCCATTTTGGTGGCAGAGGAAATGAGGCAAAACATTTATTAAATGCTCACGGTGTATGTGTAGATCAGCGTAACGCGGCAAAGCCTTGCCTGGTGGTAACAAGCCGTCAGCAAAATGCATTCAAGCGGTATACATTTGAAGGCGTGTATATTGATACCATTCCTTTACCGGGGGCATGGGTTTGCCGCCCTGTTATAAAAGGTGCATACCTGTATGCGGCGGTGTTACAAAGCAATTCAAATTTGTGGAAACAATCTGGTTTTGTAACCATACTTGATAAAAATTTTAAAGTAGTTTCCAATCTTGGCGGGTCTGAGCCGAAGTATGCGGATGGTAAACTCGATGAGATGTACCAGACAATAAAATATTTCGATTACCCTCACGATGTGTGTGTGGACGATGAAGAAAATTTATACATCGCTCAATGGAATTCAGGTAAAGTATATCCTTATAAATTATCTCCGGTAGTTTAATGAGCAAACTATTTATTTTTAACACAGAAACATTGTCCGCTGTCTTCACCAACCACAAGGGTAAGAGTTCGCTTCTTTGTGTCCCCATCATTTTTATATTAATGTTGCTTGCAGGTTTTTATTGTGAGGCACAGTCACCGGTGCAACTGGCACCGCCCTTGCTAAAATACCATTCCGTATTTTTTAAAAAAGCTGCAGATGTTGAAATAAAATTTGCACAGCAAGGCACACAAATACAGTACACACTAAATAATCAGCTACCAACGGAGCAAAGTGAAATTTATACCAAATCAATTCACATCAATAAATCATTCATCACTGTGAAAGCCTTCGTTTCCGGAGATGGTTTTTTACCTTCTGAAATAGTGACGGCCACATTTATAAAAGATGGTATTAAAATTAAGTCGGTACAGCAATCACCTGCCAATAAAAGGTTTCAGGGAAGTGGTGCAACTGCATTAATTGATAATGAAGGTGGCATAACAGACATGAATGTCAGCACCTGGTTGGGTTATCAAGAGGGTGATGTAGAGATAAATATGCTGCTCGCAAAGAAACAGGTATTGTCTTCAGTCCTTATTAATTGTTTGCAGAACCAGGGAAGCTGGATTTTTTTACCAGCTCAGATCTCCGTGTTTTATTTTGATGAAAGCAAACAATCATTTGAATTATTGGGTGAGCAATTGAATGCACCTTATGAACAAATTTCAACAGCTTCCTGTCAGCCAATCATTATTGCAGCAGCCAAAAAGAAAAAGACCAAAAAAATAAAGATTATTCTAAAAGGTATAAAAAACTTACCGCAATGGCATGCTGGCAAAGGACAGCCGGGATGGTTATTCATTGATGAAATAAAACTGTATTAATTTATGCAACGTTTTAAAACAGTATTGTACAATGCCAGTTTTGCTTTCAATTGCATGCTGGTGTTTTTGTTGATTTTTGAAAGCAGGCTGTCTTTACCTCCATGGATACAAACCATTGGCCGTATGCATCCGCTGTTGTTACATTTCCCCATCGTATTGCTGATGCTGTGTATTTTTTGGGAGCTGTTTGCCGGGTTTAAAACTTCCATTACCGGTAACCTGCAGTATATTGGTGATGGCTTGTTATTATTAACTGCTTTCACAGCAGTCATCAGCGCTTTGATGGGTTTGTTACTATCAAGAGAAGCTGGCTATTCGCAGGATTCACTGGCCTTGCATAAATGGAGTGGCGTAGCCATTTCGCTTGTGTCTTTTGCATGGTATACTTTTAGACAAACCACCCGGCAAATAAAAGTTGTAGGAATGCTCACTGCCATCACAGGAATTTTTTTGGTAATTGTTACCGGGCATCTCGGGGCCAATATTACGCATGGCGAAAATTTCGTGATGGCACCGGTTTCAAAAGAAAAGCAGGCACCAAAAGTATTGTTTGAAGATGCAATCATTTATGCCAATATGGTGGAGCCGATTTTTAAAGCAAAATGTATTAGCTGCCACAATGATAAAAAAGCCAAAGGAGAATTGGTGATGGAAACATTCAGCAAATTAGCAAAAGGGGGCAAAGATGGTGCCTTGTGGGATACAACACAAAAGGATGTGGGGTTATTGATGAACAGGATTCACCTGCCGCTGGATAATAAAAAGCACATGCCACCAACAGGCAAACCACAACTTACCGATGAAGAAGTAGCGATCATTTATCATTGGATACGGAGCGGACCAAACGATGCGTCGAAAGTGACAGAACTGCCTGCAACGGATACGCTGCGTGCATTGGCTGCTTCGATATTCAACACAATTGAAACAGATGAATACCCTTTTAAACCCGCAGACGAAAGTAAGATAAAAGCCCTTCGCAATAATTACCGTTTTGTTACACCGCTGGCACTTGAATCTCCTGCATTGGGGGTGGAATTTTTTGGTGCAGCACAATTTAAATCAACACAACTAAAAGAATTACTACCCGTAAAAGAACAGGTGGTATCATTAAACTTAAATAAGATGCCGGTAACAGAGGAAGACCTTACTACCATTGCACAATTTATAAACCTGCGCAAACTCAACTTGTCTTTCACCAATATCAGGGGCAGCGGTTTATCAGCATTAAATTCATTGAAAGAATTAAAACAATTATCTTTATCGGGTACCGGTGTAACTGTAGCCAACCTCAATACTTTAACAGCATTACCTAAGCTAACCCACTTGTACATTTGGACAACACCTGCACAATCGGAACCACTGCTTGCGTTACAAAAAAAATTAAAAAATACAAAGCTTGAAACAGGGTTTGCCGGAGACACCATTATCATAAAACTAAATCCGCCAATGGTTGAAAATGAAGACCAGATTGTGTTGCAGCCGGTTGCTTTAAAATTAAAGCATTTTGTAAAAGGAGTTACCATTCATTATACTACCGATGGAACTTTACCTGATAGTTTATTATCTCCTGTTTACAAAGGCGATTTTATAATTGATAAAAACATGACTGTAAAAACGAAAGCATTCAAGCCCGGCTGGATCAGCAGCGATGTTACCGAGAAAACTTTTTACAAGGCAGGATATAAAATTGATTCTATTCGTTTTCTACAACCGTCGCCTGATTTGCCTTATAAAACCATGAGTGCAACTATATTGGCGGATGTACAAAAAGGTGATCAAAATTTCCGCAGCGGCAAGTGGATTGGCTACAGGGGTATTCCAATGCAGGCATTGATTTATTTTAAAACTCCAAAAGAAATTACGTCTGTTACAGTGAGTAATCTTATTGACATCGGGGGATTTATTATGCCCCCTCAACAGGTAGAAGTATGGAGTGGCAATGATCCTGGTCATCTCCGCCTGATAAAAAAAATCAACCCGGAACAACCTGTTAAAGATGGTCCGGGGTTTTTGAAAGGCTATCAATTAAACTTCCCGAAAACAAAACAAAAGTGGATGAAAGTAGTGGTTGTTCCCGTAGCTAAATTGCCAGCCTGGCACAGAGGTAAGGCTGATAAAGGATGGATATTTGTAGACGAGATTTTTTTAAATTAAGAAGCATGAATGGTCAATAGTGAATGGGAAAAATAGGAATAGTCTGCATTCATTGATTTCTATTCACCATTTACCATTCACCATTCACAAATTAATATCATTTATTGACCTTAAAATATTTTACACCAAAATAAAATACACTACATGAAAAAAATATCGTCTCTTGCCACATGCCTGTTATTTTTAACTTTATCATCTTTTCTTACAAACCAGGTTACTGCACAGACCAAACCATCCCTCAGTAAAGAAGCACCGGAGCAAAAATTGAAACGCATGCAATGGTGGAAAGATGCCCGTTTTGGTATGTTTATTCATTGGGGTTTGTATGCATTGCCTGCAAGGCACGAATGGGTAAGGAACTCGGAACGCATCACCAACGAAACCTATCAAAAATATTTTGATGAGTTTAACCCTGATCTTTTTGAACCAAAAAAATGGGCAAAGGAAGCAAAGGCTGCGGGAATGAAATACGCCGTACTCACCACAAAACACCATGAAGGGTTTTGTTTGTTCGATAGCAAATACACCAATTATAAAGCAACCAATACAGCAGCCAAAAGAGACCTTATAAAAGAATATGTGGATGCTTTTAGGGCTGAAGGAATAAAGATAGGTTTCTATTATTCTTTGATCGATTGGCATCATCCGGATTTTACCATTGACGAAGTGCATCCGCAACGTCCGCTGATTAATAGCGATACAGCCTACGCAAGATTGAACAAGGGTAGGGACATGACGAAGTACCGCACCTACTTATATAACCAGGTAACAGAGCTGCTTTCCAATTATGGGAAGATTGATATCATGTGGCTCGACTTTTCTTTTCCGGGAAAATATGGTAAAGGAAAGGATGACTGGAATTCAGTAGCATTAATTAAACAGGTACGAAAATTACAGCCCGCCATTATTGTTAATAACAGGCTCGACCTGGCTTCCTATGCAGACGGCGAAGACTTTGATACGCCTGAACAGGTAAGCCCAAAAGAACTGGAGAAATTTAAAGGAAAAACATGGGAAACCTGCCAGACATTTTCCGGTTCGTGGGGTTATTACCGGGATGAAAATTCATGGAAGACACACCGCCAGTTACTCGACTTGCTGATTACCGCCACCAGCAATGGCGGCAACTTAATTTTAAATGTTGGCCCCACAGCCCGTGGCGAATTCGATTACCGTGCCACCAATGCATTGGATAGTCTTTCGCAATGGATGCATGCCAACAGTAAAGCTATTTATTACTGCACATTTGCACCCGATATATTCCAGGTTCCTGAGAAGGATAAACTTACTTACAATGCTGCAGCAAAGCGGTTGTACGTACATTTGTTTGAGTATCCTGCAACGGGAAATTTGGTTCTGCCCGGCTATAAGGGCAAGATAAAATACGCACAGTTTTTACATGATAATTCTGAGTTGAAAATGAAAGAAGAAGGCAATGATATTCTGTTAACCATGCCTGTAAAAAAGCCGGGTTACGAAATTCCCGTGGTGGAACTGACACTGAATTAATTATACAATGGAGAAGCTTTTTAGAATTTTTTTTGTTAGCTGGCTGTGCCTGTTGCAAAGTTTTTTATTTGCACAGCATATCTCTTCTGCCACTAAAAGAATTGTATTTCTTGGCAACAGCATCACTTGGGCCGGCATGTATGTGCATGAGGTGGAAGCTTACTTAAGGGTTCAATATCCGGGGCGGCAATTCGATGTTATTAATGTTGGTCTGCCAAGCGAAACAGTTTCCGGTTTGTCAGAGCCGGGCCATGCCGATGGGCAGTTTCCAAGACCCGATTTGCATGAACGGCTTGCCAGGGTGCTGCAACAAACAAAGCCCGATTTGGTATTTGCCTGCTATGGAATGAATGATGGCATTTACATGCCTTTTGATACAGGGCGCTTTCAAAAATTTAAGGAGGGCATCAACTGGATGCATGATGAAGTAGAGCAAACAGGCGCAAGATTAATTCACCTGACGCCCCCTGATTATGATGAAGTAAGAGGGAAAAGTATGGGCTATACAAATGTGCTGGATATTTACTCAGGCTGGTTATTGAGTAAAAAGAAATCATCAAAATGGGAGGTGATTGATATTCATACTCCAATGAAAAAATATTTATTACACCACCGAAAAAATGATTCAACATTCGCACTAGCACCAGACGGAGTGCATCCCGGCGAAGCAGGACATTGGATAATAGCCAAACAAATTTTACAGCATTTGGGATTTAAAAAGGTTTCCAAATCTACAGGCATCGTTGAAAGTTTACAACAAATTACGGATGCTGCAGCATTGTTGAAACTGGTTGCCAGCCGGCAGAATATGTTGAGAGATGCATGGCTGACTGCAACAAAACACATTCGTCCCGGGCTGCCTGTGGGGCTGCCTTTAAAAGAAGCGGAGAGTAAAGCCAATGAAGTGTTGCAGGAGATAGAAGCACTGATTCAGCATAAATAAAAATTATTTGATTAAGTATTTAGTTTGTAAACGAAGGCTGGGTGTGGCCTCGAATAAAAAGTGCTAGATATTTTCAATATAAGCCGTTAAGAAATCAAGGCTGTTTGAGCCAGAATAAGCTACAAAATATTTAACTCTAGCGGCAAGTTCCTTGATTTTAGGATTATGTTGAAAATTTCAGCCTTTTTATTCGAGGCCTTGATTTTTTTTGTTTCTTTTTTTTATCAAGAAAAAAAAGAAAATAGGGTTCAACAAAAAAGAGTAAAAGCCTAATTCTATAAAATTGTTGAAAAATGCCAGTCCGATGATATGAAGGGTCTTTCATCTGACATGATGTTTATCTTTAACCCCCGGGAACTTTTTTTCTATAATAACATACCTTGTTCTTTTAAAAATATATCAATGAGTGTTACTGGATTTAATAAACGCAGGAATTTCTTAAAACAAATCGCCACATTGGGCACCATTGCTTCGCTGGCACCGGATGTAATAAGTGCCCTGCCGATGCCTGTCGCCAATAGTAAAGAAGGGGATGGGTACACCTTTTTGTTTCAGGGCGATTCTATTACAGATGGTAACAGAACCCGTAACAACGATTGGAACCATGTGATGGGGCATGGATACCAGTTTATTATTGCAAGCAAGCTTTGGTATGATTTTCCGGCAAAAGAATTTCACTTTTTTAACCGTGGTATCAGTGGCAATAAAGTGATGGATTTGGCAACCCGCTGGCAAACCGATACCATTGATTTAAAACCAAGCCTGTTAAGTATTTTGGTTGGCATTAATGACATTGATACGTTGTTGCAGGGCGATAAAAAATTTACCGCAGCACTGTATGAGCAGGAGTATCGCCTATTGCTGAAACAAACAAAACAACAGTTACCCAACACACAGCTGGTACTTTGCGAACCTTTTATTTTGCCAGTGGGAAGGATTAAAGAAAGATGGGAAGAGTATGCCGGTGAAATAGAAAAACGCAGAAAAATAGTTAGGCAACTGAGTGTAGAATTCAATGCCATATTTGTTGAATTTCAAACTGCTTTTAATAAGGCATTATTAAAAGCACCTGCTAACTATTGGATTTGGGATGGCATTCATCCAATGCCTGCAGGGCATGAGTTGATGGCATTGGAATGGACAAAGCAAGTGAGCAGGAAATTAAAGTTCATCAGGTGATCGATTTTTCTCTCAGAGGTCAAGTCCCGGGGTTTTTACTGTATTCTTTCACTGTTATAAAATATCTTCGTTATCCTCCTCAACTCACCGCCTGCATTCTCAAATAATCTCCTTTATATTCCAGTGGCGTTTTAGATGTAATGGTTTTAAATTGGTAATTAAAATGCGACAAGTTATTGTAGCCGCACTCATAACATACTTCCGAAACATTTTTTTCATCTTCCACCAACAACCTGCACGCATACCCAATCCGCACTTCCATCAAAAACTGGATGTAAGTTTTGTTGGTCTTGCTTTTAAAGTAGCGACAAAAAGATTGTGTGGTCATATTTAAAAGTGCGGCCACTTCGTGGAGGGTAATTTTTTCGTTGTAGTGATTGAAAGTATATTCGAACACCAGTTTTATTTTATCCCTGTTGGTATCACCATGCGATTGCATAAATCCGGGGGAAGACAACGGAATGTATTCCCTGCTTTCAGCAATTTCTTCCAGAATGGATAACAGGTAAATGAGTTTCTTTCCGGGAGACGCCGCCAGCATCTTTTCAATGGTAGCCGGTAAATTTATTTTGGTGTTGTTGGTTAATTGCAGTCCGCAGTTGCAGGTTGTTAAAAGATTTTTGATGGCTTTTGCTTCCGGCATATTTAAAAAAGAACTGCCAAAAATCCCCGGTACAAATTTTATGCAAATAGATTCTCCTGCTGCTTTTCCGTCCCTCGTAAGGTGATTGTATTCGTGCCGGAAGCAGTGTGGCAGATTTGCTCCAATCAGCACCATATCTCCATTTTGATAATGGCCAATATGGTCGCCTATTAACCAGGTGCCCGAGCTTCGCTTGATAAACAGCAATTCAATTTCGGGATGATAGTGCCAGTTGTTGAGCATACTGGCGCCCACATCTTTCCGTACCAAAAAAGAAGATTGTGGCGTGGCGGTTATCTGGCGTAAAGCAGGTTTCATGTGTGTAAATGTAAAAACTAAGATAAGATAATATACCATCAGTTTTTGAAAAAAAAGCGATACCTTAAGTGAAGGGTTAAAACTATGTTTACATGGAAAAGAATTGCACAACATAAAGCCAATGGATGCAAAAGCGCATAACAACGATTGCCATAATGAAAAATGTAGCAGCCATCCTAATTTACCTTTCTTTTTAATTTGTATGGATATTTAATCCGCTGTGTTCAACACAACAAGCGGTATATATTGTAATGTTTGAGGAGGAATATTAAATGAAAAATATTGCATGCCTGAAAGCATCCATAGTTACTTTTAGCGGCAGCAGCTGGATTTTTTTAGGTGGATGTTCGGGTACGTTTTACTATTGTCAGTGGCTGTTTTTTGCTTTTAAATAAAAAAATAACAATTGTATGAAGAACTATTTTAAATTTTTGGTGGTAGTAGGGATGGCCCTGTTAATGAGCCGGCAAATGCAGGCACAGGAAAGATACCAGGCTACCTGGGAATCATTAAAAAAATACAACACACCGGAATGGTTTAGGGATGCCAAGTTTGGCATCTTTATTCACTGGGGCGTCTATTCAGTACCGGCGTTTGGGTCTGAATGGTATCCACGACAGATGTACCAGCAAGGCTCCAATGAATTCAAACATCATGTGGCCACCTACGGGCCGCAAGATAAATTTGGATACAAGGATTTTATCCCACTGTTTAAAGCAGAAAAATTTAACCCTGAGCAATGGGTGGCGCTGTTTAAAAAGGCCGGTGCAAAATATGTAGTGCCGGTGGCAGAGCACCACGATGGATTTGCGATGTATAAAACGGCCTTATCAAAATGGAATGCTTTTGAAATGGGGCCCAAAATAGATGTGATTGGGGAACTGGCAAAAGAAATAAAAAAACAGGGATTGGTATTTGGCCTCTCTTCGCACAGAATAGAACATTGGTTTTTTATGAATGGTGGCCGCAAGTTTGAGTCGGATGTGCTGGACGAAAAGAATAATGATTTTTATGGCCCGGCAAGAGAAGAAAGTGAAACACCTTCACCCGAATATATGAACGACTGGTTGCTGCGCAACACCGAACTGATAAATAATTATCAGCCACAATTATTTTGGTTCGACTGGTGGATTGAACAACCCGCCATGGATCCTTACAGGAAATCTTTTGCAGCATCCTATTACAACAAAGGATTGGAGTGGAACAAGGGCGTTGTAATTAATTATAAAAACATTTCTTATCCTGATGGCACTGCCGTGCTGGATCTTGAACGTGGTAAGCTGGCAGGTATCCGCCAATTGCCTTGGCAAACAGATGATGCCATTGGCAACAATTCATGGGGGTTTGCAGCCGGCAATACTTTCAAATCTGCTCAATACGTAATTACCAATCTGATAGACATTGTTAGCAAAAATGGTAACCTGTTGTTGAATATCGGGCCACGTTCAGATGGTACCATTACTGATGAAGAAACACAAACCTTGCTGGGCACCGGCAAATGGCTGGATGTAAATGGAGAAGCCATTTATGGTACAAGACCCTGGAAAATTTTTGGCGAAGGCCCTACAGAATCTGCCAGCGGCAGTTTTGCTGATCAGAAAAAACCTTTTACCGCACAGGATATCCGCTTTACAACAAAGGGCGATATTTTGTATGTCATTACATTGGGTACACCCGCAGCCAACACTGCTATAAAAGCATTGGGTACAAAAGCAGCCAACGGAACAATTGCAGGTATTGAATTGCTTGGCAATGCAGATAAGGTTTCCTGGTTGCAACAGGCAGATGCATTGATCATTAAACCATCAAAGAACTATCCATCAGAAAATGCGGCGGCATACAAAATAAGTTTTAAAAAGTAAGAAGACCTAATGGAAGCATTGATATGTACAAAGCCGGGAACATTTCAATATAAAGATATTGCCGCCCCCGTATTACAGCCGGGGCAAGCCATTGTACGCATCAAGCGCATTGGTATTTGTGGCACCGATTTGCATGCGTATGAAGGCACACAACCTTACTTTAGCTATCCAAGAATTTTGGGGCACGAGCTGGCAGCGGATTTAATTGAGGCCGATGGCGCAGATGGTTTTATTCCTGGCGAAGCCGTTACTATTATTCCATATTTTAATTGTGGTAAATGCATAGCCTGCAGAAATGGTAAGCCAAACTGTTGCACAGATATTAAGGTTTGTGGTGTACATGTGAACGGAGGCATGTCTGAATATTTTTCAGTTCCTTCTTACGCATTGGTTAAAAGCCAGGGGCTTGGTTACGATGAACTTGCATTGGTTGAACCTCTGGCAATCGGTGCCCATGGCGTGCGTCGTGCCAATATTCAAAAGGATGAATTTGTTTTGGTGATAGGTGCTGGGCCCATTGGATTGGGCACCATGGAATTTGCACGAATTGCCGGTGCCAAAGTAGTTGCATTAGACGTTAATGTCAATCGTCTTCAGTTTTGTAAAGACATGTTCAAAGCAGACTATATCATTAATGCAACTACAGAAAATGTACTTAAAAGAATTAAAGAAATTACAAGCAATGATATGCCCACTGTGGTGATTGATGCAACAGGTAATCAACAGGCTATTAACAATGCGCTGCAATACCTGGCCCATGGCGGACGCTTTGTGTTGATTGGTTTACAAAAGGAAGCTATTAGTTTTAGCCATCCGGAATTCCATAAGCGGGAATCAACTTTAATGAGCAGCCGCAATGCTACGAGAGAAGATTTTGAACATATAATTGATTCAATGAAAAAGGGATTTGTTGATCCAACTACTTATATCACCCATCGGGTAAATTTTGGTGACGTGAAAAACGCATTCGAAAGCTGGCTTGATCCCAAAGAGGGGGTAATAAAAGCAATGGTAACGGTTGATTAAAGAGAAGTTTACAACGGCTTCAGATAAAAAGGTAGGAATTTTAACAATCCTCTACAAAGTATAAATTACAAGGATGAAACATACTACAACTTTTTTATTGTTGCTTTTATGCAATGCCTGCTTGCAGGTAGTTTTTTCTCAGTCAAAGATTGCTACAGCAATAAAGCAAAGTCCGGCAACAGTGATTTTAACCGACGGGACTATATCAACTGATATAACAGTACAACGAAAATGGAGCGGCAATTTTTGTACAACAACCTTGCACAATAACGGGAGGAAAGTTACGAGCATAAAAGAAGTGGTGATGATAAATATCGGGCATGTCTTCAATTCCAATACTTCTTTCTATGCAGAGGGTTTTCAAATGCTTAGCCAGTACCGTGGCACATTGGCTTCGCCAAAATTGGTTGGTGGCTACGATGACAATGGTCATTATAAATTGGCTCAGCCAAAGGGATATAAAGCAGTGTACAATATGCTGGTGCTGCATTTGACAGGGGGGGACGAATTATTGATGGGCTTCAATTCTTCCTTTCGTTTTATTGGAAAATTTTATTTGTCTGCCGATACTGTTAAAGTGGTAACAGACATGGAGAATATATTGTTGCAGCCCGGTACCTCTGTTCAGCTGGAAGAATTTTCATTGCTACAGGGTAAAACTGTGGATGAACTTACTGCCCGCTTTGCTGAACGAATCAATCATTTCCATCCCCGGTTAAAAACTAAAACTGAGCCTGCAGGCTGGTGTTCCTGGTATTGCTTTGGTCCTGATGTAACTGCAAAAAATATAACTGATCATCTGGCTTACATAAGGAAAAATATTCCGCAATTAAAATACATCCAGCTGGATGATGGTTATCAGCCGCACATGGGCGATTGGCTGGAGACAGGCAATTATTTTGGAGGCAGTATTAAAGCAGTGCTAAAAGAAATTACCGCGGCGGGTTTTGAGCCCGCCATATGGGTGGCACCTTTTATCTGCGACAGTAACTCCAGCATTTTTAAAGCTCACCGTAATTGGTTGGTAAAAGATACTTCCGGCAACCCGTTGCGAAGTGATAAAGTAACTTTTGGTGGCTGGCGTTTAGCTCCCTGGTATGCGTTGGATGCAACCAATCCGGCAGTTCAGCAACATCTTACCAATGTTTTTAAAATCATGTCGAAAGAATGGGGGGTAACTTATTTTAAGCTAGATGCCAATTTTTGGGGAGCCTTGCCGGGTGGTGTTTATTATGATAAAAATGCAACCCGTGTGTCAGCATATCGCAGTGGTATGAAAGCAGTTTTAAAAGGTGCCGGCGATGCGTTTATTTTGGGTTGCAATCATCCTCTGTGGCCCTCGCTGGGTTTGATAAACGGATCAAGAAGTTCAAATGATATCAGCCGTGAATGGGAAACTTTTAAAGTAACCGGAGAAGAAAATTTGCTGAGAGCATGGCAAAACGGAAAGCTGTGGTGGAACGATCCTGACTGTATTTTATTGACTGGTACACTTTCTGAAAATGAATACCAGTACCATGCTTCCCTGCTTTTTGCAACAGGGGGCATGATGTTGAGCGGTGATGATCTTACAACGATCTCTGCTGCTCGCCTTGCTACTTTAAAAAAACTTCTTCCTGCAAAAGGGGTTCCTGCATTGTTCAATAATACGTTAGATGTTGGATGGATGAAAAGACCCGATGGCTTATACCTTATCCTGTTAAATAAAAATGAGGAGTCAAAAAAAATCGACATTTCTTTACCAGCAACTTACCAGCTTACCAATTATTTTACAGATGAAAAAAAAGGCACGTTTAAAAATAATTTTATTGAGGAATTACCAGCTCATAGCGGCAGGGTGTATAAGTTGATGGCACTATAAATCAATAACTAAAAATTGAATACCAAATTTAAAATACAGCATTAAGAAGATGAAAAAAACTACAATTATTTTTATTTACCTGCTGACAGTTTGCCTGGCATTGTTTGCACAACAACCTCAAAAACTTTGGTATAAAAAGCCCGCCAAACTGTGGACAGAAGCCTTACCAATTGGCAATGGCCGTCTTGGTGCCATGATATTTGGTGGCGCTGCGGAAGAGTTGATTCAATTAAATGAATCTACTTTGTGGACAGGAGGTCCTGTTAGAACCAACGTAAACCCCGGTGCATATGATAATTTATTAAAAGCAAGAGAAGCGCTTTTTAATGGGGAGAATTATGCAAAGGCATACGAATTTGCAAAGGGTATGCAGGGCTATTATTCAGAATCTTATTTGCCTTTGGGCGATTTGGTGATTCATCAGCATTTTAATGATACCACCATTTCCGGTTATTACCGCGACCTTAATATCAGCGATGCCATTGCTACCACCAGCTTTACGGCTGATGGTATTCAGTTTACAAGACGAGTATTTAGCAGTGCACCCGACCAGGTAATTGTTATCCGCCTCACCGCCAATAAACCCGGTGAGTTAAATTGTACCATCGGCACAAAGGGGCTTTTAAAATACCGGCAGATGGCGATCAGTAACAACGAGATTGCCATGAGGGGAAAAGTTCCTTCACACATTCAGCCAAATTATGTACGCTCTGATAATGCGGTGGAAGAACAGGATACCACAGGTTGCAGAGGCATGCGTTTTGAATGGCGCATAAAAGCAACCTGTAAAGAAGGCACCATCACAACAGATACCACAGGTATCACTATAAAAAACGGTACGGAGGTATTGGTCATTCTTGCTGCCGCCACCAGCTTTAATGGTTTTGATAAATGCCCCGATAAAGAAGGAAAAGATGAAGATAAAATAGCCGCCAATTATTTAAATGAAGCCGCTAAAAAAAACTGGTCGGCTCTGTTAAATAATCACCTTACAGATTATCATCATTTTTTTAACCGGGTAAGTTTTAACCTTGCCACTCCGGCCGATAATAAAAATGCGGTGCTGCCCACAGATGAACGTTTGTTGGGTTACACCGAAGGTGCAAAGGATCCTTCTTTTGAAACCATGTATTTCCAATATGGCCGTTACCTGTTAATTTCCTGTTCCCGTACACCCGGTGTGCCGGCCAATTTGCAGGGCATCTGGAACAAAGAATTGCAACCACCATGGAGCAGCAATTACACCACCAACATCAATGTGCAAATGAATTACTGGCCGGCCGAAGTAGCAAATCTTTCTGAGATGCATTTGCCTTTAATAGATTTTATAAAAAATGTAGCCACTACCGGAAAAATAACTTCAAAAGAATTTTACCATACTAAAGGTTGGGCACTGCACCACAACAGTGATATCTGGGCGCTTAGCAATCCGGTGGGTGATATTGGTAAAGGCGATCCGATGTGGGCCAACTGGACGATGGGCTCTCCGTGGTTATCGCAGCATTTGTGGACACACTATACATTTACAAAAGACAAAAAATTCCTAAAAGAAAAAGCCTACCCTTTAATGAAAGGCGCAGCAGAATTTTGTCTTGATTTTTTAGTGGAAGATAAGAATGGTTACCTGGTAACGGCCCCCTCTTTTTCGCCTGAAAATAGTTTTATTGATGACAAAGGAAAAGAAGGTGCCGCCTCCATTGCAACTACTATGGATATGTCCATTATCCGGGACCTGTTTACCAATTTAATTGAAGCGTCAAAAGTACTGAATGAAGATGTTGCTTTTCGTAACCTGCTCATTACAAAAAGAAATAAATTATACCCTTTGCTTATTGGTAAAAAAGGAAATTTGCAGGAGTGGTATAAAGATTGGGAAGATGTAGATCCGCACCACCGCCATGTGTCGCATTTATTTGGATTGTATCCCGGTCGTGAAATATCACCGGTACTTACACCGGCATTTTCTGCGGCAGCAAAAAAAACATTGGAGCTAAGAGGCGATGCAGGCACTGGCTGGAGCCTGGCCTGGAAGATCAATTTCTGGGCAAGGTTGCTGGATGGTAACCATGCATATAAAATGATCGGTTACCTGTTGCATCTTACCGGGCAAACGGGTACCAATTATGCCAACGGCGGCGGCTCGTATGTAAACCTGTTTGATGCACATCCGCCATTTCAGATAGATGGAAATTTTGGTGGTATTTCCGGTATGAGTGAGATGTTGTTGCAAAGTCATTTAGGCGAACTGCACCTGTTACCTGCTTTGCCAGACGCCTGGCAGGAAGGCAGCATCAAAGGCTTGAAAGCAAGAGGCAATTTTGAAGTCTCCATTAACTGGAAAAATCATCAGTTAACAAACGCTGTTATTACTTCAAATGCCGGAGGTATTTGTAAAATAAGAACGGCCATGCAGGTAAGTATTGCGGGTGTAAAGGAAAAGCCAATTGCAGATGTAAACGGATATGTGTTGTCGTTTAATACGGTTGCGGGAAAGAGTTATAATCTTGTAATTTATAATTAACAATGAAAGTCAATTACTTCAAAAATTTTACCAGCGCATTCATCCGTTTAGGAACAACAGATGAGTAAAAAAATATCTGCCCCCCGTTCGTTGGGGCATCAGAATGGATTTTTATTTTCATTACCCTCATCACGTTATTAATTACGCCCATTTTGACAATTGTTTTTTACATAAGAAACCGGGAATTAAGAAAGCAGGTGAAAATACTAACTGATGAAAAAAATGGGTTGCTTGTAAAGCTATTGGAAAAATAGGATAGTCTTCCTACAGGGTTGCCAACCTTTAAAAGGTTGGCATCCCTTGGCGCAGTACTAAGGCGGATGTGCTCCTGAAAAAAAAGGATGACCAGATTGTTCTGTCTGCTTACTACCCGAAGTGCCATACCGCTGATCTGCCCAAAATGCCCTATGTGTTATGACATGTTTTGCCAGATGCAGTGTCTATTTTACTTTGATGCAATAGCTGCGATTTCTATCATAAGTACTTATTATGGCCCCCCACAAATCTTCAAATAAATAAAGGTGCTTATTAACATTGAATTTAATACGGCATAATTACCCACACCACATTTTACATGTCCATTTCTGTATATACTAGTTGCATCGGGTATTGTTAATACACACGATCCTGCGTTTAAAAGGATAAGACCAACTTTTAGGCGGTAACTTGAATCCGTTTCCATAAATTGAAACTGCTTTGCTCCATTATTGTCAGAATAAATTTTACCATATATATTGAAATACGAAAAACTATCTGCCGCCTCTCTCTTTGCATCATGAAATTTAGAAATATTAGAGATAACCAAATTATCACCCAAATTTCCCAAATTTGAAAAATTGATTACCTGACCTGTATTAATATCCTTTTCCATTTTGCGTATTTCACAATTTAAGTATAGAGTATCTCCAATATTCATACTGTCCCTTTCAGGAGAAAATGATTCAAAAACAGTAAAGTTGTAATCCGGCTCATTGCATGGCTTATGGCATCCATTAACAACAACTATAATGCACAATAATTTAAAAAATTTATTCATAAAGTAACTGGGGATCAATAATGGTATGAAGTAAATAATGTTGTTATTTGGGTGGATAGATTTGGATTAGCAGTAGAATTAGGATTTTGAAGGATTAGCCTGGCTCTGTATTGCTGAACGGTTGTAACATCTGATTGTAAAGCATTAAAAATTTGTGATATCGTAAATCCCGATACAGGATCATTAACTACAAATTCTCCTGATGTATTATCCATCAAATCCTCCATTAATCCTTTTGGTATCCATCTAAAAGAATTCGCTCTTAAGCTTGGATTAAAGGCTTCCAACACATCAATGTAAGTGTGCGCCAGCTCCCGGACAAAAAATGTTAGCTTTTGATTTAATACACTTTAAAACAATACAAATGTTTCAACTCTGTATCTGTTAATGTATAGCCCGGCCTCCATAATTGATAAAAATATGCGTGCTGCTGGGGATTGATAAGAGAAATACCAAGGCTTGCTTTTTGGCACACACCTGACCCACCCTGTCTTCCACTACTCAGCCCATCGCCAACCCCCATAGCATAAACTCCTTTTCTTTTGGGAATAATAGCAATTTTTAATTCATATTGTGTGTCAGATTCTCTGTACGTAAGTTGCTGCACAGTACTAGGACTTGGAATGTTGACATCATTATATATCCTCCCTTTTATTGATAAATAATCAAAATCAAAAACAGCGCCTCTTGGTATTGTAGAATCTTTTATCAATTCTCCTATACTTAACACAGTGCCGAAATTAATTGAGTTAGTATAGTCAATAGTTGTGTTGCTTTTTATGTCCATCATACTTTTGGGTGTAGAGGATATTAGAAAAAGAGTATCGCCAATATTGATGCTATCTTTATCTGGAAAAACCTGAGATTGTATAGCAAAAGAATAATTTGCCTCAGCGCATGATTCATGACCGCATCCAGTATTTATTAATACATAAAAAGGAATTATTATAAAAAAAAATTTCATGTTAATAACGTTATTAATAATGGTATTGTCCAAAGAGATTAGTTACTGCCGTGGCAGAAAACCCCGAATTTTGTAGTATCAACCGAGCCCGGTATTGGGGTACCGTCGTTACATC
The DNA here is from genome assembly GCA_043787935.1 of Chitinophagaceae bacterium. Lineage (GTDB taxonomy): Bacteria > Bacteroidota > Bacteroidia > Chitinophagales > Chitinophagaceae > Ferruginibacter. The sequence continues at coordinate 11,374 of JAYVUL010000056.1, read as the reverse complement.
CGATTGTAGTGCTGCAAACAGTTGTGAAATTGTAACTCCGCTTACTGCATCATTTATAACGCCAGGTGGATTTGTTTCATTTGTAACATCTATCAAATCCTCCATCAGCCCTTTTGGTATCCATCTAAAAGGGTCTGCTGTTAAGTTTGGATTAAACCCTTCAAGTACATTAATATGTGGATGTGCACCTCCTCATGTGAAAAAAGTGTTACCAGTTTGTTCTGTTTGATTACTACCCGAAGTACCATACTGCTAAACTTCCAAAAAATATCGCACATTTAATTTATTGTTGTTAATATACCTTCATGCAATATGCGTGTGCTTTGTCAAATTCAGTTTGGATGTAACCAGGTCTGTTTTGTTCGATATAATACAGATGTTGGTTTGTATTTAAAAAACTGATTGCAAAATACGCTTTGGTGCACGCATCATTCTTTCTATAAACATTAAGGGCATCAGCTGCCCCAATTAAATAAATACCTCTTTTTTTAGGGACTACACCTAACCGGAAGCTATATTGATTATTTGACTCCATCAAAGAGTAATTCCTATTTTGTTCGGGTAAAACCGTATTTGGCAAAGCATTTCCAATTTGCAATAGGCAATAAAAGCTGTCAGCTGCAGGTGACACGCCGGGATTTAAAATATCGCCCAGACCATTAAATATTACGAAGCCGATACCAATACCCATGTTACCGGCGTTGCTATAGTCTACAAGTTGCCTTGTGGCAGTGTCAATGAGTTTGGAAGGTATATTTGCTTCAAACCAGATCGTATCACCAACACGTATACTGTCCTTATCCGGATAAGCGCTTATAGCCGTTAAAAAAGTATATTTATTTTCAGTGCAGTCAAATCTTGGAGGATCGCATTTTGTAAAAATAGCAGCACAACACAAAAGAGCGACCATATGCAATATTTGAGTTTTAGTACCCATATTGAACAAATAAATTCGTGATTTGACTTGAGAGATTGGGATTAACCGGAGTGTTCGGATTTTGTGTTATTAGTTTAGCTTTATACTGAGGAATGGTTGTGACATCGGATTGAATAGCGTTAAACAGCTGAGTAATTGTAAAGTTCGATACGCCATCTGTTACTGGAAAAGGCCCAATTTCATTTGTATTATCCATTAAATCCTCCATAACCCCTTTGGGTATCCATTTAAAAGGGTCAGTTGATAAACTTGGAATAAACCCTTCAAGAACATCTATATGCGGATGTGCTCCTGCTCCTGGGGAAAAAGGATGGCCAGATTGCTCTGTCTGTTTACTACCCGAAGTACCATACCGCTGATCTGCCAAAAAATGTCCAATATGATAGGCCCATCCTTCTCCTAAAGCTATTAGAGGAGCGTTGGAAGAAGTACTTATGCCATAAGGATTGTATGGATCATTTACACCAGGATGAGCAGCAATCTGGGCAAGTTCTGCATTTACAAAATTGGAATACCACCCGGTGCCAACCTTCGTGTAGTGACTTGCATGGCTTAACTCATGGTATAGGGTTTCTTTTATAAAATCTGAAGTAAAAGCCGACATAATTCCGCGGTGATAATCAATAGCCATATCAAGTCTTGTCCGGGAAATGGTTGCAAAAAAAGACACATACCATCCAACTAAAGGAACTGCTATAGTTGAAGCATATACTAAGTAAGTGTTTGCAAACGAAGCAGGAGCATCTTTCCAAAAGCGTTTCCCAAAAAGTGGGGTAGAGGCGATTCCTTCAAATGCTCCCCAGTTGGTTATATAAATATTCAATCCCATTGGTGGCGCAGAAACCCCATAGGTTACGCAATAGTCCCTATATTCCTGTATCGCATTGAGTGTGGTAGCTGCTGTCCAAAAACCGTTTCCCCTGGCACTAGTTGAATTGGGCGAAATACCGAAATTGTAGGGAATGTTACTTTTATCAACACTATATACTCCAATGGTTTTTCTAACAACATACAAGGACTGCCACAACCTTATACCTCTGATGTTTCTAATATTACTATAATCGTTTTTAAACTTGACAACTATTTTTACCTTATGTTTAAACCTTTTGGTAAATTGAAAATGACCCGTGTTGTCAGAATAAGAGCGTTCAATTTTAAACCATCTTTTTGCGACAACTCGAACATTCCTTACACCTGGCGTAGTGAATAAATTGTTGTCTGTAACTGTAATATTTCCTGCCGGTACAGCCTGATCGGGTGATGGTGGTGGTGTTACACTGGGTACACATTGCGTACCATCCCATTGATAGCCTGTTGGGCAGCAGTCGCAAACACATTGCAGGGTTGTATAATCCCAATGATAATCGGTGCCGCATTGGGGAACATTGGGTACGGGAGTTATTGAAAGGGCGCCTCCGCCACTGCATGCTATGCTATCTTGTATTGAGGCCAGTCGTTCTGCTTCTGTCTCAACGGCAACGTAAGTATCCGTAGGTATATGTATTTGCGAAAGCACCTGGTAGGTAATACCGGCTGGGGCCTGAAAAGTAATTGGTACAACTGCATATTGCCACGTTACCATGGTGTCGGGTATGGATGGGTCCTGGTAGTAATTGCCTTCCTTTACTACATCATAATCCATAGGAGCATCAAACAGTTCAAGATTCTGGGCTTCCATTACAGAGTCTAAAACAGAAAGCTGAACAACCGAATTGGGCAAAAACCTCACATATTGATTGTTGGCAGTTACTACTACATTAGTTAATCCAAGGTTATTGTAGGCCTGTACCATGTTTGCAACAGTGTAGGGATTTATTCTTTTTGCGCCTAGTATAGTGGCCTCTTCTGTAGAATCCCCATCAGTATTTACAGTAGGCATATCGTCAATAATTAGGTGGGTAGCACAACCGGATAGCAATAAGGCTAATTTACCGTTTAAATTTTCTTTTGAATTCTGCGGCAATTTATTTTCGATCTTAGTGCAGGAAGATAAAATAACAGCAATAAAAAAGCAGAGCAGTTTGTTGGATGTTTTCATGTACAAATATTGACAATTTAAAAGTAAGAGAAATATTTTTACAAACACCGTTTTTATTTGGGGCAATGATTTATCGCCGTTTTTTTAATATTTCTAACAAATTTTCCAAATAGGCAGCAAATTCTTTTACTCCTTTTGATGTGCCGGTTAGGGCTTTCACGGACAGAGCGTAATTATTTTAAGTGTATGCTGTGAAAACTGCCGGTACATAATAACATGCCTGCCGGTAAAAAATCTTTATCAATAATACAAATCAACTACTGCCCGTTCTGAACGGTTACCTGTCAAGCAATATATTCAACCCTTCTTTTTCAAATAAAATGCGGCCAAGTTTTAAATCACTCCAGCCTTCTTTTAATTTGTAGGTAAATGCGGGAATATTATTTGCCAGGTTACATTCAATAAAACAGGTGGTTATTTTATTGGTACTGATTTCTTCCAGGTCTTTTAACTGGTGAAGGTGGGTGGAGATAAAAAATAAGGAGTTGGGAAAATGAGTAAGTCCTTTTATGGTGGTGGTGCTAATTTCCAGCGCATCTTCAATATTGGTACCCCTGAACAATTCATCAAATACCGCAAAACACCGGGCATCGTCTTTGGCTTCTGTAAGCACATTTTTTAATGTGATAATTTCCGACATAAAATGACTGTATCCGCTAATAATACTATCGGTAAGATTAATGGCCACTGAGATCGTAGTAAAAAATGGCAGCACTGCTTTTGATGCAGGCACAGCAATCCCGGCATGCGCAAGATATACACAAAGGCTCACCGCTTTTAACAGGGTAGACTTACCAGACATGTTAGGGCCAGTTAATAATATTACCTGATGACGGGCAGTAAGATCGTTCTTTACAGGATTTTTTAATATCGGATGATAAAATTCCTGTAGCGAAAAATGGGCGTTATTAAAATCAGGAAAAGTAAAACCGTGCAGAGCGATACCGGTACTGATAGAGAGGTAAGCTTCAAATAAAAACCAACGCTTCCAAAAAGCAGCAGCTTCGCCGGTACCAATTTTTTCTGTGATAATCAGCATCAGCTCCACCATATGCCGGATGCGGAATTTATTTTTATTAAAAGCAGTCTCGTACCGTTCCAGGTTAAACGCAGCAAAAAACTTTTTCATTTCTTCCAGTTCCATTGCATACACTGGGGGAAAAACACTGGTATCAATCTTGCTTAAATAATTGTTGTTAATGGAATAAAAAAGCCGCACCAACAATATCAGCTTTCCTCTTTTTTGTTCTCTTTCTTTGTCGGAAAACATAAACCTTACCCGCAGGCTTTTGGTTGAAACAGACCCTACAAAAATGGTTTCAAGAAAGTCATATATCTCTGCCAAATTAAACCGGTAATAAGAATAGTCCCGCAATATTTCCCGGTTTGCTAAAAAGCCTTTTAACAACTCTTGCCGTTTTAAAATTTCGTCTTTTGAACCAAGGGTTTTTGAGAGGATATCCTTTACTTCCTGTCCTGAATATTTATTGTACGTGTAATCAAACAATGGCTTTATCTCATCTTCTATATGTAAGTCCTGCGTATTGATCATTGGTTGAAGGGGTTGGTTGATAATTGAATGAAATGCTGTTGTAAAATGCCATTGCCAAAGTAGGGCAAATTAATTAAACCAATTGCAGCAACAATCTTTTCATGCATTTTTAACAGCGGTCTAAACCGGGGCATTCAGTATCAATAGAAGGTTAAGAAAAACGAATTTTTATTCAATAATATACTTTTTAATATACCCAATTTTTAAGCAGCAACTTTTTGGGTTAATCTTTTTCGTTACTTTATGATCATGAATTTAAACAAAAGGCCCAGATACAACACGCCCGTATTTAAAAAAGATCAACCAGACGATAAGTATAAATTTCAACCTTTGCCGCACCCAACCGGGCTATACCCGTTTCACCTAAATATTAATACAGTTATTCCAGCTATCAGTACACAAAAAATGGTTTTTCATATGGTGGGAGATACGGGTAGTTTACGCAATCCTGATTTTACCCGGCTGGTTGCCAATGCCATGGCGAAACAATGCGAGGGTGATGCAACAGATCAGCCACAGTTTCTTTATCACCTGGGAGATGTAGTGTACAATCACGGTGAGGCAACGGAATATGACCGCCAGTTTTTTATTCCTTATCAACAGTATCCGGCGCCCATTTTTGCCATTGCAGGTAACCATGACAGTGATGTAAACCCGGCTGCGGTTCTGCCTTATCAAAGTCTTGCCCCTTTTGTAAAAGTTTTCTGTGCCCCCATCGAAGGGCCGGTTGATTTTAGTTTGGTCAACGGCAGGCACAGCATAGTTCAGCCAAATATTTACTGGACTATGGAAACACCGCTTGCAACTATTATCGGTCTGCACACCAATGTACCTAAATTTGGTATTGTTACGCAGGAGCAACGCAACTGGTTTGCAGAAGAATTGATTGCTGCCAATAAACTAAGGCCCGAAAAGATGCTGATTGTTTGTTTGCATCACTCGCCTTATTCGGCTGACATCAATCACGGTTCAAGCCTTGACATGATTACATTTTTGGAAACATCCTTTACTGAAACTGGCGTTCGCCCTGATATTGTTTTTAGCGGCCATGTACATAGCTACGAGCGGTTTTTAAAAACATATCCTGATGGAAGAACTACTACTTTTATTGTGGCAGGTGCTGGTGGTTATGATGAATTGCATGCTGTAGCTGCATTGGATGATGCACAGTTTACAAATAACAATTCCTTATTCAATAATATTGAGCTTCTTAATTATTGTGATGATAAGCATGGCTTTTTAAAAATCGCCATTGAAAGAACAGGCAATGGCCCACAGTTAACCGGTAAATATTTTTCCATTGCACATGAAAGTATAAAAACGCCGGACGTTGATGCTGTATTTATTGAACAGTTTAAGATAGAAGCAAAGCAATTTTAATCTCTTACTGATGATGGGGTTGGGCTGGTTTAAATTAAAAGACCCCGCAAAGTTTGATGCGACAAATGCTGGCTACTGCATGTATATTCGCTTTTAGTTTTATCATGTTAACAAGGATATAGCTTTTGGTATAAAACTTTGTACATAAAAAGAATAACAATAAAATGATCAACCAACGGATGAACAAACCCAACTATTTTTATGCAATAATGCTTGCTTTAATTTTTAGCTGTACTGTTTTTATTGGTGCGGCACAAATGGGTAAAAATTTTATTTCCAACCCAATACTGCCCGGCTATTTTGCAGATCCTACCATTGTAAAGGAAGGCGATACCTACTTTATTTATACAACCATTGATCCGTGGGGTGGCGATGAACTGGCAGTTTTTGAAACCAACAATTTTAAAAAATTTACACGTCATCATATTAACTGGCCTACCAAAAAAGCCTGTACCAGCCCAACTTCCGGCGATTCAAAAGTATGGGCGCCTTCTGTAAGAAAAGGAGCGAACGGAAAATTTTACATGTACGTTTCGGTAGGGAGTGAAGTTTGGGCAGGGGTAAGCAACAAGCCACTTGGGCCATGGAAAAATTTAAAGGCAGACAATTCGCCGTTAGTAACAAAAAATGATTTTCCCAATGTACATAATATTGATGCCGATGTTTTTATTGATACTGATGGTGCTGCGTATTTGTATTGGGGCTCTGGTTTTAATTGGGTAAACGGGCATTGCATGGCAGTAAAATTAAAAAAGGATATGGTAACATTTGATGGTGTGCCAAAAGAGGTTACTCCACCTAACTATTTTGAAGCACCGCACATGATAAAACGAAACGGTAAATACTACCTGATGTTTTCTGAGGGTAAAGCTATTGACCCTACTTATCAAATAGGATATGCCACAGGCAATACCCCGTTTGGTCCTTTTACAGCAAGTGTTAACGATCCGATACTTTCCACATCGTTAGATAGTTCCACCTACGGCCCTGGCCATCATACCGTGTTTACAGTTAAGGGGCAGGACTATATTTTATACCATCGTATTTACCCACAAAAAGAAGCCTACGTGCTAAGGAAATTGTGTATTGATAGTTTGAATTTTGATGCCAACCGAAATATTTTAAAAGTAAAACCGGGCGGGGTGAAAAAATTTACAAAGTAATAATAACCAGCAGAGCAGATGTTGTTATTGCAATAGCCTGTTATTTTAATGTATTTATATAAATTTTATTCTTTAAAAATGAGTACCAACAAAGCTTTATTATTTACGGTTACTTTATTGAATGCAGTTGCTGCATTTAGCCAGCAGTCTGATGTGTTGCTCAGTTCTATTAAAGTGGTAAAACCTGGTGCAACGCTGGTAAAACTGCCGCAGCAATTTGCGTTTGCTGAAGGCCCGGCGGTTAATAAAGCAGGTGATATTTATTTTACAGATCAACCAAATGATAAAATATGGAAGTATGATCTCAATGGAAAGCTGTCTGTTTTTATGGACAAAACCGGTCGTGCCAATGGTTTGTATTTTGATAAGCAACAACGCATCATAGCCTGCGCTGATGAACAAAATGAACTGCGGGCCATTACACTTAAAAAGAAGGTAACGATTTTATTAAGCAATTTTGAAGGTCAAAAACTAAACGGCCCCAACGACCTGTGGGTGGATAAAAAGGGAGGCATTTATTTTACAGATCCTTACTACCAGCGGGACTACTGGCAACGAAAAAAGCCGGACATAAAAGGCTGCTATGTGTACTACCTACCCAAAGGAAAAAGTAAAGCTGTGATTGTTGACAGCCTGTTGGTACAGCCCAACGGCATAGTTGGTAAGGCAGATGGCAGCACCCTGTATGTGGCTGACATTAACGATAACAAAACTTACCACTATCAAATAAGCGCCGATGGCAGTTTAACCAACCGCCAGCTATTTGCAGCCCAGGGCTCCGATGGGATGACCATTGACAGGGAAGGCAATATTTATCTCGCTGGTGTGGGTGTAACGGTGTACAATGCGCAAGGCATAAAATTGGGCAACATACCTGTGCCTTCCAAGTGGGTGGGCAACCTGTGTTTTGGTGGTCGCCACCGCGACCTGTTGTTGATAACGGCATCAGAATCGGTGTATACTTTGCAGATGGCGGTGCAGGGGGAGGAGTGAGTAAGTAATAATCTTAACCTTATTTTCTATCTGATATACCCGATTGAGAAATTTATTATAAACACATTTCTTGAATATTTATACTCTTATATTTCATTAATTTTTCAAATAAATTCTTACAGTAAACACAGGTTAGCTAATAACAAACTGTTGTATCTTTTTATTTTAAATGTCTTTGTATCAATATGGCTTTGGCTGTTGATCAGTACACACAATAGTAACCACTTATGACACTCAAAAAGCCATTGCCTTTACATTTATTTTTGGTACTTTATTTTATCCGATCATTCCATGCAGGTTTTGCCCAGATTGCAAAAATCAGCAATGATGTAAAGGAAAGAAAGATCGTATTTGGGAATGAGAGAATGACGATAACACTTGATTACAATCACAAGGCGGCCGTTTCTAAAGTGCAGTTAAATGGCCAGGAGATAATCAATGGTAACGGAGGCATTTATTCCGCCATCAAAACAAAAGTGGCAGCTTATTTAACCTTGCAGCTTTCATCTCAACCGGTAGTTAGTATTGTAAACAATACTATCCGGATTTTCAGGAATTATTTACGGCGACAAAACTTTTACAATAAATGAAAGCTGGACTTTTGCCATTAACGCCGGTAGGCTTTTAGTTTTAATACTAAATTTCTATGCTATTTAGAAGGGATGGACTCCGCTCTATAATTCAATGCCGAAGTTGTACCGCATTTTATATTAACAGTGACACCAGTTATTTTGCCGGCCATGGCTGATTCACCCTCTTTACCGGTAGCTAATTTATTGGTAGGTACAATTATAATTGTTCAAAAAAAAACACACCTTTCTTGTTAGAAATAATGATGTCTTTCTTCTTATCATTATTGATGTCCTGCACAACTATGCTTAAACCTATACCTGAATTGGTATCGATTGAATGGGGAATCCATGTAGGAATCTTTTTGGGCATAAATTCATACCAATATAAAACAGCGGGCTCATGACCGCCCGGGTCGCCGCCGTTGTGGGCATAATATCGTTTGCCAGTAACAAGGTCAGGGTAGCCATCACCATTGATGTCTTCCAGTGCCAGTGCATGAGATTCAGAAAAAATTTTACTTATTGTGTGTTTTATCCAGCTAGGATTTCCATTATCATTTTGTTGTTGTTCATACCACCATATACCATAATCATGTGCGGAGGAGCTGATGATATCCCCGTCTCCATCCTTATCTGCGTCCAGCATAAACATGTTTGCACAGTCAGCACCAAAATCAGCTTTGTGAAATTGCCAGTTACTGGTATTTATATTTTCTGGCGATTGCCACCAGCCACTTTTTATGATTACATCGTTTTTACCATCTTTATTTATATCGCCCCAGCCAAGTCCATGGGTGTACTTGTCCGTGCCTAAACCGGGATCGTTACTAATAATATGTCGTAGCCATAGTGTATCATTTTTAGTAGCAGGTGATTTTAACCAAATTACTTCTTTGGCGATGATATCATTGCAGATAATGTCCATTCTTCCATCTCTGTCAACATCTGCAAAAGCTGGATTTTCATTACCGGCGGTTTTCAAAATCAAATGAGCCTGCCATAATTGCTTTTTATTTTGAGGATTTTCGTACCACATACAAACGCCGCCCGGCTGATCAAATCTTATCAAATCAATCCAGCCGTCATTGTTTACATCCATACTGTAATTTAAAAAACTGGTACTGTATCCAGGTACCGGATTTGATGTATCTGTATGAATAAGATTTCGTTTCCAGCCTGGTGCCCGGAACCAGTAATTGCCGGCAAGAATATCCATTTTTCCATCCCTGTTTACATCTCCGGTGGCTACACCTTCTGAAACAAAAATATTACTCAGAATGTGTTTTCTGAAAACTACCTGTCGGGCTTTTTTATTTTGCTGCGCTAAAATAGTACCTACCATACAGCAGGTAATGGTTAATAACAATATCAACCGGTAACATAAAAGATTATGATTGTTTTGCATCTTATTTTTTTTCGTTTGGCAACAGAAGGGTGATATAGCGCTATTCCTCTTTTACAACAAAAGTCAGTGGCTGCCGCCGGTAAGCTTTCATAGTTTTACCATTTTGAAAAGCTGGCGTCCATGGCGGTGAATCCTGTATTACTTTAATGGCAGCTTCATCCAGTACAAACTCCACCGATTTTTCCATGTAGATATCATCAGTAGCCCCATTTGTATTTACTACAAAACGAGCCAGCACCTGCCCCCCTTTTACTGAATGGACTGCTGCATTAGGGTCCAGGTTTTCCTGAATATATTTTATCCAGTCTTTTTCATTGTCCTGATATACAGCCTCCCGTTCATCCGGATAGCTGGTTGTATTTTTTTTATCAACCGTATCTTTCACATCAGCATTCACTAACACCCCGTCTTCGTACCGTTCGGTTTTTATTACTTTGCCTGTATCATTCAGGTAATCCCAATTACCGGTTTTATGGTTATTGCTATAATAACCTTTTTTATAAAGTCTGCCTTGTAGTGTGTACTCAAAACTTCTTCCGCTTAACGAAGTTAAGGTAGAATCTGAGTAAGTTCTTAGTTGTATAATCGGACCTTGCAATTTGTAATCAATGCGCTCAAACACTCCTCCGGGATAACCTTTAATAGCGATAAAACTGGTTGCTTTTTTTACGTCATCAGTTATTCCATCTTTACCCACTAAAACTATATCTATAAGTTTTTGCGCATGCAAAAAGAATATTGTACCTGCCAGCATTGTTACCGTTAAAAATAGCCTAACAATAATTTTTTTAAAATTCATTGATTTTTTTATTTGCCTAAAGTAAAGAAATAAAATTAGTTTGTTGATCTCAATATCTCGTCAACCTGATTTGTAAGAATGAAGTCAGTGAATTAATAACAATACAACTAATCTATTTACCGGATGGATGATACCGCCCGGCAAATAAAAAACTATAAATTATTATCTCATGCAATCGTATTAGTAAATACATTGTCAGTAATCAAAACCTCGTTGTATGAAAAATAATAATCAGTTTATACGATGGCAGGTATTTACAGTTATTGGTATTGTGCTGCTGTTTTCCGGCTGTTACAAGGATAACAATGTTAGGTTAACCAAAACCTATGCCATCTACAGCCCGGTTTACAAATCAAAGGAAGCTGTTTTAACTGCCATTAACGGAAATTCATCAGAGGCCATTGAGCATGCTGGCAAAATTTATATAAAGGGCAATTTTATTTATAGGATTAGGCATTTACTTCGCAAACGCATTCTCGCTGTGGCCTCGAATAAAAAGTGCTAGAAATTTTCAATATAAGCCGTTAAGAAATCA
>JAYVUL010000055.1:0-12987 GCA_043787935.1 Chitinophagaceae bacterium | reverse complement strand
GCTGCCTTATTAGCAATTGTTGCGTCTAATTTACCTTTCATATCCGGCACCCTTTTTTCTAAAATCTCTAAGGTCTCCAATGCTTTTTTACTGCTGATTTCAGTGTAAAAGCGATTGGTTTCATTAATCAGCCTGTCAGTAAAAACTTTAGAAAATTTTTCGTTATAACTGGTAACAGTCAATTCATAAATATTAAGTTTCTTATTAGGTCTTTTTGCCGAAATATGATTTTGCTTAAAATCTAAAACAGTATTGTACAATATACTGTCCTGAGGATAGGAGAAGCCGTTCTTAGACTGCCCTGGATAATAGTGAACAGCAGCTATCCTGGCATTTTCTTCTTTTTTGGGAATCTCATTCTGGCGGTAATATTCGATTAAGGTTACTGGCTTATTATCAAAGGTATCAACAGACAGCAGTACACTTTCAATCACCCGCCTGCTCATCATTATTTCAAGAATATTATCCCCGGTAAATACATCTTTGGCACCGCCAAGAGATATTCCAAACTGGGCAGCCAATCCTAAAGCCCCCGACATTCCGCCTTCAGAACCACCTTCATCCAGGGCAAAGGAAAGATAGCTTTCGTATACCGCTTTTTGTTTACTTGCATAGATAAACCCGCCAACACCACCAACGATGCCGATGATAAAAAAAATCCACCATTTGCTTAAAATACTTTGGAAAAGCCGGGTGATGATATTGGCCTCCGCATTGTTATCTGCAGGTGTAGCTGCGTTATTGTCAATTGTTGGTTCGCCCGCGTCCCTTTCCATATTCTTTTATTTACGAAGGTTAATAATCACATTGGCAATGATTGCCAGGGAAGATAACACTACGGACCATTCCCCTAAGGATAATTTCTGTTTATTTTTATCAGACTTCTGCGGCACAAAAATTTCGGATCTTGAAACCACTTCGGGGTAGCTTTTAAAAAATAAAAAGTGTTTCACCTTTTTTGCCTTCCCATCGGGATATATAACTAATGTGCCGTTTTTACGGGCCTGGTCGGTATAGCTTCCTGATTTTTGAATGTAGTATTTTAAACTTTCATTTTGCTTAAAGGGTATAATTGTGGGAAAGTATACCTCTCCGTTAACCTTAACCAGGTTGGTATTTTGTTCAATCGTTAATATATCCCCATCCTCCAGCAGCATATTTTCTGATTCTTTATTTTGATGCAGTGCCTTGTCCAGGTCGATACTTATTTTATCGTAATCTTTATATATTTCATTTTTTATCCTTTCGGCTGTATTGATACTATCGGGGTTGATGTTCAATAATTTTGAAAAAATCTTTTCCCTGTCATCCAGCGACTGGCTCTTTTTGGAGGGGCGCTTTATTACCAGGGCCGTAGTATCTGCATTGGCCCGGAAGCCACCTGCTCTTTTTAATACGTCACTGATCCGGTCGCCGCTCATATTAAGCGTATACCTCCCCGGAGTGATCACCATCCCTTCTACAAAAACTGTACGTTGGTTGGTATAGCCTGTTTTTTGCCTGATATTGATTACATCAAAAGGTTTCAATAAAATATCTTTTTCGTTCGCATTGTCAGATAGATCAACCGTAATAATCTCTGTTTGCAGATGATTAAGCGCTGTAAGGTTTACATTATCTATCCGCCGGGCAATTTCAATATTGCCCATATCCCCTGATTCTGTGAGGCCCCCGGCCGTAAGAATAATATCCCTGAGGGTAATATTTTCCACCCATTTATATTTCCCTGGCCGTTTAATCTTTCCATCAATATATACCCTGATATCATTTTCAAGATCATAAATTGAATATACTGTTATGCTGTCGTTTTTTTTGAGGTAGATAGTGGTTTGATCATTCATCACAGAATCAATATTAAAGGAGATCAATGCCGGGGTAATATTATTATTTAACCGGCTGATACTTCCCCTTTTGGTGTACACATCTTCTTTAACACCACCAGCCTTCTCCAGCAGTTCTTTCAGTGTAAGATTTTTGCTTAACTCATATTCACCGGGGCGCATTACCGCCCCTTTAACAGTAAGTTTATTTTCATATCTGTTCAGCAACATTCCCACCACAATAGAATCACTTGAAAATGGCATATAACTGCTAAACTGGCTTTTGGATAAGTCAGTAATTTTTCTTTCCTTTTCTGTTAGCTGGTAAATAGTCACCGCAGCCTTATAGGCATCATCAGCAAAACCGCCGCTGTATTGCAATACATTATTAAATGTTTCCCCTTCAGTCAATTCGTATTTCCCTCTATGCTTTACATTCCCGTTTACCATTACCCTCGTGATATAATAAGGTATCCTTACCACATCACCCTCCCGGAGGAGTACATTATCCTTTTGATCGCCTTTTAATAAAAAGCCATAAAGGTCAACTGTGCGTTTCAGTTCGTTGCCCCTGATTAATTCTATTTTCCGGTAGCTGCCAAGGTCTGTAGGCCCACCACATAAATATAACAGGTTGAATAAGGTAGTGAGTGATGATACGGTGTAAGTGCCGGGCCTCTTTGTTTCCCCGATAACCGTTACCCTGATGCTCCGTATTTTGCCCAGTGAAATTTGCACCCTCGTTTGTCCGCCCCCGATAGCTTTATAAATAGTAGCCGCCAGCCTTGACCTGATCTTAGCACTTGCCTGCTCTATACTTAACCCATTAACAAAGATGGGCCCTACCTGGGGAATGTAAATATTACCCTCCTCATTCACCGTTAAATTATATGTTTTTTCACTGTAGCCAAATACATTAACGATCAGTTCATCATCCGGGCCAAGAATATAGCCTGATGGGGTGGGAATCCTCAAATTTGGTTCAAATGCCAAACTACTGGTAGTAAATAATTCAGACCCAAAGACAGACAGGTCGCTTTCATTTTTTTGTACCGGAACCACAGCGTCCTGAACGGAAAACCTTTTGTCCCTGGCATGCTTTGTATCCGTCTGCTGGTTATTGTTTGGGCTTGTATTTTTTGCAACAGAAAGCTTTGCAACACGGGCTGTCAACTTATCTATTTCCGCCTGGGGCAATCCTTTTTCCTGGAGTATCCGGTACATATTCTGATCGGAAATGCCATTTTCATTTGCTTTAAGCAAATAAGATTCGATTTCATTGTCGGATAAATCATCAATATTGATGGAAGATAAATTTTGTACGGCCAACGGGCTTGTTTGCGCATACCCCGATAAAGAAGAAACCAACAGCAATACGGAGATAAATAAAAAACTGATTTTAAAATTCATACAAATTGCAATAAGCTTTTACGAAAGACTCCCTTTTTTAAAAAAAACCACATTAATTAAGTATAATTGAGCCAATAGCAGGAATTTCCTGCAAATTAAAGGAAAAATAATCAAACCTGCCATAAATGGGCTATTGGTTGCGGCTGGTTTTAATTACCCCCGTAAAATAAATCCCACTAAAAATACTTTCTTTATTAGCTTCGTAGCGCATTACTTTTATCAACAACCCAATTGAATAACCACTCTTGTATGTTTGCTGTAGAAACCAATAGTAGAAATGGATTTGAACTGATTGTGCTCAAAGACCTTTCCAGCAATACCTCTGTTGAAATTATTCCTACCTGCGGCGGAATTTTACATTCGTTTAATGTGTGGCAAAATGGCGCTTCTCTGAATGTAATAGATAATTACAAAAGCCTGGATGACTTTGAAAAAAATGTTACTGCAAATGGATTCAAAAGCTGTAAGCTATCCCCTTTTGCCTGCAGGATAAAAAATGGCACCTACCAATTTGGCGACCATACATATAGGATAGAGAAATTTTTTCTGGGCGACAATGCCTTACATGGTTTGATATATGATGCAGACTTTGCGGTTACTTACCAATATGCCGATAAACATCATGCGGGCATTGCTATTGAATATAAATACCGCAGTACCGACAAAGGCTATCCGTTTTATTACGATTGTGTGGTGACTTACCACCTCAAAAAAAATAACGAATTGATTATTTCTACCGATATTTTTAACCGGGACGAATGCCTGATACCCGTGCAGGATGGCTGGCACCCTTACTTTACCCTTGGCGGAAAGATCGATGACTTGTTATTAGCATTTCAAAGCAAGGAACAGATGACCTTTGATGCCGGAATGATACCCACCGGCCAGATCAGTCCCTACGAAGAATTTTGTTCGCTGAAAAAAATCGGCAGTACCCGTTTTGACGATTGTTTTACCCTAAACTTTGCAGAAAGCCAGCCACTCTGTGTTTTAAGAGACCCTTCAAAAAAAATACAAATAGAAATAAGGCCGGATAAAAGTTATCCTTACCTTCAAATATATACTCCTCCACATCGCCGGAGTATTGCCATAGAAAATTTAAGCGCCCCACCCGACAGTTTTAACAATGGTATCAATTTAATAATTCTGCCTCCGGAAGGCAATGCAATTTTTACTACTTCTTACAAGGTTACTGCTTTGTAATTTTTTTTACGGAAAGAGGTATTTCACGCAAAGAGGCAAAGGATGCAAAGGGCGCAAAGCAATCTTTGTTTCGTTGTATTCATTGCGTCCTTTGTGTGAAACTAATTTATTCTGTGGGTGAAACCAATCCTACACTTTGATATAGATCTTCTTTTTATCCAGCAGCCAGGCAAAGAACCACATCATGGCTATAAAAGAAAGCGCATATAATAACGACCCTATCCGGGGGTCGGAAGGGAAAATCATTTTGGTGGTATGCTCATAAAACCAGCCGAAAGGGGAAAGGTATTTAGGCTTACCCTTTTCGTCCAAACCATTTTCAATTCGTATCAAATTAAGCAACCGTGGTAAGGCCCCGCTCAATACAAAAATGAATAATGCATTTTTTCCAAATACATTAAAGAAGCTGCTCCAGGCACCGGTTTGTTTTTTAAATTCTATACCGTAAATCATCACACTTAAAATAAGCAGGGCCAGGCCTGTGGTGTAGATAGTGTAACTGCTGCTCCATATCTTTTTGTTGATCGGGAAAACCATATCCCAGCAATAGCCGGTAAATATGAGCACCGCTGCAGCAACAAATAAGCCATTGAGCATTTCCTGCGTTTTGCCCCGTCCGACCGGGTCGTCCGGGCGGGCCTTTTGTACAATATAGTTACCGGCGAAGTAGCCAAATATCACCTGTACTATTGCACCAAAGGTATTCATCAACCCTTCAGGATCAAAGGCAATCCCCTCCCCGTGATAGAGGTGTTTGTCGCCCAGCAATGCCAGGTCTACCTTGCTTCCAAACCAGCCGGTAAGGCTGAAAGGGTCTGCAGGATTGGCTGCCACACATAAAAACCAATACCCCAGTAAAATAAAAGCACTCACGATAAAAGCACCTCTTACTTTAAAAAAATGAATGATAACAGCAGCAAAAAAATAACTCAGCGCTATCCTTTGCAGCACCCCAAATATGCGAAGGCTGTCAAACGGCTTTGCAACAAGGCTCCCGGCATCATCGTATTTGATAAAAGGAAGCCAGTTGAGCAATAAGCCAATGATAAAAATCAACAGCGTTCTTTTAATTACTTTTTGCCAGAAAATATTTTTCTCTTCCAGCCTGGGTAATACAAATGCCATGGCATTGCCAACAGCAAATAAAAAAAAGGGGAATACTAAATCAGTGGGTGTGCAGCCATGCCATACCGCATGATCCAGTGGTGCATACAGGTGGCCCCAGCTTCCGGGGTTGTTTACTAAGATCATTAAAGCAACTGTGGCACCACGGAAAACATCGAGGGAGTAAAAGCGTTGGTTCATTTAACTTTATTGAAAGGGTTGGTTTTAGGATTTCGACGGGTGTCCCTGATATTTATAATGATCAATTGATTGCCCTTAACTGAAAAATAGATTTTATTCTGAAAACCCTTTCCTGCAAGTACACTTCTCACATTTTTTAAACCTGTTTGTATACCAACATTTGGCAGATTGGCCAATAGCAAAAGTTTATTATCTACTACTGATACAAACTCATCTGCAACTTTTTTACCCTAATGCTGGTAAAGATAGGATGCAATTTTTTGAAGATTGGTGATGTAACGCCTCTTAACTACAATTTTGAGAGCCATTGTTTCATCTCTTTTTTATAGTCCTCAAAACTTACAGTATCCTTTTCCGGGTCTTCTGTTGCCAGTTCTTCCAACTCTGCTCTTTCCTCCGGGGTTAAATCTGAAAGGTCATCAAATCCAGTTCCCGCTTTTTGATAGGCAACAATATCCTCCTTCACTATACTCAGCATTTCCTCATCCTCCATATTATCAATCAGCTCATGCAATTCTTTTTTGAGTTTTTCCTTGCTCATAAAAAATGGTTTTACCAAATTTACTAAATCTTTTTATACCCTTTCACTCAGTTCCAGCCAGCGCATTTCCTTTTCATCCAGTAATTTTATTATCGCACTGATCCTTTCTGCCGCTCTCTGCAGTTCTTCAAAGCCCTGGTTGCCCTCCCCCATTTTTGCTTCTAAGGTTTCTTTTTCTTTTTGCAGGGCCGGCATGTCTTTTTCCAAAGCCTGCAGTTCCGCCTTTTCTTTAAATGAAAGTTTTTGATTAGTATTCGATACGGGCTGTGGCTTGCTCTCCTTCACTTCCGGTTCAGGAGCTTTTTGAATGAATGATCCTGTGAGCGTATTATTTTTCAACTGCTCCCTGTATTGCGTGTAGTTGCCGGGGAAGTCCCTTATCATTCCATCGCCTTCAAAGGCAAATAAATGATCCACCAGCCGGTCCATAAAATAGCGGTCGTGGCTAACAATTAAAATGCAGCCGGGAAAGTCCAGTAAGAATTCTTCCAGCGTCCGCAACGTTTGCAGGTCGAGGTCATTGGTAGGTTCATCTAATATTAAGAAGTTGGGGTTTACAAACAATACACTCAGCAAATGCAGCCTTCTTTTTTCGCCACCGCTCAATTTACTTAAAGGTGTGTATTGTTGCTCTGCATTAAAACCAAACTTCTCCATAAACTGGCTGGCGCTTATTTTGGTGCCGTCTGCCAGTGGAAAAAATTCGGCAAAATCCTTTACATATTCAATTGCTCTTTTATCTTCTTTGTATTGCAGGCCTTCCTGGTTAAAGTTGCCAAACACCACCGTATCGCCATGATTGATCTTGCCACTGTCAGGTTTCTCCTGCAGCAAAGCGATCTTTAGAAAAGTAGATTTGCCTGCTCCGTTTTTTCCAACAATACCAATGCGCTCGCCTCGTTTAAAAGTATAATCAAACCCCTTTATTAAAACCTTATCGCCATAGGCTTTGTTTATTTTGATCATCTCCAGCACTTTGCCGCCCAGCCTGGTCATTTTTACCTGAAGGCTTACTTCGGCATCTTCTTTTTTCAGGCTTACCCTTTCTTCCACCACCGCAAAAGCATCCTGCCTCGATTTAGATTTGGTGGTTCTTGCTTTTGGCTGCTTCCTCATCCACTCCAGTTCTTTTCTGAAAATATTTTTATCCTTCTGCAGTTCACTCGCCTGCACTTCGTGGCGAAGACTTTTCTGTTCTAAAAAATAATCATAGTTGCCCCGGTATTCAAACACTTTACTTTCATCTATTTCAATAATTTCATTGCATACCGCATCTAAAAAATAACGGTCATGCGTTACCAGCAGCAGCGTAATTTTTTGTGCACTTAAAAAATCTTCCAGCCATTCAATCATGCTTACATCCAGGTGGTTGGTGGGTTCATCCAGTATCAGCAGGCATTTGCCTTCATGCAGTTGTGCTTCTATCAGCGCCTGTGCAAGTGCTACTCTTTTGCGCTGGCCACCGCTTAAGTTTTTTACCGGCTCATTTAAATGATGCAGGTTCAGCTTACCCAATATTTGCTGCAGGTCATTCTCAAAATTCCAGGCATTGTATTCGTCCAGCTTGCCCATCAATTCTGTCAGCAGATGCACATCATCTGTTTCCGCTTCTAAAAACATTTCATATTCCTTCACTATTCTCACCACAGGGTTATCCAGCCTCAGTATATTGTCCCAGATGCTTTTGTTTTCATCAAAAGGAGTTTCCTGCTGCAGCATGATCACCTTTACATCTTTATGCACCCACACCGTGCCGCTGTCAGGTGTATCCAGGCCTGCAATGATTTTCAACAAGGTTGATTTGCCGGTTCCATTACGGGCCACCAATGCAATCTTGTCCCCTTCTTCAATGTAAAAGCTGATGTCTTTAAAGAGTACTCTTATCCCAAACGACTTACTGATATTTTCTATTGAACCATAGTGCATATCCGCAAAGGTAACGGACGGAAGGATTTTGTGGTGGATTGATTTTTATATGGAAATAAAAAAGATTTGTACGGTGCGCTTTATTACACTGTTCAATTACAAAATATCCATACCTAGTTTTTTATTTTGATTGAACTGATCAAATTGTCAAGTTTTGGTATAAGCGTCTCACTCAAATTTAACCTATCATAGAAAATTACGGGAAAGTCCTTAATATCAAAAGGAAGGTCAGTCCCTTTTTTCGAAGTAATGATCACCTCGTGGTTAATACCTTTAGCATAACCAATTTCATAAAACACATTTGAGCTCATTTCGCTAACATCGGCAATTACAAAATCCGATTGCTTAATGCCTTCTAAAATTTTACTGGTAATAGGGGTCAAGCCCTTGCAACGCCATTATTTAATTGCCAAAACCACCGGCTTCGCAGGTGCTGAAATAACAGGAAGGAAAAAAAATTCGACTATAAATGACTATAATGTGTATTATTTACACATTAATTACTTATCTTCGCTAAAACATTTATATATGAAAAGATTATTAACAGCTGCAGCATTAGTATTTGCCCTTGTTTCTTGCAAGAAAGACATGCCCGTACAGGAAACGGTAACTGAAGCGGGCAAAACAAAAAATGCCACGGCTGCAAGGCTGGCTTCCAATGAAAAAATAAAATTGTTGAAAGCCAGAACGGTAGCAGCTTATTATTCCAGTTCGTATATCCGGGAGAAAGCTTTTTATGCGGAAGTAGCTAACCTGGCCTATAGCAAGCAGGTTTTAGTTCATCATAAAATGAGTGATGGTTCATGGAGGGATTTTCCTCTTTCTTATATAAAAGCTGGAGAAAATAATACAGAGATCTGGGGATGGGAGCTAAACTATGGTGTGGGCACCCCTGATGCAGGCAATTTTTCCAGTGTGGGCTTTGGTGATGAGTTTGCATTGAAGTATGTTGTAAACGGCCAGCAATATTGGGACAACGGCGGCGGAAGGAATTATTGTATTTCCAACCCTTATATTACAGATGGCATGTTTATGCAGGATGGCCTTGCTATCAGTGCCGACAATTATCACAGTTATTTTGCCGGCAGCAGGTATGGCAATACCCTTCAAGTTTATGCCGATCTAAAAAATCTGAATTACAACAAAGAGGTGACTTTGGTATATACCACAGATAACTGGACTACTGTTAAGTATGCTCCGATGTCTTATGCAAACACGTATGGATATGGAGGTGTTAACTTTTGGGTAAGTCCCAATTCCCGTGACTTTGAAAAATGGTCTGTTTCTGCACCCACCGAGGTTGCTGCAACTAAAGTGATCTATGCCATACGCTATAAAGTGAATGGCGTTGAATATTGGGATAATAATTATGGAAAGAATTATACGCTGAACAGGCAATAAAAGAATACCTGTCTTTAAAAGTTGGTTTAAAAATGCGCTGTCTTTAGACAGCGTTTTTTATTACGTCATTGCAAAGGCTTTTGGCAACAATAACTAACCGGAATAAAATCACCTGGGGTGCAGAAAATTTTCATCTGCCCCAGTAACGCAAGCTGAAAATTTATTGGCATGCGAAAGCAACAACATTTCTTTATGTTCAAATGGAAATTCATTTCCCTTCAATAAATACAGCATCATTTTGCTTCCTGCGCTATAAGGCTACTCTATTTTTTGGCAAAATCCAATACTTCGGCAAACACCAGGTTTCCTGGAATAGAGACCCCTTATCCCTTTAATGCCGGGTAGGCAACACATGGAAAAAATACCAGGATGCTTTATAAAAAATAGAGAAGGATTTAAAAATATTTTTCTATTGCTGCTCCAGTAAACAAAAATTATAAGGCTCTAAAATCAAATATTCATGATCAAAACCAACCGGATAGGATTTATCCTGCCAGTGGTCGTATAATTCAACCGGAGCAGGACCATGTTGTTTAAAAGCAGCCCATGATAACCAGGCAGGTTGATTGCTGAAGTTGAATACACAATACAATTTCGCCTCATCCAGTGTACGCAGGTAACCCGCCACATGGATATTGAAGGGGCTGAGCCAGGTGAGGTTTTTATAATCGGCCACCATGGCCAACCTTTTTCTGACAGCAATGAGTTGTTGTGTACCTGAGAATATCCGTTGTTCCAAACTCCCTTCCTCATCAATTTTTTTATTCTTTTCCCAGTCAATTACCGGGCGGTGCATCCAGCGGTTGTCATAGCTTTTTGCCGGTTCATCTAAATAAGAATAATCATTGGTATATCCCACTTCATCGCCGTAAAACAACATGGGTACCCCGCCGATAAAAAAGCTGTGCGCCTGCATCATCAAAATTTTTCTTACCGATATTTCCACCTGGTATTCGTTTTGTTCTTTCAATGCACTTTCCAAACCACACAGAGAGGCCAGTGAACCACTGATGCGGGCGTCCTGTGTTTTAGGGTTTACGGAAAACAACGCTCCGGTAGCTGGAGAACCGGCTGCAACGCCGGAGTAGTAATCCTTGATATACTTCCTGTGTTCATAGGGATTGTAGCCTGCATGCTGTATCATGTAATCATCATAGCCCAACCCAATATCATCATGGCACCGGGTGTACGTAATCCAGGAAGTGCCAAAGGGTTTTTGTAAAATTTCATGCTGGGCTGCCAGCATAACTTTTATGTCGCCTGTTGCCAGCGCATCCCATTGCAAAGCCATATGAGTAGCGTTGTAGGCAAAGTCACATTCCCTTGCGGTATAAATGCCGGTTCCAAAATATTTCATGATCTCTTTTGGTGCCACGATGGCTTCACCCAGCAACGCCATTCCCGGAGTGGCTACCTGCACACATTGTTTTATCAACCGCAACAACGTATGTGCCTGTGGCAGATTTTGACTGGTGGTGCCCAATTGTTTCCAGATAAATGCAGGCGCATCAATGCGTAAAATATCCACCCCCAGGTTGGCATAAAAGAAAATATTATCCAGCATATCCACCAGCACTGCCGGGTTGGTATAATTCAAATCCCACTGGTAACTGTGAAAAACAGACATCACCCATTTGTTGCATTCCTTACTCCAGGTAAAATTGCCGGGTGAACTTTCAGGGAAAATATCAGGCATTCCCGCATCATACTGATCAGGAATAGTCCTGTTATCAAACATATAAAAATAATCCTGGTATTTTTTTTCCCCCTGCTTTGCCTTTTCTGCCCAGGCATGTTTATGAGAGGTGTGGTTGAGTACTATGTCAATCATCAGGTACATTTTTGCCGCACTCATTTTTTGCTGTACCTTTTTTAAATCAGCAAGCGTACCAAAACGTTCATCTACTTTTCTAAAATCCGACACGGCATAGCCGCCATCACTTTCGCCTGCGGGACTTTGCATCACAGGCATGAGATGCAGAAAATTAACGCCAAGTTTTTTAAAATAATCCAGCTTACCTCCGAGGTTGGGAAGGCTGCCGCAAAACCTGTCCACATACAAACTCATCCCTGCAATATCATTGCTCAAAAACCAGTTACCTTTTATTTCCTTTTCATCATCAGATTTCTTTAATACTGCTGACCTTTTTAAATAGGCGTCTGTAATGGTGCTGATTAGCGTTGTAAACAATGATTGCCCATCAGGATGTTGCTGGTACAATTCATTGTACAGGTAATGAATGGAAGCTGTATTGGCGACAAAACGGGTGTAAAATAAATTGTCTTTGCCAGCTATGTCGATTGCCTTTTTTTGCAGGCAGTTGTTGATGAGCTGGTGTATTTGAGGATTGTACATGGATATAATTTTTTTTCAAGCAAAGACGTAAAAAGGCAAAGTTGTCAAGTCCTTTCTTTGCTTCTTTAATTTCTTTATTAGTGTCTTTGCTTGAAATGTTCTTATTCAAAAATATTATTGCTTAAATGCTTAAAGGCTTCCATGGCACCCAGGTATTCGCAGGTTCTTGCACCGGCTTTGTTTGCATTGGCAATCACGGCTTCCCATTGCTGTTGCGGCAAAGCCGTTATTTTTTCATTGTCAATTTTACTTAACTGGTACAGCACTGCGCCAACAAATGCATCGCCTGCACCGGTTGTATCTACCGGCTTTACAGCAATGCTTGGTATGGTAACCGTTGATTTACCGTAGCCTAATAAAGTACCTTCTTTACCCAATGTAATGGTGAATACGGCATTTGTTTTTTCTAACAGCACTTTAGTCGCTGCTTCTAATGTAGTGGTGCCCGTTAGCAACATAGCTTCTTCATCGCTCACTTTAAAGAAATGACAATGCTGCAAAAAGTACCAGCTCTGGTCAATAAAAGTTTGTGAGTTATTTTTAAATAAAAGGTGGCGGTAATTGGGATCAAAGCTGATGAAAATATTTTTTACGATCGCTTCTTTCAGCAATCTTTTGTACGCCGCCTGTAAAGGCCCGGGTAAAAAAGCGGTAGCAGAACCGAAATGAATAATGGATACTTTATTCAGATCAATGCCTTCAATATCGGCTTCACTCAATTGTCCGTCGGCGCCGCGGCTGAAAACAAAATCCCTTTCGCCGTCTTCCATCAGGCTTACAAAAGCCAGCGTGGTAAAATGGGTTGGGTCTCTCAGCATCCAGGTGGTATCTACGCCAAAGCTGTTCATCTCATCAATGAGTTGTTTCCCAAATGGATCGGCACCAACTTTTGCGGTCAGTAACACCTTTCCTCCAAGTGCGGCGATAGCAGCAGCAACATTAGTGGGTGCACCACCGGTTTTTTTTAAAAAATTATTGCCTTCAGCAAGTGTCTTGCCTTTATCAGTGCAGATCATGTCCATTAA
>JAYVUL010000054.1:0-3103 GCA_043787935.1 Chitinophagaceae bacterium | reverse complement strand
TGCAGTTGAAATCTATTACGAGAAAAAAATGCTTCAAACACAGGCATTTGCTTGATTTTTTGATCTCACCATAGTTCACTATGTTTTCGACCAAAAAATTGGCTCAAACGCCTGTCTTTATTGCCATTTTTCGGCTCATTACGATTCCCACTGCAAAATCCGGGTTCAATACCTTTTTTCTATCGGCATAATAAAAAATCCCCCGGCAGGCGGAGGATTTTTATAAAAGGGCAGAAAATATTATGGTTTCTTTTCAAAGTCAGACGCCTTGGGCAGGATGTCGGAAATATTGCTGAGTTTGCTTCGCTTCCTGCTATACCCAAAATAGATCACAAAGCCAATGGCGAGCCAGGCAAACAAACGCAACCAGTTGGTCCAGCCCAGGCCCAATATCATGGCCGCACAAACAATAATGCCCAGTATGGGTACTAGTGGTACCAGCGGTGCTTTAAACTGGCGTGGCAGGTCGGGGTCGGTCTTTCTTAAAATGATAACGGCTGCACACACCAAAATAAAGGCGAACAGGGTACCGATGCTGGTCATATCACCCACAATGTCGCCTGGAACAAAGGCAGCAAACAGTCCCACTAATACTAAAATGATCAGGTTGGCTTTGTAAGGGGTTTTAAATTTAGGATGCACCTCGCTGAATACTTTTGGCAGCAACCCATCCCGGCTCATGGAATAAAATACCCTGCTCTGGCCCAGCAACATTACCAGTATCACAGAAGAAAATCCTGCAAGGATGGCCACGGTTACCAGTTTGGCCAGCCATTCGTAACCGGGCATATACATGGTGATGGCAGTGGATACAGAAGCTTCCTTACCGGTGGTTCTGAAAAATTCAACAGGGGCAAGGCCGGTAAGCACGTGTGCAAATAAAATATACAATACGGTACATATGGCCAGGGAACCTAAGATGCCCATTGGCATGGCGGTTTTGGGGTTCTTGGTTTCCTGTGCAGCAGTGCTCACCGCATCAAAACCAATGAAGGCAAAGAATACCACCCCTGCTGCACCGAGTATGCCCATGATGCCGCCATAATTGTGGCTGATGCCCTGGTGGTCGGTATAGGTAGACGCTGCAGGGATATAAGGCGTATGGTTGCCGGCATTTACAAAGCCCCAGCCAAAAATAATGATCAGGATCACGATGCTCACTTTGGTAATCACAATGATCCCGTTTACAAAGGCGGACTCCTGTGTGCCTTTGATGAGCAGCAAACTCAGCAGCGATACAATACCCAATGCAGGAATATTGATCATGCCATGCTCGCCGGTAGCCGCTGATATTTCAAAAGGAGAGTGGCACCATGCATAGGCGATGGGTTTCCAGTGTAATACATGCACCAGCAAATTGTTTAAATATTCACTCCAGGCTATACCAACGGTGGCAGCACCTACCGCATATTCCAGTACCAGGTCCCAACCGATAACCCAGGCCAGCAATTCACCCATGGTAGCATACGTGTACGTATAGGCGCTTCCTGAAATGGGAATAGAAGAAGAAAGTTCTGCATAACAAAGGCCTGCCAGGGCGCAACCAATAGCTGCCACGATAAAACCAAGGGTAACGGAAGGCCCTGCATTTTGAGCAGCGGCAGCAGCAGTACGCACAAATAACCCTGCACCAATAATGGCCCCGATACCTAATGCTACCAGGGAGCCGGAAGTAAGGGTACGCTTCAATCCTTTTTCCGAATCTGCCGCTTCATCCAACAGCGTTTGAATTGGTTTCTTTGTAAATAAACTCATATTAACGGTTTGGTTTTTTGGTAAATAATTATACCGGAAAAATAAGCAATAAATCTTAATAACGGGTTCACGCTACATTTTTAGTCGTGTATCATTTAGGAAATTTTACGAAGCAACACTGTGTTATCTGCGTTTCTGCGTACAAAAATACCACGCAGAGATTGGGAGGATGCAGAAAAGGACAACATCGTTGTCATTTGATTTTTCAATGTGAAACAGTACCACATTTTTTAACCCGCCCGGCAGATAACAACTATTAAATATTATATTGCAAAACTAATTGCAGTATATGGATCATGCACCTCAAAAGCGTAACAAACTCACCCTGTATATCGGCATAGCGTTACTGCTGGGTATTGTTACCGGGTTTATCCTCAATAAAAACTATACCGGTGCAGAAAATACCAGGATTGCCAATGCAGACCTGCAGGCAAAACAGTTGCAGGAGCAAATGAAGCCGTATGAAAAAATAAAAGATACCTTTCTTTATAACCGCCTGCTGGAGCAGCAAAAAAGTATTACCGCACAGCAGCATGCCGCCACCGCCAACCTGCTGGCAACCGGCAACGGCACTGCCGCCCAGGCCCTGGTTACATTATTATCCGATTCGGCTCTGCAGCTCAGCCGTGCACTGGCTGCACAAACAGACACGGCAGCTGCCGCCTACAAAAATTTACGGCAGCAAAAAGACCTGGTGTCTATTCAAAAAAATGAAAGCCTGAAGGCCCGGGATAAAAAACTGGACTGGTTTACCATACTGGCAGATATTTTTCTGCGGCTGATCAAAATGATCGTTGCCCCGCTGGTGTTCACCACGCTGGTGGTGGGGGTGGCCAGGCTGGGGGATATCAAAGCCGTTGGCCGCATTGGTGGTAAAACGTTGCTCTGGTTCATCAGTGCTTCCCTGCTGAGTTTGTTACTGGGTATGTTGCTGGTAAATATTTTTGAACCCGGCAGTGCCATGCAGTTATCCCTGCCCGATAGTACGGTAAATACAGGGATTGATAAAGCTGCCTTAACCGTAAAAGATTTTTTCTACCATGTGTTTCCCGCCAGTGTGGTGGATGCGATGGCGAAGAATGAGATCCTGCAGATCGTAGTGTTTGCCCTGTTCTTTGGTGTGGCAGCAGCAGCATTGGGCGATGTGGCAAAGCCCGTGGTGCGGGCCCTGGATGCCACGGCCCATATCATCCTGAAAGTGACGGGCTATGTAATGAAATTTGCGCCACTGGCTGTTTTCGGCGCCATGTCTGCCATCATTGCCAAACAGGGCATTGGCATTTTAAAAACCTATTCTGTTTTTATCGGCGAATTTTATTTTGGGCTGCTGCTGCTCTGGCTATGCCTG
>JAYVUL010000053.1:0-16635 GCA_043787935.1 Chitinophagaceae bacterium | reverse complement strand
AAATGATTTCTGCCATCTTTGCCAACTGCACCAATGCCGTGGTATCCCTTGCACCAATTCTTTCAATCATGTTGCTTCTGTGATGGCCAACGGTGGTGGTGCTGATAAACAGTTTTTCTGCTATTTCTTTTGTATCAAAGTCTTCAGCAATCAGTTTTAATATTTCCTTTTCCCGTTGTGATAATAAATCCTTTGAAGCCTTTTTTTTATCTGCAGAGTGCAGGGTATGTACAAATTCCCTGTTGGCTCCAAAAGCAATCCTTATCCAGTAATGAGGAAAATCTTTCTTAAAAAGGTGATGTACATTTTGCACATAATTGAAAGTGAAGGTGAAATTTCTTTGTGCATCATAATGGATGGGCATGCCTTTGGAAAACAGGCAAATGGGGGAGTCGTCTAAACGAACGTAGCGTATGCCACAATGAAAAATGGAAACATTTACCCGGTGCCGGAAAGGGATGGCAGCTAAGGTGTCCTGGAACCATTGTACGGAGTCAGTAAAAAACGAAGCATAGTTTTTATCCAGCAACGACATGATCTGCACCATCCGTTCTTCTTTGGGAACTTCAGGTAAATCACCCCAAAATTCTTTTTCGCCCACTTCCAACACTGGTAAATAATTGTTGTGGTTAAAAATCCCGATAACCGCATCTGTTCCCCTAACGCCCTGGAGCAGGAATTCGGCTTCTCTCATGAAGCTGTCCTTTTCGGAAATTTCATCCTGTACAAAATAGTTTTCGCCAAGGTCAAGCATCTTCCTGTATAATATTTCGGCATCCTTTAAACGGCTGTAATTTGATTGCATGGGGTTATAAAAAACTTGATTTGGTATAAAAATAGTGATTATCGCTATTGTTTCAAATGCCTATCCCTGTTACATTCCCAGCCAACAATAGGGATGAAAAATAGCGATTGTCACTATTGTACCGGGGTTAAGGCAACTATACTTTTGTTAAAGAAAACAGGATGTGGTTGCAAAGGATATTGTGAAATTAAGACAACTGTTTTTCAACTACCCGTTATATTATATACAACAAAAAATCCTGAACAAATGGGACAGTCATTTTTGAATTGCAGTAGCCGGAAAGATTTTGAATTCCTGTATGATATGTTTTCTGCAAATATATACGAAGCGGTTCATTCCATTGTGGAATCAGAAGAGCTGGCTGAAAAAATACTCACCGATACCTTTATTTCCATACGTAAGCAGCAGTTTGGATACGATCAAAACTATGTTGGCATATTTACCATGTTGCTCCGGATTGCCATACAGCTTTCTTATGAGGAGATGAAGGATAGCAGCCCTAAAAAAATAATCTACCAAAAGCTGGGGAAAAATATAGGACTGGCCGGCAATCGAAAATATTCTTAAATGATTAGATGGCATAGGTTTAATAAGTAACAACAGATTTTTAAAAACTAACCAGTTAAGCCATTACAGTAACAGACAAAACTTTTTGCAAGATGATTTCTACTCAAACGCATTCACAAAAAAACTTTTCTTATCTTAGTTTGCCTGCCAATAAAATGTATGCAGTAAGTGCAAAAGAAAAACCTGCAGAAAATTTATTAGGCCTGTTGCAACAAAAAAGTGAAAGGGGCTTCTCCCTGCTGTATGATAATTATGCAGACGCCCTGTTCAGCGTGCTATATCATATTGTAGAAAAGAAAGAAATAGCGGAAGACCTGTTACAAGATACCTTTGTTAAAATCTGGAAAAAAATTGATACCTATGATGCAGCAAAGGGAACACTATATACCTGGATGCTGAATATTGCAAGAAATACGGGCATTGATTTTATTCGCTCCAATAAGAACCGTTTTTACAAGCACCTCGTACATGATGAGGTATTGCAGAACGAAAATTTTCAACCTGGTGCAGATACAGGAATTGCAGACCGGTTGGATCTTTCTGCCATAAAAAATATGGCCGCAGCGCTCGATACTAAATATGCAGTTGTACTGGACCTGGTTTATTTTGAAGGATGTACCTATGAACAAGTATCGAAAGTATTGAAATTGCCACTTGGCACTGTAAAAACAAGGGGGCGCATGGCGCTCACTTTATTAAAAAACCGGATATAAATGAATATTGGGGAAATTATTAGCAGTGGCATCCTGATGGATTATTGCCTTGGTTTATTAACAGCCGGGGAACGAAAAAAAGTGGAACAACTTTGTAAGGAGCATCCGGAAATTGCCGCTGAATTGAGACTGTTGCAAAATGGCCTGGAACTATATGCAATAAAAAAAACTACCTGGAAAAAGGAAGGGCTCAAGAAAAAAATTTGGGATACCATTGATAAAATAAACAAAGAGGAAAAGGATACCTGATTTTTTAACCCGGCTTCCATGCAGGGTTTTTCCGGATAATTTTAGCGTAATAATTTTTGAACAATTTCTATGAAATAACAATACAACATGCAACTCGTTTTGCATGTTTTTTTTTGACTGGCTATCTAATTGCAGCAGCTGGCATTTTTTGAAAAATATTTTATTCTCCACAACGGTTACCCCATTGCCTGCTGCGTTGGCTCTGTGCCTATAGCCAATTCAATAAAAATTTAATAACTTTCTTGGCTTAATAAATTTAAATGGTTTCAACAACCAGGTAAAATATCTACATTTATTTATGGCCAGTAAAAAGAAATTAAAAAAAGAGTTAGCAACCCAACCTGCAATTGATAATACAGGCAAAAATAATTCAACACAGATTCCGGTTGATCCATTCTGGAGTTTTTTTTCGGGCCGGTATGCCGAATGGTTATTATTTTTCGTGGCATCGTTCTTATATATTCAAACGATTAACTACGAATATGTAATGGATGATGCAATAGTGATTACCGACAATGTGTTCACTAAGCAGGGGGTGGCTGGTATCCCGGATATTTTTACCCATGATAGTTTTTATGGTTTTTTTAATAAGGCAGGCTCCGACCAACTGGTGTATGGAGGCAGGTATCGCCCTTTTACATTGGCTATGTTTGCTGTAGAAAGAAGTTTATTCGGGTCAAATCCTTTATTAAGCCACCTGGTCAATATTTTATTGTTTGCATTTACCTGTGTATTACTATTCCGGGTATTGAAATATTTGTTGTCGTCTGTCTCTTCACTTTATTTTACGTTATCAGTTTCC
Organism: Chitinophagaceae bacterium; assembly: GCA_043787935.1. GTDB lineage: Bacteria > Bacteroidota > Bacteroidia > Chitinophagales > Chitinophagaceae > Ferruginibacter. The sequence continues at coordinate 13,499 of JAYVUL010000053.1, read as the reverse complement.
TTTATCACTGCCTTGTTATTCTGTGTGCATCCTGTTCATAGTGAGGTGGTAGCCAATATAAAAGGAAGGGATGAGCTCATGGCTTTGCTCGGGAGCTTATCGGCGCTCTGGTATGGAATGAAATGGATGGAAAATAAAAAAGCATCTTCTCTCCTCATAGCACTCCTTGCTTTTTGTATTGCATTATTCTCCAAGGAAAATGCCCTATCGCTGCTGGTTTGGTTTCCTGCAGCATTATATATTTTCAAAAAGAAAAGCATGGGGCAATCCTTATTACAAACGATTCCTTTTTTAGCTGTTTTTATTTTTTTCTTTATGGTCAGGAGCGCCATATTAAATGGTGCTGTATTTTCCGGGCCGGATAGTACCGAATTATTAAATAATCCTTTTTTGAAATGGGAAAATGGAAAAATGGTTTCCTTTTCGGTAACAGAAAAATTAGCAACGGTTTTCTATTGCCTGGGAATGTATATCAAACTATTGATCTTCCCTTATCCGCTTACACATGATTATTATCCAAGGCAGATACCCATCATGCAGTTAAATAATATTTGGGTGATCATTTCTTTACTCCTGAATATTACGTTGTTTACGGGTACCATCTGGCTGGCCCTGAAACGGCATGCAGCAGGATATGCCGGGTTATTATATTGGATTGCTTTGTTAATCGTATCGAACCTGTTTTTCCCGGTAGGCACCAATATGGGAGAACGGTTTACGTATATGCCCTCTGTTGGTTTTTGCCTGGCCATTGCTTTTTTATTATGTTATATTTCAAAAACTAAACAGGGAAGTAAAATGCCGCTTTTCTTTGCCGGCATCGTTGCATTGTTGTTTGGTTTAATGACTGTAAACCGCAACCCGGCCTGGCAAAGCAATCTTGTATTATTTGAAACAGATATTAAAACTTCTGCTGAAAGTGCAAAACTGAATAATGCACTGGGTTGTGAATATATAACAAGGAGTGCCGGTAAGCCGGAATCAAAAGAAAAGACTGAATTAATCAACAAAGGAATAGTATACCTTGAAAAGGCAATCAGCATCCATCCTTTATTATATACTGCGTGGTTCAATTATGGAAATGGATATTTCGGGCTGGGAAAATTTGAACCGGCTATTGATTGTTATAATAAAGCACTGGCCATAAATCCTTCTTCTACGGAAGCCCTTAGAAACCTGGCTATTGCTTATAAATCTTTGGGCAGGCAGGCAGGAGAAAAAGAAGGAAACCTGGAAAAGTCGATTACCTACCTAAACAAAGCATACAGTATTGAACCTGGTGATTATGAAACTTTACATTCACTGGGTGTGGCACATGGGATGAAAGGGGAGCATACGGTTGCCATTGATTTTTTTACCAAAGCATTGGCTGCAGACCCAACCAATGCAGTGGCTTGTTATCACCTGGGCATTGCCTACCAGTTAGCAGGAAATATAGAAGCAGCGAACACCTATATCAATAAAGCAAAGCAACTGAATCCAAATATCCTGCAACAAAGAAAAGAACAAAAATAATTTTATTCTTCTTTTATAATAGAACTGCTCCACCCAAACAGGCTGGTTTGAAAATGACCCGCCAGGCAGGGGGGTGTTGCCACTCAACCTTAATGCGGCTAACCCTTAGGTATTGCTTTGCCTTGTAATCACCGGGGAAAAGCAGGCAAAGCAGCACAAAGAAAAAAGTACAAGCGTATGATCACGCCCCGGGCGGGACCATTAAAATATGCGCCTCCACCAAAAAAATTACGCCGAATTTCTCCCTGCATTAATGATCCCAAATGAAGACCGCATCACCAGCTTTTCATAGGTTGCTTTTAATGGCGAGTTAACCAGGTTGTCTTCTATTTCCCGGATGTTCATGATAGCGAATTGCTGAATAGTGAGCAACGGAAGTACGATCCTTTCCCTCATATTGATGGAAAGCTGGTCTACAGGGTAGTCGCTCATGAGTTCCATTTTACCGGACAATTTTAATATGTACTGTTTGGTTAATAAATGCTCGGTATGGATAGTGTTCCAAATCTCGCCATACTTTTCATCTTTAGCTACAAATTCAGTTAAAGGAAAGAAACATTTTTTCATCGCCATTTCACAATTGTCGAGCAATGTTTTAAAGTAAAGGGAGTGCTGGTATAATTTTTTCAGCTGGTCAAACTTTCCCTGTTTTTCTAATTCCAGTAAAGCTGTACCTACCCCAAAGTAACCGGTTACATTTTGCTTCAGCTGCGCCCAGGCACCCACATATGGAATGGCACGAAGGTCTTTAAAAGATAATTTATTGCTGCCACCACGCTTTGCGGGCCTGCTTCCTATATTGGTTTCACTGTAAAATTTCAATGGGCTTATCTGCGATAAATAGTCGGCAAAATAAGGATGATTTTTGAGGGAAACATATTTTACATAGCTGGCATCGGCCAGCTCCTGCATCAGGGTTTCCTCTTCTTTTTCCAGGGTGATCTCGCGGTTGTTAAATAAGTCATTGGAAATGCCGGCATGAAGCAACTGTTCAATGTTGTACTGGGCGGCATCAATGGTACCAAAGTTGGAGCTGACGGTTTGCCCCTGTACCGTTAATTGTATTTCCCGGTTAGAAATATTCTGCCCCATGGAGGCATAAAACTTATGCGTTTTGCCTCCACCCCTTGAAGGGGGGCCACCACGCCCGTCAAAGAAAACCACTTCGATATTATATTTTTTAGAGATGCTGGTAAGTTCTTCTTTTGCTTTGTAAATACTCCAGTTGGCCATCAGGTAGCCGCCGTCTTTGGTGCCATCGCTAAAGCCAAGCATTATGGTTTGCCTGTTTTTTCGTTTGGCCAGGTGTGCGAAATAGGTTGCATTGCTGTACAAGGTATCCATTACACCGAAGGCATTCTGCAAGTCTTCCACTGTTTCAAACAGCGGCACAATGTCAATGCTCATGCTTTCTTTTTTCCATCCGGATAATAAGAAAAGGCCATATACTTCCAGCACATTTAAGGCACTGTTGCACTGGCTGATAATATACCGGTTGCAACCGGCTTCGCCGTTAAAATCCTGGATCGTTTTGATGGCTTTGATGGAATCAATGGTATCTGCAAAGGTGGTATCGGTTGTATTGAGTTTGTCCACTGTGGCCGTGATACCGGTAAGCGCTGCCATTTTTTCTGCTGCGTTCAAGCGGGCATAACCCGGTGGCAAAACACCCGTTGTTTCAGCAACGAGGTCCAGCACTTTACCATGTATCGTACTTTCCTGCCTTACGTCAATGGAAGCAAAATGCAGCCCGAATACATGTACTTTATTGATGAGGTGATCAACTAAATAAAGGAATAGATTATTGTGTTTGTAAATAATGATCTCCCTTATTTTATTCAGTTCTGCTAATATACCTTCCTTGGATAACTGGGTACGCTGGCCTGGGATGAAAATATTATTATACAGGTCGTTCTCTATATTGTTCAGGATAACATCCACCCCTTCAAAGGTAAGCCTGCGTTTGATCCTGCGTATTTCCAGGTAATAGGATTTGATGATGCCGCCCCTCAGTGCATCTGCTACTTTTAAGGTGGTGGCGGCATTTACAAAAGGATTGCCATCCCTGTCGCCACCGGGCCAGAAGCCCATGTTGATGATTGGGTTGCTGTCGTTGACGGTATCGGGAAATTGATTTTTCAGAAAGGAGATGATCCTGCCGGATGCTGGATAAAATACATTTTCCAAATACCAGATGAGGTTCATCGCTTCATCATAAGGTGTTGGTTTTTGTTTTTTAAAAAAAGGTGTTTTGCCCAGTTGCTGCAGGTACATGTTTATTTGTGAAGTATTATTGTCTGCCAGGGCATTGGACAAATCATTGATGATGCCTAAAACCGCACCCGGATAAAATTGTGTGGGATGCGCAGTGAGTACCAGCCGTACTGCAAAGTTCTTCAGTTTTTCTTTCAGCTCTTCCTGTTTGTTATTTTGTATTACTTCGCTCTCTAAATGTTTTAATGTGCCGACGCCCCCCAGGTCATTCACCTCACGGAAAGAAGCATCTTCCAGTGCATCAAACAATACCACCTGCCTTTCGATATATTGAATAAAACGAAACAACAGGTCCAGTCTTTCCTGTGGTTGCTGGTAAGTGGTATGCTTTGAAAAAAATTCTTCAATTATTTCTGTCGGGCTTTGCTTTTTCTTGTAGCCGTCTTCGCAATTGTTTGATAACAGGGATAATAATATACCCGTCTTTTCTATCCGGTGAAAGGGGAGAGAGGTAAAGAGGCTGTTGTACAACTGAAACTTGATGCCAACTAAATTTTTAAACTGCTGCAATCCGCGGGTAGACTGGTGGTCCATATTCAATAAATTTTAATCAAAATGTAATAATCTTGGCAGCAATGCAACGAAAGCATGAAAATACCTTAAATATTTTAAATAGTTCCGGCTGGTTTAGAATTATTTTACTACTTTAGCCCTCTCAAAAAAAAGTGGTACAAGTGAAATCAAGCAACCTCTTATACAAATTGTCCATTACAGCTACTGCTGAAGGAACCACACTTACTACTATTATTACAACCCGTTAAGGGTTGCACATTTTCATATCAGCATTGGGCTTATCGCTTTTTTTACCAACTGGGAATAACAAATACTAATTTACATAACACATACAAATACAGAAGTCATGCAGGTTTTAAAGTTCGGGGGAAGTTCAGTAAAGAATGCGGAGAACATCAGCAAAGTGATTGCGATCGTAACAGAAAAGATCAAAACAGGTAAAACGATAGTGGTGGTATCTGCTTTGGGCGGCATTACCGATATGTTGTTGCAATGCTGCAAAATGGCGGCTGAAAATAATGAGTCGTACAAAGAGAAATTGCAGGAAGCCGAACAGCGCCACCTGCAGACCGCCCGGGAACTGATACCGCTTACAGAGCAAAGCAGTGTTTTAAGTTTGGTAAAAACATTGTGCAACGAAATTGAAGATATCTGCAACGGTATTTTTTTGCTGCAGGAATTGTCTGAAAGAACAAAAGACAGGGTAGTGAGCTATGGTGAAATTTTATCTTCACAAATTATTGCAGCAAAGTTAAAAACAGCACTGGGGGAATGTGAATGGAAGGATTCCCGGGAGCTGATCACTACCAATTCTAATTTTGGTTCGGCCGCTGTTGACTTTGCGGTAACCAACCAAAAAACCAGCGATTACTTTTCTGCATCAACGGCATCCCTGTTTATGATGCCGGGCTTTGTGGCCAGCGATGCCAATGGCATCAACACTACATTGGGAAGGGGTGGCTCGGATTACACGGCCGCCATCCTGGCTGCAGCATTAAATGCCAATGTACTGGAAATATGGACGGATGTATCCGGCATGATGACAGCAGACCCAAGGCTGGTGGCCAATGTAAAAATCATTCCGCAGATATCTTACCAGGAGGCAATGGAACTGTCGCACTTTGGCGCCAAAGTAATTTATCCGCCTACCATACAGCCGGTGAGCAGCAAGGGCATCCCTACCTGGATAAAAAATACTTTTGCCCCACAGGATGAAGGCACTATCATTCAGCGGGAATCAACGGTGAATGGAAATGGTATCCGTGGTATTTCAAGTATCAACAATATTACTTTGCTGAGCCTGGAAGGCAGCGGCATGGTGGGCATTCCCGGCTTTTCAAAAAGATTGTTTGAATCACTGGCTTCAAAGCAGATCAATGTAACGCTGATCACACAGGCTTCTTCCGAACATTCCATTTGTGTGGGCATTGATGCGGTTAATGCTGCAGCAGCAAAGAAGGCCATTGATGAAGCTTTTGCGTACGAGATAGAAACAAAAAAAGTTGACCCTATCATTGTGGAAAATGAATTGGCAATTGTAGCGCTGGTGGGAGACAACATGAAAAGCCACCCGGGCATCAGCGGCAAAATGTTTGGTAACCTTGGCCGCAATGGCGTGAATGTAAGAGCAATAGCACAGGGGTCTTCCGAGCGCAATATTTCTGCCGTGATTTCTGTACATGATGTAAAAAAAGCCATCAATGTGCTGCATGAAGAATTTTTTGAAACCGTTTATAAAGAGATCAATTTGTTTATTGCGGGGGTGGGCAATGTAGGAGGGAAACTGGTGGCACAACTGCAACAGCAGCAGCAATACCTTTTACAAAACATGCGCCTTAAAATAAATGTAGTGGGTTTGGCAAACAGTAAAAAAATGCTGGTTAATGAACAGGGAATTGAGTTGAATAACTGGAAAGCATTACTGGATGCCGGCCAACCAATGGACATGCAGGAGTTCATTAAAACCGTGCAGGTGAAAAATTTACGCAATACGGTTTTTGCAGATGTTACCGCCAATGAAATGCTTGCCGGCACCTACGATAAATTGCTGGAAAAAAGTATTTCAGTGGTGGCTTGTAATAAAGTAGCCTGTTCATCCGGTTATGACTATTACAAAAAGTTGAAGAACCTTTCCGGCGAGTTTAATGCACAGTTTCTTTTTGAAACCAATGTGGGTGCCAGTTTGCCTATCATCTCCACCCTGAATGACCTGGTAAGGAGCGGGGATAATGTGCACAAAATGGAAGCCGTTTTAAGTGGCACCCTGAATTTTGTTTTCAATAATTATGACGGTAAAAGATCTTTTGCCTCCGTGGTAAAACAGGCCCAGGAAGAAGGATACACAGAGCCGGATCCAAGGCTTGACCTGAGTGGCAAAGACGTAATGCGCAAGATAATGATACTGGCCCGGGAGGCAGGCGAGCATATCGAAATGGAAGATATTGCCAATAATTCCTTTATGCCTGCGGCTTGCATGGAAGGTTCGGTAGAGGATTTTTATCAATCCATGGAAGCGCATGAAGCGCATTTCAAAAAAATATACAACGAAGCAGCACAGGCTGGAAATAAATTAAAGTTTGTGGCAAAGTATGAAAATGGAAAAGCTGCAGTGGGGTTGCAACATATCGATCCGCAGCATGATTTTTATCACCTGTATGGCAAAGACAATATTGTGCTTTTCCATACCGACAGGTACACCGATCAGCCGCTGGTGATCAAGGGTGCCGGTGCAGGTGCCGCAGTAACTGCGTCGGGTGTATTTGCAGATATCATCAGGGCTTCAAGGGTGTAACGCCCATCCCCCTTCCGAATGGCACGGGCGGGCCTAAAGGGGAGTTATTCGGCGACTCTAATCAGTCAGGAGGGAACAAACTCATTTAAGGTTTAGAATAAAATGATTGGTGGTTTTTTAGTAACACAATAAAAATATATAAACATTGAGTTCACCGGAAAAAATAGACACTACAAATAATTCACCGCTGGCCAGCGGGGATGGGGGCGGAAAGATTGTTTCCGTTTTAGCACCCGGTACGGTTGCCAATCTTGTTTGCGGCTTCGATATTTTAGGCCTTTGCCTGAATGATCCCAATGACCTCATGGAAGTAAAGTTGCTGGAGGAAAGGAAGATTATTATTCATAGCGCAGACGGTTATCCCTTACCGTCAGACCCTGCACAGAATACAGCCGGAGCCCCGTTGATTGAAATGATCAATGAACTGGATGGTAATATTGGCTTCGAGGTAACTATCCACAAAAAAATTAAACCCGGCAGTGGTATTGGTTCCAGTGCAGCCAGTGCAGCAGGGGCAGTGGTGGCCGCCAATCATTTACTGGGCAATATTTTCACTAATCATGATTTGGTAAGGTTTGCCATGTTCGGGGAAAAAGTGGCATCGGGGGTAAAGCATGCAGATAATATTGCGCCATGCATTTATGGCGGCATTACTTTAATAAGGAGCATCCATCCTTTGGATATCGTGGTGATACCGGCACCGGAATTATTTGTAACCGTGGTGCATCCGCAAATAGAAGTACGCACCAAGGATGCGAGGCAAATTTTACGGAAAGAAGTTTTACTGAAAGATGCCATCAGGCAATGGGGGAATATTGCAGGGTTAGTGGCAGGATTTATGAAAAATGATTTAGACCTGGTTGGCCGTTCGCTGGAAGATGTAATCATTGAGCCGGTGAGAAGTATTTTGATTCCCGGTTTTGATGAAGTAAAAAGACGGTGCAAGGAAGCGGGAGCCCTGGGGGGCGGCATCTCCGGCTCCGGACCTTCTTTATTTATGCTGAGTAAAAAGGAAGTTACTGCGAAAGAAGTAGAGAACGTAATGAAAGAAATTTATGAGCGGATAGGATTGGCTTATCATACTTATGTTACTACGATTAATATGCAGGGGGTTAAGGTGATCGGTGGTTAGTTACCAGTGATACGTTATTAGTGATAAGTTATCAGTGATTAGTAATAATTCATAAGCATCTTCAATAATAAGGAATTAGTGTAATTAGTAAGAATTAGTGTAATTAGTAAAAATTAGTGTAATTAGTAAAAGAGTAATCAAAAAATGCAATACTACAGTACTAATCATCATTCGCCGAAAGTAAGTTTTAGGGAGGCCACCATACAGGGGCAGGCACCAGATAAGGGTTTGTATTTCCCAGAGCGGATACCTGCATTACCAAAAGACTTCATCGAAAATATCAGGCAATATTCCAATGAAGAAATTGCTTACCTGGTCATTGCTCCTTATGTAGGTGATACCATTCCGGAAAAGGAGTTACGCCGGATCGTAAGGGAAACGGTCAACTTTGATATCCCCCTGGTGAAAGTAGATGACCGTATTTCTTCGCTGGAGTTGTACCATGGGCCCACACTGGCTTTTAAAGATATCGGTGCCAGGTTTATGAGCCGGTGCCTTGCTTATTTTGTAAAAGATCTGCAAAAGAAAGTTACGGTGCTGGTGGCTACTTCCGGCGATACTGGCGGGGCGGTGGCCAATGGTTTTTATGAGGTGGATGGGGTAGACGTGGTGATACTGTATCCTTCCGGAAAAGTAAGTTCGGTGCAGGAAAAACAATTGACTACACTGGGAAAGAATATTCATGCACTGGAAGTGGCCGGTACTTTTGATGATTGCCAGCAAATGGTAAAGCAAGCTTTTACTGATGCGGAACTGAATGAAAAATTATTTCTTACCTCAGCCAATTCGATCAACGTGGCCCGCTGGCTGCCGCAGCAGTTTTATTATTTCTTTGCCTACAAACAGTGGGTTGAAAGCAATGATAACCCGCCCGTGATTGCTGTGCCCAGTGGCAACTTCGGCAATATTTGTGCAGGCATATTAGCGCATGCATCCGGCTTGCCGGTACAGCATTTTATTGCTGCCTGCAATGCCAATGATGTGGTACCGGCATTTATGAAAACAAGAAACTATGCACCCAAAAATGCTGTAGCCACCATATCAAATGCAATGGATGTGGGCAACCCAAGCAACTTTGTAAGGATCCTGGAGATTTTTGATAACCAGTTTGTCAATTTGGAAAAAGTGCTGAGCAGTTGCAGTATTACAGATGAAGAAACAAAGCATACCCTGAAAACGGTGTTTCAAAATACGCATTACCTGCTCGATCCTCATGGAGCAGTTGGTTACCTTGCCTTGCAGCAGTACCTGCAGGAGCATGCGCTGCAAAAAGGGATTGTGCTGGAAACAGCCCACCCGGTAAAGTTTTATGATGTGGTAGAACCGGTAATTGGTGAAGCGGTTCCAATTCCTGGTTCCATTCTGCAACAATTAAGTTTAGATAAGAAAAGCACTAAAATAAAAGCGGATGCAGCAATGCTGAAAGCATTTTTATATGCTATGTAACAGGGTATCAATAATTATTCATTGGATGTTTTTACTGCCCCAAAAATACGATACCGTAATGCGTGTTTTTACGATATCCAAAAGCACAAGTACCCTTTTTTCTCAAAAGCAACGCTGAATTGCAATAATGGAACCATTTTTTTTGTTATAAGAATATTCCGGCAGGCACGCAGATGTTTTTTGCGTACTGCCCCGGCAACAATTTTTTCTGTACTATTATTTTGGAAATGATGAAAACAACTTTACGCTGCTATTACGTTGATGGTAATTGTCCATCGCCTGAAACCCTTTGTGCACAGGCATTTCATCTTCCAATAAAATTGCGGAAATTTTAGATTTGCCAACTAAAAGTTAATCTTTGGCACAGTTTTGGTAAAAGATCAACAGCAAAATTCTTCCCTGATAGCGTTCAGTTGAATTTTGCAACACCCAGAAACTAAATAATCCGTAAGCCCTGGAACCCTATCAATGAAACTACCGGCAACCACGCTGCACCTCATTTTTAAATTTTCCAAAGGTTTATACTAAAAGATAGTAAAACAGATCCATACCATTTTTTGTTTTATTAAACAATAGAAACTATGAAACCACTACCCACAAGAAACAACATGCAGCTTGCTGTGAAGGCAAATACAATGCAATGTTATTCATTAAAAAAATCAGGGAAAGTGTTGAGTTAACCGGTACAGTTTATTATAACTGACCGAAAGGCTTGCCATAGTTTTACAGGTAATTATTATCACCCGTTGATACTAATTAAAAACGATTTTTTTTTCGTACTGGTAAACTTTTGTATTTAATTTAATAATCAATATATCCTTCGAAAACTAAACCCTACCACTATGAAGCGACTATTATTTTTACTGTTTGTTATGTTTGCAGGAATTGCAAATGCAACAAATTATTATGTTTCTGTTTCCGGAAATGATGGCAACAACGGTAAAACACCGGATGCCCCCTGGAGAACGACAGCCAAGGTGAATTCATTCCTCTTTGCGGCAAATGACAGCATTTTCTTCAAGCGTGGAGATGTATTTTATGGAAACATAATCGTGAGCAGAAATAACCTTAATTTTTCTGCCTATGGTACCGGTGCAAGGCCAATGATTTCAGGCTTTACTACTATCAGTAACTGGACATCCCTTGGTGGCGGTGTTTATGAAAGCAGCATTGATGCCAAGAGCAGCCTTAATATGGTTGCCATCAATGGAAGGCCGCAGCTAAGAGGGCGCTATCCAAATGCCAATGATGCCAATGCAGGATATTTAACTTATCAAACTTTTTCAACCACCTCCATTACAGACAACACCTTATCTTCCAGTATTAACTGGACCGGAGCTGAAGTGGTTATCCGCAAAAATTTGTGGATAACGGAAAGAAATATTATTACCAGCCAGTCTGGAGGCACCATTAATTACAGGATGAGAAAAGGGTATAATTCCCCTATTGCGCAGGGGTTGACCCCGGCTTCCAGTGGATTTGGATATTTTTTTACGAATGACCGCAGGACTTTAGACCAGTTTGGGGAATGGTATTTTGATTCTGCAGCTAAAAAAATCCTGGTGTATTTTGGTAACAATGTACCTGCTAACTATTCAGTAAAGGTTAGTACCCTGGATACATTGGTGGATATGGGAACAAAAACATATATCAGTGTTGCCAATCTTAATTTTGAGGGCGCTAATTTCACTGCCGTTAAGTCAATGAATGGTGGTAATATCACGGTTCAGAATTGCGACATTACCAATATCGGAGGTAAGGCCGTACAAATTCTTAACAGTGGGGATATTTTATTGGATGGAGTAAATACAGCAAATGTTTTATGCAGTGGCATCGAAGTTGGCGACACTTATAAAAATAATGTTACGATTAGAAATTGCGTGGTTAAAAATTCAGCGCCATTTGCGGGTATGGGTTCCTGGTATGATGGTAATGATTACAGGGGTATAACAGTTATCGTTGCCAGTAACGCACTCATAGAATCTAATGTAGTTGACTCTACAGGTATTGCAGGGATTCAGTTTAACGGCAATGACGTACTGATCCAGAAAAATGTTGTCAGTAATTTCTGTCATGTACTGGATGACTGCGGTGGTATTTACACCTGGGTTGGAGGCACTGACCTTAATCCGGGGAAAAATTATACCAACAGAATTGTAAGAAAGAACATTGTTATGAATGGAATAGGGGCACCCCTGGGTGGTGGCACCACTACAATTTTTACAAGCGGAATTTTTTTAGACGGAAGGTCAATGAATGTGACGGTGGAGGATAATACTATTTTTAATATTCCGAGGAGTGGGATCCATAGCAATGACGGCCATAATGTGACGCTGAGGGGAAATACTTTATACAATAATAAAAATAATATCAGCTTTATGCGCTGGACCTACGGGTCTATCACTGACCTGAACATTAAGAACAATATATCTTTCCTGACTAATGAGTCACAGAAAAACCTTCTTTATACCAATGCCGGTATAAATACACCAGTTCCAACCACGCTTACGGATAACCTTCGTTCCCTGGGCTCTATTGACAGTAATTATTACTATTCACCTTCTGATGCAGGGATCATATTATCTATTTATGATGCCGGAGTAGCATTGCCTTCATCACCTTACTCCTTAGCTTCATGGGCGGGACTTAGCAGTCATGATGTTCATTCAAAAAAGCCTGCACAAAAAATACAGCCTTATACGCTGATCAATACCCTTGGTTCCAACTTATTTTCAAATCCCCAGTTTGCGACCAATATAAATGGGGTAACCATGTATAGTTCAAGTGCTACAGCAGCCTGGGATAATACGGGGAAAATAACCGGGGCAGGCTCCTTACGGGTTAATTTTGCCGTATCCAATCCCGGAAGGTTTTGCCAGTTAAGCAGCCCAATCGGACCGGTAAGCAACAGCAAAAAATATATTGTAAGGGTTACCACTGTCGGAACTTCTATTAATGGTGTGATAAGGGCTTATTTAAGGAAAACCGCCTCACCCTACACTGATATTATAGCAGTACAATCAAAGCCTTTTGGTACGGGTAAAATAACGCATGAGTTCTTATTGGATGGCCCTTTAACAGATGCTGCGGCCAGTTTGGTAATTGGCATAGAGGAAGCATCAGGAACTACCTATATTGATGATGTTGAGTTTTATGAGGCTAATGCTACTATCAACACTTTTGAAAGCCAGGTACGTTTTGAATACAATGCCACCAATGCCGTAAAAACGATACTGCTTGATGCAAAATACATTGGAGTAGACAGTGCAGTATATAATGGAAGCCTTACCCTGCAACCTTTTTCTTCCAAAATAATTATAAAGGGCGGACCAATTGACAGTATCCCGGTTGCCAATGCCGGAACTGATAAAGTGGTATCACTGCCTGTTGATTCTGTAGTATTATACGGAACCGGAAGGGGAGGCACTATTGTAAGCTTTACCTGGACAAAAATCGCCGGCCCTGCGCAGTTTTCTATCAATAATGCAGGCAGTGCCGCTGTTAACCTTTCAAACTTAACTGTGGGTACCTACTCTTTTGAATTGAAAGTAACCAACTCAGCCGGCCTGTCTGCAAGGGATACGGTGAACGTGGTTACCTCAAACATACTGCCGGTTACATTACTTGATTTTTCGGGAAGAAGCAACAATGATAAAGTAGAGCTGCACTGGCGTACCACTTCTGAGGTCAACCTCAGCCACTATACTGTTGAAAGAAGTACTGATGGCCGCCGGTTTGAAAGAATTGGACGTGTGGCATCCAATAACAATGGTAATTTACAAAACAACTACAGCCTTGCAGATAACTCCCCCGTAAGAGGTATTAATT
>JAYVUL010000052.1:0-5153 GCA_043787935.1 Chitinophagaceae bacterium | reverse complement strand
GGATGGGGTTTAATTATTCAGCATCAATGGCATCACCAGCATCAGCAAGTCTTCATTTTCATCCATCTCGGTTGGTTTAATAATTCCTGCTTTGGTGGGGGTACTTAATTCAATATTAATTTCGGCAGTGTCTGCAGCATTCAGCATTTCAATTAAAAATTTTGCATTGAAGGCAATTTGAAGATCTTCGCCATCATACTGGCAGGCCATACGTTCGTTTCCTTCAAAACTAAAATCAACATCCTGGGCTGCCAATTGCAGTTCGCTGCCGCTGATATTTAAGGCCACCTGGTTTGTGCTTTTATTACTGAAAACACTTACCCGGCGCAGGGCATTTTGAAAGTCGGCTTTATTAACGGTCAGTTTGTAAGGATTATCTACCGGTATCACCACTTTATAATCAGGGAAACGGGCATCGATCAACCGGCACACCAGTTCGGTGCCGCCATGTTTTACAAAAAGGTGGTTGCTGTTGTAAGAAATATTCAGCTCATCATCATTATCAGGCAAAGCGCTTTTTAATAAGTTCAAGGGTTTTTTGGGTGCGATAAACGTATCCGTCTTAGGGCATTTTACATCTTTTCTTTTATACTTCACCAGGCGGTGAGCATCAGTTGCCACGCAGGTAAGTCCTTTTTTATCCAGTTCAAAAAACACCCCTGTCATTGCCGGACGCAGGTCATCATTGCTCACCGCAAATAAACTTTTGTTGATGGCCGTAACCAGGGCCGATGAGGTCATGGTAAAAGCGTTGGTGTCATCTGCTGCCGGCTCTTTGGGGAAATTGTCGGGGTTTTCTCCCATTACTTTGTATTTACCATTGTCGCTGGTAATTTCCACCCCAAAGTTTTTGTCGATGGTGAAAGTTAATGGCTGCTCTGCAATGTTCTTCAGTGAGTCCATTAATATTTTAGCGGGGATACATACTTTGCCGCTGTCTTTGGCTTCAATATCCAAATGCACTTTCATCACTGTTTCCAGGTCGGTAGCCACCACCGTCAGTTTGTTTTTTTCAATTTCAAATAAAAAATCTTCCAAAATAGGCAACACGGTATTGGCATTGATCACACCGTTGATTTGTTGCAGTTGTTTAAGCAAAGCCGAAGAAGACACGATAAACTTCATAATATCATTTTATTTGAGCCAAAGATAAAGATTGCTATTAAATGTATCAAGATAATAAAAAAATCAGCGTCGGTTGCTAATAATTGGCCCTTGAGCTCATGGCCAAAGGGGGGCAGGTCCTTTATTTTGTCAGTTTAAAATCCGCTTCTTTCACTTCCACCGAATTACTGCCAACAAATACCTTAAAATCCCCCGGTTCATAAATGTACTGCAGCTTATCATTGTAAAAACGAAGGTCATTGGCACTAAGGCTGAAACTGACGGTTTTACTTTCCCCCTTTTTAAGGAATACCTTCCGAAAACCCCTGAGTTCCTTTACCGGTCTTACCACAGTGCCAACCAAATCCCGGATATATAATTGCACTGTTTCTTCTCCATCATATCCACCCGTATTGGCAACCCTTATTTTTATCCATAATTTTTCTGCTGGTTTGATGCTGGTTTGATTCAGCTCTATATTACCGTAGGTAAATGTTGTATAACTCAACCCGAACCCAAACGGGAACTTTGGGCTGTTGGATAAATCAGTGTAGGCAGAAACATAGTTAAGGTCAGTGTCATTGTTTGCAGGCCTGCCTGTATTGTAATGGTTATAATAAATAGGAACCTGCCCCTCCGTTCTGGGGAAACTCACCGGTAACTTACCGGAAGGGTTATACGCTCCAAACAATACATCGGCGATCGCATTACCCGCCTCTGTTCCCAGCCACCAGGTATACAATATGGCGGGCACATGATCTGCTGTCCAGTTAAACACCAGCGGCCTTCCTGCACTTATGAGCACAATTACCGGTTTGCCGGTTGCCATCACTGCTTTGATCAATTCTTCCTGCACACCGGGCAATGCTATGTTACTTCTGCTCTTGGCCTCCCCGGTCATATCCCTGGCTTCTCCCACACTGATCAGGATAATGTCGGATTGATTTGCCACCGCTACTGCCTCCTCAAAACCGGCACGGCTGCTGTCGGTAATGCCGCAGCCTTTTGTATATAACAGTCTGGTCTCGGCCCCTGTTTTGTTCTTAACGCCTTCCCATAAAGAAACTATCCTTGCAGTATCATCCGGCCAGTCGTAACTCCAGAATCCGAGGTTGTCGCTTTTAGCTTTTGCAAACGGGCCAATCAAAGCAATGGTTCTTGATACACCGGCAACGGGTTGCTTTGCCAATGGCAATAAATGGTTTTCATTCTTCAGCAATACAATGCTTTTTTTTGCTATCTCCCTTGCAGCAATGAGATGATCAGGGTTATTCCATTCCTGCTTTTCTCTTTGTTCATTACAAAATTTATACGGATCATCAAACAGGCCCATCTCAAACTTCTTTCTCAAAATCCTTTTTACAGCATCGTCAATCACCGGAATTTTTACCTTTCCCTCCTTCACCAGTTTTGAAAGGTTCCTGGTATAACTGCGGCTTTCCATATCCATATCGCAGCCTGCATTGGCTGCCGACAAGGCGGCTTCATAATTATCTTTTACAAAACCATGATTGATCATTTCACCAACGCTTCCCCAGTCGCTTACCACAAATCCCCTGAAGTTCCATTTGCCCTTTAATATTTCCCTTTGCAGGTAGGCGTTACCGGTGGCCGGAATACCGTTGAGGTCGTTAAATGAATTCATGAAGGTGGCAGCGCCGGCATCTGCGGCTGCTTTAAATGGTGGCAGGTAGGTTTCCCATAACTGGCGGAGGCTCATGTCTACACTATTGTAATCCCTGCCCGCCACTGCTGCTCCATACGCTGCAAAGTGCTTGGCACAGGCCATTACAGCATCAGTATTGCCAAAGCCCTTCCCCTGGAAACCTTTTACCCTGGCAGCCGCAATGAGCGAGCCGAGATAAGTATCCTCTCCCGCCCCCTCCATTATACGGCCCCAGCGGGGGTCACGGGCAATGTCCACCATTGGGGCAAAGGTCCAGTGCACCCCTGCTGCAGAGGCTTCTATTGCGGCAATCCTGGCAGATTGTTCCATGGCCTGCAGATCCCAGCTGGCAGCTTCTCCCAATGGTATGGGGAAAATCGTCCGGTAGCCATGTATCACATCCTGTCCAAATAACAGGGGGATTTTTAATCTTGCCTCCATCGCAATTTTCTGCAATGTTCTTGTATGCGCCACTCCGGTTACATTCAGCATACTGCCAACTGCGCCGTTGCGTATCTGTGTCTGCTTGTCGCCATCATTGGTAATAGGGCCGGTTGCTTCCCAATCGCCATTGTACTGGTTCATCTGGCCAACTTTCTCTTCCAGTGTCATTAACCTCAGCACAGAATCCACTTTTTGATCAATTGATTTTTTTTGTGCAGGGGAATCCAAAAAAGTAACCGTCAAAATAGCCGACAGAATGAGCCCGGAAAAAGGAGACATTTATATTATGTTCTATATTTTGTGAAATGTAAAATTAGTTACTAATGGGTCTGCAGAATTTTTTAAATTAGATTATTTTAACCGAATGCACATTTTACCTGCGGATATTTAGTGTTTGTTTTTAAAAAATGTTTATCTTAAAAATCCAATTTAACAATTGCCATGCAAAAAACGAAAGTCGCCATTTTAGGTGCCGGATTTATCAGTGACATCCATATTGAATGTTATCACCGCTTTGTACCTGAAGCAACAGTCGTTGCAGTATACACCCGAAGGGCTGAAAATGCAAAAGCCTTTGCCAATAAACATTCTATTCCGGCATGGTTTGATGACCTGGATGAAATCATCGGGCATTCCGGGTGTGTGGTGGTAGACATTTGTTTGCCCAATCACCTGCATGCCGCAGCCACCTTAAAAGCTGCGGCTGCCGGCAAGCATATCATTATTGAAAAACCGCTGGCAGTTACGCTGGAGGAAGCAGATGAAATGATAGCCGCCTGCAAAAAAGCCGGCGTAAAACTGATGTACGCAGAAGAGCTTTGCTTTGCCCCCAAATATGAACGGGTACGGCACATGGTGTCTGAAGGGGCTGTTGGTGATATCTATATGCTGAAACAGGCTGAAAAACATTCCGGCCCGCACTCAGATTGGTTTTATGATATCAACCTTGCGGGTGGTGGTGCATTAATGGATATGGGCTGCCATGGTATTGAATGGTTTCGCTGGATGCTGAATAATGCAAAAGCAGTAAGTGTGTATGCCAGTATGAATACCGTGTTGCATAAAAACAGGACGAAAGCAGAGGACAATTCGGTGGTGATCATTGAATTTGAAAATGGCGTAACGGGTGTTGTGGAAAGCAGCTGGGCCAAACATGGCGGCATGGAAGATAAGAGTGAAGTGCATGGAACGGGCGGTGTGGTGTATGCGGACCTGTTTATGGGAAATGCTGCCGTTGCCTACAGCAAAAACGGTTATGGCTATGCAATGGAAAAAGCAGACACTACTGTAGGCTGGAGTTTTACTGTTTTTGAAGAAGCATTCAACCAGGGCTATCCGCATGAACTAAAACATTTTATTGACTGTGTGCAGCAGGATAAAGAACCATTGCTTACTGGCGAAGATGGGCGTGCAGTGCTGGAGATCATCTATGCAGCCTATGCCTCGGCAGGGCAGGGAAAAAAGATCATGTTGCCTTTTGCACCCAAGGTGGTAAAACCAATTGACCTCTGGCTCAATCCGACAAAATAAAAAAAATGAAAATATTCATCGCTGATAATTACGTGCAGCTCTCACAGCAGGCTGCTGAAGATCTGATACTACTGATTGCAGAAAAAAAAGAACCCATTGTATGCACTGCCTCCGGTGATACGCCAGCCGGTTTATACAAAGTGCTGGTTGAAAAAGTAACTAAAAAACAACTGGATGTATCCCGCTGGAAATTTTTAGGGCTGGATGAATGGGTTGGTTTGAATGGAGATGATGAAGGAAGCTGCAGGTTTCATTTAAACAACCAGTTATTTGATCCGCTTCAAATTGTAAAAGACCATATTGTATTTTTCGATGGCCGGGCAACAGACCTGGATGCCGCATGCGGGGCAGTAGAGGATTTTATTCAGCAGCAGGGTGGGATAGATGTGGCAATAGTAGGGCTTGGTAT
>JAYVUL010000051.1:0-4246 GCA_043787935.1 Chitinophagaceae bacterium | reverse complement strand
TTGCTAAACCGGTTGCTGTTCCGCAAGGGCTTACAGTATTGAATGTGGCTGAAACATAAGCGCCTGCTCCCGCTGTACAGGTTGCACGCACACGCCAGTTGTAAGTAGTGGCAGCACTTAAGCTGCCTAAAGCAACCGAAGCAGAAGTGGTTGCAGTTGCGGCATTAGTCCAGGTGGCAGCACCGTTGATTTGATAATCCACATCATAATTCAATGCGCTTGCAACGGCAGTCCAGCTAACTGATGCACTTGTTGAAGTGATAGATGAACTGATTAAGCCTGTTGGATTGCCACAAGCGGCAGAAGTAGTAAATGTAGCCTGCACATAATTGCTGCTGCCAGCAGTACAATTAGCCCTTACTCTCCAGTTGTATGCAGTACTTACAGAAAGACTGCTTAAGTTTATTGTTAACGCTGTTGTAGCTGTAGCTGCATTGGTCCAGGTGGCAGCACCGTTGATTTGATAATCTACATCATATGAGGTAGCACCAGATACTGCTGTCCAGGCAACAGTTGCAGAAGTGGCAGCTACGTTGGAAGATGCCAAACCTGTTGGATCGCCGCAGCTATTGCAATTATCAAGCGTAAATGAGGCAATACGGGTACTCCAGGTAGAGGCTGCATTCCATTCTGCTGTTACCCAAAAAGTAACGCCATCAGGATCGCAAACCAAATGGTTATAATCACCATAACGGGTACTGCCATTAGACGCTGTACCTGCTACGATCACATTTTCGGCATAGGTCATGGTATTCAGAGCATCGCATTGTTTCCTGCCTGTATAGCTTACACCAGGATAAACGGAATTGGCTTTACTGCTAACATTATATACCAGGCCAATATTTCCAGAGGCATCATAGCAGATAGTTGGCATCCAACGGTGTGTATTATCTGGAGAATAGGTACTTTGCTGGTATACACTCCAGGTGGTTGCGGTTTTCCTTAACTCATACCAGCGTGGAGCTGCAATACTGCTGCCCTTATTAACCACATAGGTCAATACAATGCCTTCGTAGCCTCCAAAATTTCTATAAATAGGTTGATTCATTACTCTTGAATCAAGATCTTCTACCTGCGTGGTGGTACCTGGTTGGGTAATACATTGCCCGCGGGTGGTGGTACAAATATCTGTTGTGGCTGCACTAACGGCTAATGATGCTTTTTGAACAACTGTAGATAAAGAAGCTGTGGTAAAATTCACTTTAAATTCTACTAATCCAATACTGTCTGTTGCAGACCCACTCCAGGTATCGTCATTCATAAATGCAAACAATCCTCCTGTTCCGGTTACAGGTGCGGTGCTTCCTTCCCACTTTACAGGGGCCATGGAAAAATGTTTATTGGTTGACCCAAGCGTAAACTTCTGCATTGTTGCAGTGGTATTTCCTGCAATCATTTTTGTTTTATCAAATGCATATACTGAAGACCCTGCATACGAAGAGCCATTGGCAAAATCATTTGTTGTTGCATAATAAGCATCATTCCAAACACTGTATTTTGGATAATCGGGGAAAGTGGTTCCGGTAGAAAAGAAATATATGTTCCATTGCCCTGAAGGATCATTGGTTTTACTAACCGCCATGATCAGGCCTTCGGTAACAGTTTGTGTTTTGTCAGCAAACTCTGTCATTACATACCGGTCTGCACCCTGGTCGTATATTACAATGGGATCACCCAAACCACCTTTACCGGTAATAGCATTTAAATAAGTTTGAGCCACTACCTGACCACCGGTTTTATTGAATACTTTAAACAAAGCACCGCTGGCACCATTGATCATTTGAATGATATGGTTAGGACCCACACACATTGTTGGATCTGGTGGATTCAGTGGCTGGTAGCCAAGGCCATTAAAGTTTTGACCGATAGCCCGCTGCATATTCTGATGAGAAGGAAGGTTAGGATAGTTTTTTTGAAGGGTGGGGTCTTCCAGGAAATTTTGGGTGGAAGGGAATTTAGGACCTTTAGGCCCTTCTTCCAGGTCTTCATCTTTGCCGATGATACCATCTAAATCCCTTACAATCTTAGGATTGTAACCGGGAGGTAATTTGAAATCCCTTAAGGCGGGCGTTACCCTGATAAGATGTCCTGTGGTGACAATTGGGTTTCTTGCCAGTACCTTTTCCTGTGCATTGATTGACACAATGCAAAGTGCTGCCAGTGCAGTACATAAAAGTTTACGCATGATTAATATGAATTTAGTTTTTGAAGTGCTGAATGTAGTCAAATAGTCAGCCATATTTAGGAAAAATTTAACGGTTAACATTCCGTTAATTTTTTAGAAGTACATTTTCTGAAGGCTTGCTAACCTCATTAAAAAGGCAGAACTAGAAAAAATAAAATAGGTTTGTAAAAAAATAGCTTGTCGGCTGATGTTAAAATCTGTATTAAGTTTATTGAGAAAAGACCTGCTGCTTGAATTGAGGCAGCAGCATACTTTATATGGCATTTTGCTTTACATTGCCTCCACAGTATTCGTACTCTTCTTATCGGTGGATCAACTGGAGGCCAGCGTGTGGAATGGGTTGTTTTGGGTGATACAATTATTTATTTGTGTAAATGCAGTGGCCAAAAGCTTTTTACAGGAAAGCAAAGGCAGGATGCTTTACTACTACTCTATTGTATCGCCGGCCCAATTTATTATTGCCAAATTGTTATATAATGTTGTTATTATGCTGGTGATGAGTGCTATCAGCCTGTTGCTGTTTTTTATCTTTTTAAATAACTCGGTAAGCAAGGCCGGCGAATTTTTGGGTATTGTATTGCTGGGTGGGGCAAGTATCAGTTTAGTATTCACTTTAATGAGCGCCATTGCAGCAAAGGCACAGCAAAATGCTGCCCTGGTTGCCATACTGGGTTTCCCGGTAATACTGCCCTTGCTGTTGTTGTTAATGAAATTCAGCAAAACTGCTTTTAATGAAATATTTAAAGAAGGGGCATTGCTGCAACTGGCTGGGCTGATCACGGGTTTGGATGCGTTGATCGTTGTTATGGCAATCGTATTATTTCCTTATTTATGGAAGGAGTAATTATCCGGAAGGAAGTGAAATAATTTTATTCTTTCTTACTGTTTACCCTACCTTTGCGCCACTCTTTTAAAAAGCATGTCATTGTGAATAAAAGCTGGTGGAAAATAGTATCTTTTCTTTTATTGGTGTACACCATTATTGGCGGTTTCTTGCTGGATGTACCGCACCTTTTTATTTTGAACGAAACCATCCGCAACCTTTACTTTCATGTTGCCATGTGGTTTGGGATGATGATTTTGTTTGGTGTAAGTTTCGTTTACAGCATCAAACACCTCCGCAACTTTAATTACCGTTATGATATTTATGCCCACCACTTTGCTGCTGTTGGCAGTTTGTTTGGTATATTGGGCTACAGCACAGGTGTACTTTGGGTTTCAGTTACCTGGGTAACAGACCAGGGGCAGTCGATGAGCAGTATATTGAGAGAGCCCAAATTATTAGGTGCTGCCATTGCCTTATTGATTTATGGTGCTTATTTTGTTTTGAGAGGGTCGTTTACGGATATTGACAAGAGAGCAAGGATCAGTGCCGTATACAATATTTTTGCTTTTGTAATGCTGTTCCCGAGTATCTGGATCATACCAAGATTAGTAGGTAGCTTGCATCCCGGAGCACCCGGCAGCGATAGTGGTAACCCGGCGCTGAATTTTAAAGATATTGACAGCAGACTGCGCATGGTTTTTTACCCGGCGGTAATTGGATGGACCTTATTGGGCGTATGGATAGCCACATTAAAGATCAGGCTGCAATTGCTGAAAGATAAAACCATCCTGCAACTGGTGCCAACAAAAAAATAAGTAAAATGAAATACTTCAAAAAAATATTTTTATTGCTGATGACCGCCTTTGCTACTGCTGTTGTTTTTGCACAGGATAGTAAACCAGTAGAGATGGCTGATACCATGCGGAGCAACGGCAAAATTTATATTGTGGTAGCGGTATGCCTGACTATTTTGATCGGTTTGTTTTTGTATGTGTTCATGATCGACAGAAAGATTACTGCATTTGAAAAGTCTGTGAGAGAGTAGAGTATTAACTGCAGCATGCCAGAGAAAATTGAGGTTACAATGAGCAGCTATTTCACTTTGGGAAAGTTCTTTTAACTCTTTTCTCAGCGGTGAAAAAGAGCGCTGAATAAAGGATGATTAAAGAGCGTTAAGTGATTCGTTACCGGTGAGGAGTTTTTGCCGTGATTGTTGGGAAAAGCTGATCAATGCT
>JAYVUL010000050.1:0-13372 GCA_043787935.1 Chitinophagaceae bacterium | reverse complement strand
AAGGTACACGCTGTTGGGATAGATAATGAGGCCGGAGAATCCCTGCGGTGTGAACCCCAGCACGTTGGCTTCCTGGATGGAATACCCCTGTCCTGTGGCAGTGAAGTGTGCAGTAATGCCGCTTACGGTCTGGCTGATCGGGAATGGGGCGTGAATTGTGGCATTGTCAAAGTCAAACAGCACTGCCTGAGCCACGGCCGGGTAAATAAATACCAAACGCATGCACTCCAGCAATAAGGCCACTTTATATGTCAAAAGGATAGTTTTCAGATGAAGGCATTTTTAAGTTCACTGATTATAGTGCGAAGCTAAAAATGTTTGCAATTCATAACAATGACGGATATCAGTTGTTTCTATTTAGTGCCGGCAGGAATACACAAACAGATACCATTAACCTGTTCACTTTCCGTTGATAAAGGCTGCAGCGCTTTGCTGAAGCCTTTAACGGCTGTTTTACCTGATCGTTTTACCAAAAGGCATTAAAGAAATTTCCACCAGCTTAAAATGCTGGCGGGCAAAAGGGATACCGATAATGGTAAGGTATAAAAGGAGACCAAACACAATATGAATGAATGCGGTGTACAACCCGCCGCAAAGCAGCCAAATAATGTTGGCAAATAAGGAAAGACAGCCTGAATTACCGGTATTACTTACCACCTGCCTGCCAAAGGGCCACAGCACCAGGCCGGCTATTTTAAAACACTGAAGGCCCCAGGGTATACCCACTACCGTTATGCATAACACAATGCCTCCAAAAAGATAACCAAGTGCAGCAGCAAAGCCGCCGAAGATTAACCAGATTAAATTGCCGATGAGGTTCATGAGTGTGATTGAAAATCAAATATAGGGAAACAATGGTCAATCGGATTTTCTATGACCGGCATCTGCATCTGTCAATACCCGGGCTGGCAAACTTGATGAAATCGGGTAAGCAGCTCGAACGAATCCCGGCTGTTGGTTACAAATGCTGTCCGCCTGGGAATCAATGGAAATTGATTTCTTATTCCGCCCGGGTCTTCCGTTAATATTTAAAAGTCCCGGGCCGGATCTCCATAATAATCTTGCATCAAGGATTTGAAACGCAGTGCTATTCGGGAAAGCTATCAAATTCATATCACATGGGTTACTGCGGGTCGTCTAAGGGCTGGACCGCCCGGAAAATCTTAAATGTAAAGTGTGGGTGAAATTAAACAGGAAACCAGGAACGGAAGGAGGCTGAACGGCTTCCTATTTGCTCCACCAGTAGGTGAATTTTACTACCAGTGCACGGTTGCGGATATTGAAAGGTTGGGTGTAGTAATTATCCGTATACACGATGAAAAAATCACTGGCCGGATTGTACCTCCATTGGAACCTGGTATTGAGATTGATATTTTTTTGCTGTTCGTTGTACTGTACAAAACTGGTGAAGAACAGTTTGTTGGTGAAAGTAAGGTCAACACGGGGGCCCACCAGCCAGAAATTCGTTTTTCCCCATGGGAGTGGCAGGTTGATGTTATTGTAACTGGCACTCAGGGTAAGATTAACAAAGGGCTGAAACCGGTAACCAAGGTTTGCCGTAAGATTGAGTCTGTTGCCTCCGGCATAATAGCCACCGTATCGTGTGGAAAAATCAAAGGTGAACAGTCTTTGAGGTTTGGACACATAGGTTAAGCCCCATGAATTCCAGTGATGCAGCGTGCCTGTAGCGAGGCTGTCTTTACCTGAATTGGTGGGGTCAAATGGTCTTAGCAATTCCACAAAATCATGCGCTGTCCAGGCGTCGAAAGTACTCTGGTCTCTGAAACTCACTTTGTAGTCAAGGTAGGTCTCGTTATCCGTTTGGTGGAATGCTTCATTATAGAAAAAGGCTGAACTGATAAAGGGGCCATGACTGAGTACAATGCCTTTTTTTGAGAAAAATAAGTAATTGACGCTGGGATTGATTTTGATATAATTTTTTCGGGGAACATACCCCACCTCTGCATTGTAATTCTTTCCCACCACTTCATGCTGCCAGGCAAGGGTCCATTTCTTATTGGTGTATTGTAAGTTGCCCGCATGTATAAAGTCACCTGATTTATTATCCGGGCTGAATGATTTTAGCAGCAGTAGTTTCCCCGTAATAGAATTATTGGCAGAAGCCAGGTTGTATTCAATCCCCAGGTTGCGGTTGTATAGAGAGTAGATGGGCATCGTACTGTCTTTATTGGGAGTATAGTGGATGGATTGTTTATTTACAAATATTAGCCGGATATTAGATCTGGCAAAGACCCTCCGTTGCAGTGCCACTACGGTGAAATTTTGTGCAGGCAATCCTATGCTGTTGTCAGCTTTGGTTTTCATATCCATGATACCGATTCGCCAGTTTTTATCGAGGTTTCCACTAAGCCGGGCTCCATAATTGATGGGAACGCCGAGCCCGATCCTTCTTGAAAAGAACGGGCGGATGCTGGCATAACCAAAATTGGCAAACAGGTCTGCATTTTCCATAAAAAACTGCCTTTTTTCAGGAAAAAACAGCTCATACCTGTCTAAATTGGTCACCTGTTTGTCCACTTCTACCTGCGAGAAATCAGGATTCACCGTCAGGTCCAGGTTCAGCGAGGAGGAGAGTGCAATTTTGGCATCTGCTCCAATGTCTTTTCTGAATTGCTGGGGCAGGTGATTGTCATAGTCTTTTTCCACCCTTCCGGATACATAGGGAATCATAGAAATATTTATACCTGGCTCCGGTGGCGGCTGGTCCCAGACCAGGTTCCCTGTATAGGCGAGTGAGGCAGTCGGAAATTGCCTGGGAATAGGTGTCCAGCTTGATTTTTCTGCAAGCTTAATATCCAGCCTGCTGAAATTGATTCCCCATTTTTTAACTCCTTTTTTGTACCGGAGGCTTTTAAAAGGAATGGCTGCTTCAAAGATCCATTTGTCTGGATAATTTTTAACGACCGATACCCATTTGTTGTCCCAGCTGAGATCTGCTGATCCGCCACTGTACAATGTGCCGTCCCATTGTGCACCGGCTGCATTGGCTCCGAAAGTAAATCCGGAAGTACGGTCATCAAGGGGGTCAATGAAAAATATAAAATTATCATTGCGGCCAAAAGTAAAATCTCTTCTTAGTGATTCTACCATGTAAGGCCCGGGTGAATTCAGGTAGCATACTGTCAATAGGTAAAGATTCTGCCTGTCGTAACTCATCCGTACCGCCGTTTTTACTTTTGCATGGCTGGTGTCCATAGGCAGTACCATGTAAAAATTATCTGCCACCGCTGCTTTTTCCCAGGCAGCATCGTTGATCTCTCCATCTATTAAAACAGGTATAGGTGTTTGTTGAATGTTAAGTTGAAACCCATTGTTTTTTTTCTGTGCAATGGCGATAGTAACTGGAAGGAGCAGCGTAGCAAGTAAAAGATATTTCAAAAAGGGATATACTTTACTGTGTATATTGTATTACAAGATACAATAATTGCTAAAGCAGGGAAAGAAGGCCGCTGTTTTTTTATTTAACTGCTGCCTGTCATTAAACGGTTTCCCCATAATTATTAGCAGTACTGATTTTAAAAATGTAAATTTATAGAGCGGTTAATACCAAAAATAATTGTTTATTAAAATGCCTGGCATCATGAAAAAATCCATTCTTTTCCTTCTCTTGATATTTGGGTATGCCATTGCATCTGCCCAGCCTGCTAATGATGAACCCTGCGGTGCCATCAGTATTCCGGTGGCAAGCACCGGTTGCGAACCCACTACTGTTTATTCCTACACCGCTGCCACTTTTAGCACCGCACAAGGCAACACGTATTGTAATGGAAGTGCAAACAGGGACGTATGGTATAAGTTGATTATTCCTTCCAGCGGTACGGTTACCATTGCGGTTGCCAACGCCACCAGCGCATACATGGCTGTGGAAATGCATAACAGTACCAGTTGTACCGCACTCACGCTTTTTAATGAAAGCATTAATGGCTTTGCATGCCTGTATTCCAATTCTGCTGATAAAATAACTTACCGGAATCTTACACCCGGCAACACCATCTACCTGAGATTGTTTGCCTTGTACGATGTGAACATTGCATCCGGAAATATTAAGATCTGTGCAAGCAATCCTTCTTCTATGGCGGATGAGCCCTGTGATGCCGGCTTTTTTGACGTGGAGGCACAGGACCCCCTAAGCCAGAATTGCGTGCCCTATAAACTGTTTTCCTGGACAGGCGCCTCTCTCACTCCTTCTATTCCCAATCCTTCCTGCCTGTACTCAGGGTATTACCCCCTGGTGAGGGATGTTTGGTTTAAGGTAAAGGTTCCTTCCAACGGAAAATTAAAAATAAACCTAACGGATTGCGGTTACCTGTTGGGAGTTTATACTGCCCCTTCCTGCAGTGGTAGCTTTACAGAGATTAGCTGTTTAAATTGCCTTACTCCCGGTGTATATAATTCGCTGGTGCCCAACAGTATTATTTATTGCAGGATATTTCATAATTCAAGTGTAGTTGTAACGGATGGAAGTGTAAAAATATGTGTGGCGGAAGGCAACCAGGTGCCGGCTGTAAATAACTCAACCAAAGTAGGCATTGGCATTGATACCCCCTTTGCCAAACTGGATGTGGTGGGCACCGGCATATTCCGGGATAAGATTACCGCCGGTACAGACCTGGAAGTAAGGGGTAACCTGATTGTGCAGGGCAGCATCCTGGGTAAATTTGGTACCACCACCCTCAATAACAATGTAAATCTCGCTGGTAGCCTGCAGCTCGACAGTTTTGCCTTCAGTAACCGCCTGGGCAATCACCTGTCTTTATATGGCGGGCTGGGCAGCAACGTCCATTATGGCTTTGGAATACAGGGCGGCCTCCTGCAAATCTATGCTGATGCTGCCAACTCCAACATTGCTTTTGGTTATGGCAACAGCAACAGCTTTACTGAAAGAGCCCGCATTATCAACAACGGCGAATTGGGCATGTCCCTTACCGGTAGGTTGCAATTGAGAACCGGAACAAATTCTGCCGGGCTTTGGCTTACCAATACCGACAATACGCAGAACATATCCTTTATCGGGATGGCGGCTGATAACTTAACAGGCTTTTATGGCGCCACCGGGGCTAATTGGGGCCTTGTTATGAATACAACAAATTCCAATGTAGGTATTGGGCTTGGTGGTGGCGATCCGCTGCGGCCGTTGTCCTTCCCTGCGGCATTGGGCGAAAAAATACTGTTGTACCCGGGTGGCAGCGGCGAAGTGGGTATTGGAGTATATGGCAATGAATTAAGGCTCCATTGTGATAACCCGGGATCAAAAGTTTCGTTTGGCACACAGGATAACAGTGGTGTGTATTCGGAAAATGCGCTGGCACAACGTAACGGTGTATACGCCTTTTCTATATTAGGCAGCCTTTGGGTTAACGGCACCACCTATGCCAGTGATGAACGGTTCAAAGAAAATATATCGCCGATAGCAACTCCCTTACAAAAACTGATGCAGCTGAACGGCGTGGAATATGAAATGAAAACTACCGCCTTTCCCAACTATCATTTTACTCCCGGTAGGCAAATGGGCCTGCTGGCGCAGAATGTAGAAAAAATTATCCCCGAAGCGGTGAATGAAAAGGATGGGTTTAAAGGAGTGGATTATGCCAGGCTGGTACCCTTACTGATAGAGGCCATCAAAGCCCAGGAACTGAAATTTGAAACCACAACATCCTCTATGCAGCAGCAGATAGACGAGCTAAAAAGACAGTTGGAATTGCTCAGCCGGCATTGATCATGATCTGTTGCCATCTGCTTTCGGGCAACTCCCTGGTTGGTGGCGACACCGGCATTGAAGTAAAATTTCCTATGGTTCTTCCATGTTTCCTATGCCATTGTACCGTAAAATAAATCCCGGTGTTAGGGGTAAGATTATTTCTGAAATAAAGGTAAAGGATAGGCTGTCATATTACTACCCAGTCTTTTTTTAGTCGTGCATCAGTTTGAAAATTTTACGGAGCAATTCTGCGTTCTCTGCGCCTCTGTGTGCCAAAATCCTGGGCTGATAGGAGGAGGATGCAGAAAAGGACAACACCGTTTTCACGTTCTGGCGCAAGTGTTCCGCTAAAGCGGGTCACTGGTGTCTACCAAACCAGCCCGATTGTATCGGGAATGAAATGATCAACTGCTGGATAGGAAATACCTGCATTAAAATGATTTATCTGCAACAATCACCCCTGCCAGGTTTGGTGGGGGTTTTAGCAATGGCTCCCGGCAGGTTAAAACTAAATTGTGGTGCCATGGCCGGGAATAAAACTACCCCTGCACTGCCGGTACCGCTTCCTGTAAAAATCTCCAAAATTTGCATTTAAATTTTATTTGCCCTATCTTCCGCTTCTAACCGTAACGGGTAAGTTATCAAATAAAAAGACCCAAGCGGTGCTTCTTATTAATCATTAAAACAAAACCTATTATTATGAAACAAACAATTGTAATGATCTCCCTGGTTGTTGCCCTGGCCAGCTGCAACAATGCAAAAACAACCAAAACTGACGGCTCCGACTCTACCGGCACAGCCGTAAAGACTGTTGCTGAAGTGGCGCTTCCCTATAAACTGGATAAGCCCTACAGCAACTGGAAGATAGGCAGCACCGAAAATGCTGCAGCCGCCATGAATTGCCTTAAAGCATTTGTGGATAAAGATTTTGCTGCCTTTGCCGGCGGCGTAGGCGATTCTCTTGATATCCGCCTGGATTATTATCACCAGAAACTTAGCCGCGACAGTGCGATTAACATGTTTAAAGCCATGCGCCCTGCACTCAGCGACCTCACCATTACCATGTACGATTACGAATCTGTAATATCAGCTGATAAAAAAGATGAGTGGGTAACTTTATGGTACAAACAGGCCTGGAAAGATGAAAAGGGAAAAGCAGATTCGCTGAATATCATTGATGATTGCAAAATGCAGAACGGCAAAATGATTGTACTGGATGAAAAGGTCCAGCATTTTCCGGCAAAAAAATAATGACCGTTTTATGTACACGCCCCCCAACTTGTTGGGGGGCTTTTTTATGCAATAATACCAAATGTAATTATTAAGCAGACCAATAATTTCTGGTATAAAAAATCAATGAACGCATGAAAACCACCAGCTACCGGTGGTGGTAGAAAAGATTTCAAACAGTTTTGGCAGCCAGTTGCGACAAATGGTATTTTGTTAAGACATCCTTTACCGTTACCCATTGTATTTCCGGGTAACGGTTATTGTCGGGCTTATCTATTGCAGCACGTTCATCTATCATATTATGCATGTATTGCATTCCCTGCCATGCCGGGTAAAGTTCTTTTTTACCCGGAGACAATTTGCGGGCAATTTTTATAATGATGCCCAGTAATCCCTTCCCCCCGGGACGAAATAAACGGAATTTTTTTCCGGTGACCTCACTTACCAATACTTTTAATTCCCGTGGGCTTACCTGGTCTCCAGCTATTCTCAGGTATCGGGGAGTGGATGCGTCAAGAGCCGCACTGGCGGTGAATTCGGCCGTATTGTCGATGGTGGTAAAGCTCCACCGGTAGTCAGCATTACCCCAATACAGCACCAGTTGCTGTTTAAAAAGCAGGACCGGCATTTGATCAGTCAACATGTCCGCAAAAGCACCATTAAAAATTGAAGTGGCAGCAATGGAAGTTTTGTCAAGGTATTCATGAAATTCACGCCTTAGATCAAGGTTTCGGTTTTCACCATAGGAAAACCTGGTAAAATCCAACGAATAGTCTGAAGGAATAAACCGGGGCACACCGGCTGCGATCGCTGCATCTAATATTATTTTTTGCGCATCAATAACTACTTCCCGTAAGCCCGCTAACGAAGAAACAACGCAGGAAACTCCGGTGCAGGGCGTAATTAATTCTTCCAGGGTCCAACTATTCAGGATATAGATTTTTGCTCTCAATTTTTCAAGTTGGGTTATCTTTTTACTGTCACTATTTGATCGGACAACAACACGTATTTCAGCACCTCTTGCTGCCAAGGCACTTACTATTCTTATTCCCAGGTTACCCGTAGCCCCGGCAACTAAAATTATTTTCTTCATTTACCTGCTTGATTTATAGTAAAACCTTTTAGGAGGTTGTTTTGTTCGGAAACAGTCTTTGATAAGGCTTGATGCTGTCCGGCGGAGTTCCATTGCAGTAGCCAGTCACTTAAAAATGTTATTGTTCAACCCCGGCCAATAAAATGGCCATCCATTATTTTAAATCCATTTGATGTTTACAATTTGCCAATAGTATAAAAATCATACAGGGGCTTCTGCCGGTTTGCGCCGGTAATGTTTTTCCAGGCGGTATAATGGTTCCATAACAATGTACAATTTACTGCTTATTGATAAATAGGGCAAATGGTTCGTGTGCCTGGAACCATGGCGGGGGGAAACATGCTCTAAAAAATAGTCCACTTTGTTTTGACAACATACAGGTAACCGGCCACAGGAACACAGCATAATCTTTTGTTTGTACAAACAAATCATTTATACCTGCCATTGGCTCAATTTGGTTACTTATTTTAAAAATGGATAAATAACTTTATCTTCTAAGTCTATTTCTTCAAAATATAATAATCAATTCATTCAACCATAATGGTATCCTGGAGGTATAATATAATTGGTTTATTGTTTCTTATTTTTCTTACACAGCAGGTAACTGCTCAATATGCCGTGCATTTTATCGCAACCCTTCCACCGGGTAACAATGTTGTTTTTTTAACCGGCACTTTTAATAACTGGGATCCCGGTGATCTGCATTACAAACTCAGTACAGCAAATAACAGCCAGTATGAAATAACACTCAGCCATCTCAAGGCCGGACGATACCAATACAGGTTTACCCGTGGCACGGCCGCTACATTGGAATGCACAGCTGCAGGAATAAACATAGAACCCAGGGTAATGGTACTTGCAAAAGATACCACGATACAGATTAAAATAGCGGCCTGGTCTGATATGTATTTCAACTTGAACAACCTGCCTGATTCTATTTTAAATGAAGCAATGATGACCAGGGCCGGCTATTGGATGCAAATAAACATGGACAGCAGTTATAAATATGCCAATCAGGTTTACCAGCTTTCAAGAAAATTAAAGTTACCCATGAAGGAAGCCCGTGCGTTAGACCTCCAGTCTCTTATTTTTAGCAGGCAGGGTAATGCGGCGAAAGCACTTGAAATGCTGCTGAAAAGCCTGGCATTAAAGCGATCTTTACATGATTCTTCCGGCGGTACTGCCTTTACCTACTCCAACATTGGAAAAATATATGAAAGCATGCAGGATTTTAATAATGCCAAAGAAAATTACCTGCAGGCCGTGCAATGGATCAATAAGCAAAACGAAATATTTAAAAGCAGTTCCCTTACAGATATTGGTAATCTATTTTTCAAAGACAATAACATTGACTCTGCCAGCAGTTATGCTGTAAAGGCATTGGGAATTAATCCCGGCTATTTTGATGCCCTGTTATTAATGGGAGATATTGAACTGAAAAAAGGCATGTTTGCCGGGGCGTTGCAACAGTATAAAGCCGCATCCATTGCCAGTACCAGGGGTACACCCGGCACGGCCCTTTACAGAAGCCCAACCGAAGCGTATAAAAAGACTGCCATCGTATTCGACCGTATCGGGCAAAGGGATTCTGCTTTTTTTTATGCCCGAAAGGCTTTCAGCCTTGCTTCCAAAGAAAATAACCCTGCCGGTATTATAAGTACCAGCGCTGTTTTAGTAAATTTTTTTAAAACTGATCAGCGTTACGACAGTGCTTTCAGCTACCAACAGTTGCTGCTGCAAAAAAAAGACAGCCTTTTTACTGTAGAAAAAAACCAGCAAATACACAATATCTATTTCAATGAAAGGCTGCGCCAGCAGGAACTTGATGCAAGTAAAGAAAAGTCTGACGCCAATGTGAAAATATATGTTTTAGCAGGCCTGGCTGCCTTGCTGCTATTTATTGGCATAGGCTATAGGGTAAGGGTAAGGAACCGTTTTAATAAGCAACTGGCGGAGATAGAAATGCGGGCATTGCGGGCACAAATGAATCCTCACTTTATTTTTAATTGCCTTGCCAGCATTAACCGGTATATCGTAAAGAGTGATACTAAAACGGCCTCTTCTTATCTTACTAAGTTCTCCAAACTAATCAGGCTCATCCTTGATAACTCTTCCAGCGAACTGGTAAATATTGATGCAGAAATACAAACGCTTAAACTGTACCTCGATATGGAGTCGCTCCGTTTTGATGACTCTTTTGAATATGAAATTGAAAAAGATCAACTTTTGCGAACGGACAATACCGCCATCCCTGCAATGATCATTCAGCCTTATATTGAAAATGCAATTTGGCATGGGTTACTGCATATTTCAGATGAACATGTGGGCAATGGGAAAAAGGGAAAGCTTTGGCTGCGTTTTCTGCCTATAAATGATAATAGCCTGCAGGTAGAAATTGAAGATAATGGTATTGGTAGAAAAAAAGCTTCAGAGATGCGGAGTAAAGATACCATGAAAACAAAATCTTATGGTATGCAGATCAGTAAAGACAGAATTGAACTTATCAATTCGCAATACCAAACCCGGTCTTCCGTTACTGTTGAAGACCTGACGGATGAGGCTGGCAACCCTTCCGGCACAAAAGTTATTTTGCGGTTGCCCATCATTGAAATGGCCATTCACCCCCACACCGTAAAAAAAGTAATATGATAAAAGCAGTATTAATTGATGATGAAAAAAATGCGCTCGAAATGCTGGAGTGGCAACTGCACACCTATTGCCCGCAGGTAACGATTGCTGCCGCCTGTACAAATGCCATTGATGGTATTACTGCTATACAAAACCACCGGCCCCAATTAGTATTTCTTGATATTGAAATGCCCAAAAAGAATGGGTTTGAACTCCTACAGTCTTTTGCTGAACCATTCTTTGATGTCATCTTTACCACTGCATACAACCAGTTTGCGCTAAAAGCGTTTCGCTTTGCGGCTTTTGATTACCTGTTAAAACCAATTGATGCGGAAGACCTTGCTGCGTCAGTACTGCGCTATCAAAAAAAGACCGTTCAATCCGATGTAAAAAAGCAGATGGAGATATTGATGCAGCAATATACAAAGCCTGATACACTACCGGATAAAGTTAGCTTTAGTACCCTGCAGGCCATTCACTTTATAGTTCCCGAAAATATCGTTTACTGTGAATCAAACAGTAATTACACTACACTGTATTTTACAGACAAAACAAAAATGATTGTTTCCAAAACATTGAAAGAAGTAGAAGATGTATTGGTGCATTATCATTTCTACCGTGTTCATCATTCGTTTATTATCAACCTCAAGCATATCAGTCGTTATATAAAAAATGATGGTGGTTCTATTGAAATGCTGGGTGGCGCACAAATCCCGGTATCCCGCCAACGTAAGCAGGAAATTATACAGGTGATCACCAATAATATCCCATAGTAATTGTAACAATAATTTTAGCATTCTTCTCTTCTTTTTCTCTATCATTTTTTCCTTTATTAATTGCCCGGTTGCTACGGATGATGGCCGCAGGCAAGCCTTTTATTTTATTCCTGCATTTTACTCAACGGCCATTGCAATTTGCTCATTTACCAAAAATATCGGGTCGGCTATATCTACTTTAGCTGTATCAATTCAAATAATCTTTTCATCAACAATTGTAAACTAAAAATTATTTTTTATGAACACTTCACAAAAAAGAATCGCCACTATTTTAACAGTTATCATTATGGCTGGTTGCAGTAAAGGAAATAGCATAACAACCCCAGCTCCGGATCCGGATAATACCGTAACCATTTTACAAAGCGGTGCCTGGAAGATCGCTGGCTTTACAATTAGCCCGGCATTAAATGGGGTTACCGATGTTTTGCTGAATATGCCGCCCTGTGTAAAAGACAACCTGTTTCAGTTTAAGGCCAATGGTATATTTAATTTGGATGAAGGCGCCACCAGGTACAACCCCGCCGGCCCGCAGGTAGAAACAGGCACCTGGACTTATGATGCATCAATCAGGCAGCTCAAATTTTCTTCTGCTACAGTTGATTTTATTGTCAACATCCAAAGCATCAGCAATACTTCTATGTCGGGAACAAGACCGGTGGTTGTAAACGGTGCTAACTATACCTATTCAGGAACTTTTGAAAAGCAATAGTGGTAAGCCTTGCTAAGGCAGCATTATTGTTCGGCGTAATGATTTTACGTTTGCTTTCATTTTTCAACATACACTAAACCATTTTAAACAATTAAATAAAAGATCATGAAAAAGACAATTTTAACGTTATTCTCCCTTTGTTTTCTTTTGCAAAATCCTTTTGCACAAATCAACATTTCAGATCCAGTTACTAAAGAACTGCTAGCAGCAGAAACCAAGATGTTTGAAAGCATAACAAAGGCCAACCGGGGAGAGTATTTAAAAAACTATTTGTCAGAAGACTATTTCTCCATTAATGGAGATGGCTCCACGCAAAATAAAGCGCAATTAATTGCAGATACTGCAGGTGGCAAATTTTTTGAAGCTTTTACTTTTAAAAACTTTGATAAAAAGATAAAAATATACGGTACGGTAGGGATTATTACAGGCAGGTGCCAGGCCTTTATGAATAATATGTTGGCAGTAGAATTTTTGTACACTGCAATATTTGTAAAAGAAAAAGAAAAATGGATGTATACAAATTGGCAGGGTACAATTTCAAAAAATTCACCTCCACCTCCACCTATGCAAAAAAAATAGAGGGTGATCAAAAAAAGACAGGATAGAATTTTACAAATTTAATTTTTAAAAAATTCGTTAATGAAACAGTTGATATTCCTATTAACAGCTTTATCTTTTACGCTTTGTTTATCAGCACAAAATGTTGGCATTGGCGAAACCAGTCCCAATGCAAAACTGGTAGTGAAGGGTTCTGTAGATCCTTTGCAAACTTCATTGCTGATAAAAGATGGAAATAATATTCCATTGATTTCGGTTAATAACAACGGCCGCTTGGGTATCAATACCATTAACCCGGCTGCACCCTTACATGTATATGCAGCCGGAGGGGGCGAAATGATCCGTGTGCAGGGCGCTACTCCCTACATCAGTTTTTTTGACCAGGCAAATATTTACAAAGGGTACCTCTGGTATAACAATACTTCGTTGCAATTAGGTACTGCCAACAACAGTAATCTGCCTGTCAGTATTGCCCCGGGAAGAAATACGGCCGCTACTTTCCAGGCGGATGGAAATGTAGGTATCGGCATTACTAACCCGGCTTACCGGCTTGATATAAATGGACGTGCCCGGATACAAAGCAATGGTGAAACACCGGGCATCTGGTTTAACAACACAGCCAATACAAATAGCCCCGGTTTTGTGGGCATGTTCAATGA
>JAYVUL010000049.1:0-2165 GCA_043787935.1 Chitinophagaceae bacterium | reverse complement strand
GCCGCTTCCACCAAACTTCTTCGGCCAGCCACATGTGTTGCATCGTTTTGTAAAGAGATGGAAAGCTGCTTACAATTTGCCTGTTGATCTCTTCCTCACTTAGCTTACTGATGCGGTCTGTTAAAAGTTTGGTTGCCCAAATATTATAAGCGGCGTATTGTTGTAATAATTCCTTCATGGTTTTGTGTACTTTTGATCCTGCCTGCCGGTAGGGAGGTTTTGGCTTTTACTGCAGGTAAAATTATCAATTAAAATATATGCAAGAGAAAAAATTTCCATACAGCGGCTTTAGTTCAGTTGCCATTCATGGTGGTGGAGAGCAAGATCCTAATTACGCCCACCTTACACCCATTTATGCCAGCAGCACTTATGTATTTGATGAAGCAGAACAAGGCATGCGCAGGTTCAGCGGCGAAGAAAAAGGATATATCTACAGCCGCTGGGGAAACCCAACTATCACCGAAGCTGAAGAAAAAATTGCGGCACTTGAAAGTTTTGGCATTGTTGATAATGATGGAAATGCGCTTGCATTAAAAGCCATTTTACACGCCAGCGGCATGGCTGCCATAAGTACATTAATGATTGGCAACTTAAAAGCCGGCGATAAAGTTTTATCTCATTATTCACTATACGGCGGCACGCAGGAACTGCTTGAAAAACTTTTGCCGCCCTTGGGCATTGAAGTCATTATTACCGACCTGCGGGATCTGAACAAAGCCACAAAAGCATTGGATGCAGATGAGAAAATAAAAATGCTTTACCTGGAAACACCCGCCAACCCTACCATACAATGTGTTGACATCAACGAATTAACAAAACTGGCAAAGACCAAAAATTTAATTGTTGCATTGGATAATACTTTTGCTACGCCATATTTACAGCAACCATTTAAATACGGCGTAGATTATGTAATGCACAGCACTACCAAATTTTTAAACGGCCATGGCACTGCCATTGGTGGTGTATTAATTGGTAAAGATTTGGAGCTGATGAATGGGCACATCACAAAAATACATCGCCTGTTGGGTGGCAACAGCAATGCCTTTGAAGCTTTTTTACTTACACAGGGCATGAAGACACTGGAAGTGCGGATGGAACGCCATTGCCACAATGCCATGGAAGTTGCAGGATTTTTAGAACAACACCCGGCAGTGAGCAAAGTAAATTACCTGGGGCTTCCATCGCACCCCGATTTTAATACTGCCTCAAAACAAATGCGGCATCCCGGTGCCATGCTTAGTTTTGAAATGAGCGGCGGCCTTGAAGCAGCCAAAAACTTTATTGATAAACTGCAGATGTGTATCCGGGCAGTTTCGCTGGGCACCTGCGATACATTGCTTTCTCATCCTGCAAGCATGACACATTACAGTGTGCCAAAAGAAAAAAGAGAACAGTATGGTATTACCGATGGATTGATACGCATGAGTGTGGGCATCGAAAATGTGCAGGATATTATTAGGGACTTAGAACAGGCTTTATCATAAAATGAACGACTCAAGAAAAATTTACCTGACCTTATTATACTTCTTTTTATCAACCATTATCACCTGGTGGTTTGTTGATGTATGCCCTTTGTACACCGGGTTACAACAAAAACTTTTATCAACCGGTATCGCCGGTGCCAAATGGGGTTTGCAAATTGGTGCTGCTTATTTTTTTCTTAAAGATAAAAAATGGGAGTTTATAAAAAACATCGGCTTTACCTGTCTGGTTGGTTCGGTAATTCTGTTACCTTATCCGGTTGCAGCAGTATTTTTTAAAATAGACAATACTCAATTTTTTGTTGGCTCATTAATAGTTGCTGTGTTGGTTATGATTGTTTTATATTTTTTAAACTTACAAAAACTGGCACTGCCTAAAAAATGGTTTTGGGGCTGGATATGTTGCCTTGCTATTGCCATCACACTTCAACTCACCGTTGTATTTTCAGTAATAAAATTTTAATCCATGTCAATTATAATAAGAAAAGCAGTTAAGGAAGATTGCGTAAGAATGATGGAGCTTATACATGAACTGGCGGTGTACGAAAAAGAGCCTGATGCTGTAACTGTAAGCTTTGATCATTTTGTTGAAAGTGGTTTTGGAGAAAACCAGGTATGGTTTGCCTATGTAGCCGAATTTGATAGCATGGTTGAAGGATTTGCTTTATGCTACATCCGTTACAG
>JAYVUL010000048.1:0-10918 GCA_043787935.1 Chitinophagaceae bacterium | reverse complement strand
TGCGTTTGTTTAAACCAACAGTACCGCCGGCATAACCGGATACCTGGAACTTAAAATCTTTCCAATTGTACTGGACTGCTGCAGTGATGGCTACATTATTTGCTGATGCATTGCTTCCTTCAGCCCTGCCTCCCCTGATGCCCGAGCCATGTTCAAAGCCCGCGCTGTTAAGACCATTCGTTAATGCAAAACTGTAGTTTAATGGTACCGTATTTGCCTTTCCATAAAAAGCTATTCCGATCTCCCTCCAGGTGGCAGGGATCAGCAACTGCTCTGCCAGCGGCCTTTCTACACCATTAAAATTTACAGGCAAATGATTTTCATTTAGAATACCGATCCTTGGCACAAACAAACCTGCAATGATATATTGCCTTGGGTTCAGGTTGAATTTTAGGAATGCCTGTTCCAGCGCCACTTCCCCGGACCCTTCCCCACCGGCTACTTTTGCGTTTTCAACTTCCAGCTCACTAAAAAATGAAATTTTTGAATTAAACTGATGGCCAACAAAAAGCACTGCTCTTTCTAAAGTAGCCGTGGCCTGCTGTGCATTAAAATCTCTTTGATAAAAGACAGAGCCATAACCTGAGATAACTGTTTTTTGTTTGCTGATTCCCTGGCTAAGCGAATCTTCATTGGTAAAAACCAAATTCTGCGCATTTGTTCTTGTTTGTGCCAGCACCCCCATACTTCCGGGCAGTAACAGTATAAATAGCAATATTCTTATCATAAAAATTTATTAGCAAATGTATAGGCTTACCGGTTAAGAAACTTTCAATATCAGGAAAAGCAATTACGGTAAAAGGAAAAAATGAAATTTGTATCACTGGTTATCAAGTAAAGGCCTTGCGTACTTTATAAGAAAAATGACAGTTGTAATAGAAGTAATTTATGAGTTGGTTAAATGGACTGCTTATATTCATCCTTTACAAAAAATGCCAATTGCTGCAACAACCGGAGTTGGTTGGTTGCCCTGTGCAAATTCTGTTGCGGATGGCTTGTGCTGTAATAAATATCGCCGTTAATATAATCAGTAACAAAGCGTAAGCACTGCATATACACCATTAACAGGCCGCTGAGGTGAAAGCATTTATTTTCTTCTTTGGTAAACACTTTACTCATATTAGTCAAATAGCCATCGGTTATGGCCTCGTAATTATTACGGTTGATAAAGATGTTGCTGTATCTGGTATCATTTTCATCTGTGCTGGCAGCCATGCTGCGGATCATATCACCGGCATCGCTGAAAAAATAGCCGGGCATGGTGGTATCCATATCAATGGGAGTGATGACTTTATGATTTGTTTTATCAAACAGGATGTTGCTGATCTTGGCATCGTGGTGCAGGATATATTTTCTGAATGCCCTGCCGGCCTCATTAAGTTTTTCATAAAAAATCAACAACGACTGGTATGCTTCCAGTCCTTCCAGTACAGTTTTTGCTTCGGGCAGGCGGCGGGAAGAATTATTTTTGATTGCATCCAGCAATTGCTGATGGCGGAAGGAAAGATGGTGAAAGTTGGGTATAACGGCATGTACCTTCCTGCTGTCTGCTGCTGACAAATCCAGTGTGAGCCTGCTGAACGACAATGCCACCTCATGTGCCTGTTCGGGTGTCTGTACCTGTGCAGGTGTATACGAATTGGGGATATATTGAAACATTCGCCAGGATTCATTTTTTTCAACAATTAAAAAATCAGCGCCGTTCAGCGCCGGTATTATCCGGGGCAATTTAAAAAGACTATTGGTTTCCGTTAGTTGTGACGAAATGTAACGGTAGTTTTGCTGCAGCAGGGCCGGCAGGGGAAATATTTTTGTATTTATTTTTTGCAGGATGAACGCTGTGGCTTTTTCCTCCCCGAAAATTTTAAAGGTACTGTTGATAAGGCCGTTGCTGATGGTTTCGGATTGGTAGTGTGGATCAGGTAAAAAATTCCGGATGATTTGTTTCAATGACGCCTCCATTTTCTAATCCTGTTTTAAAGGCTGCCGGACCTGAAACTGCAGCCAACCTTTGTTTTTCTAAAAATCATCGTTCAATGCAAACACTGGTTTCCTGTTCATCCATTTACCATTGGTAAAGTCAGGAACATCCACTGTCTGGTTACCCAATTGTATGCTTTGCTCACTCAATGGTGTGATGGCGCTCCAGGCCGCGGCATCGTACACATCCATTGGGGTATCCACTTTTCTTTTTACAGATTCGATGAAGGCGTTGATCACAAAAAAGTCCATCCCGCCATGCCCGGCGCCTGCTGCATCATTGCCATATTTTTTCCATAACGGATGATCGTATTGATCTAACAAAAGTTTGGCATTGTCCCATTGGTGGGGTTTACTCAGCCCTTCGATATACAGGGAGTTGTTTACATCCATCCACAAGCCATTGGTACCCTGCACCCTGAAGCCGAGTGAATAGGGGCGTGGCAAACTGGTATCATGCTGGAGTAAAATGGTTTCCCCGTTGGCGGTGCTGATGTTGGTGGTAACCACATCGCCTAATTTAAATTCCACTTTTGCATTGGGATGATCTGTGCCGCCTTTTTTTACTATATATTCATGCAATCCCCTGCTCTTGGTGGCGAAGGAACAAAGATTTAAAAAACGGTTACCCCTGTTGATGTTGGTGTACTGGGCCACCGGTCCTATGCCATGCGTGGGATACAGATCACCGTTTCTTAACACGCTGTGATTGGTTCGCCATTTAGCTTCTGAGTAACCCTTTGCTCCAAATTCCACTCCGCTGTTATAAGGGGTTTTGCCATCATTAAATTTTACCCCTCTCAGGTCGTGTTGATAACCGCATTGCAGGTGCATCATTTCGCCAAACATTCCCTGCCGAACCATGTTCAAAACGGCTATTACATCCCTCCGGTAACAAACATTCTCCAGCATCATCAAATGGCCCTTGTAGTGTTCGCAGGTTTTTACCACATCCCAGTGATCCTGCAGTGTGATGCCCAGCACCACTTCCGTTCCTACATATTTGCCAGCTTCCAGGCCTGCGATGCACATTGGCGCATGCCACTCCCAGGGTGTGGCAATGATGATGGCTTCTATTTCAGGCAGCTTTACCAGGTCTTCAAAGGCATAATTGCTGCCGGTAAATATTTTAGGTAATGTTTTTTTTGCGTCGGCAAATAATTTCTTTGCCAGGGTCAACATACCTTCATCCACATCGCAAATGGCTACCACTTCCGTGTCATCTCTTTTTAACAGCAATTCCAGGTGATCCTGTCCCCTGAGGCCAACACCGATCATGCCTACTTTTACTTTTTTACTTTCGGTAAAAAAACTGCCTGATGGAAGGATGGCAAAGCCGGCACTGGAAAATGTAGTGTTTTTGATAAAATCCCTTCGGTGCATGGTATTGAGTTTTGGGAATGAAGCAATCTTTTTTTTGATTGTAAAGTAAGATTTTTTTAAGAGATTGCACTCGCGGTAATTTCAACTGCAAAATAATACCATAACCGGGAAAAATGTTGTTGGATATAAAGGCAATATCCAGTGCAGGAGGACCCTTCGAACCCCGGGCAAACCTGCCAATTAATCAAAAGGGCAGCACAAAAGACAGGTACAAAGAATTAATTCCTTTTATCCAGCCCCCACGATAATTTATTGCGTAGTGTTTGAAGAAAATTATTTTCATTCAGGCGGATGAGGTTAATAACGAATGCCTCTTTTTTTACCGCCAGTTGAGCTTCTTTGGATACCACCATCCTGCGGCTGTCGAGGGTGCAGATAAAGGAGTCGGTGCGGCCCTCCACTTCAAAAGAAATAATGTTGTTATCGGGTATTACTATGGGCCTGATATTTAAGTTGTGAGGGGCAATAGGAGTAATGACAAAGCTGCCGCTGTCTGGAAAAACGATGGGTCCATTGCAACTGAGTGAGTATCCGGTAGAGCCGGTGGGAGTAGCCACTATCAAACCGTCTGCCCAGTAAGTATTTAAAAATTCACCGTTGAGGTAAGTGTGAATTTTTATCATGGAAGATGAATCCTTTTTTTGCAGGGTGAATTCATTAAGGGCATAAGGCACATTATTGAAAAGTGGTATGTCGGCGTCCAGATGTATGAGTGTCCGCTTTTCCGTTACATATGTTCTTTGCACCAGTGCACTGATGGCAGATCGCAATTCTTCTTTACCAATATTGGCTAAAAAACCCAACCTCCCGTAATTGATGCCCAGTACCGGAATACCTTTGTCCTGCACCAGTGTTACGGTGTCCAGCAAAGTGCCATCGCCACCTAGGCTTATCATACAGTCAATATCATCATTAAGGTCTTCGGCGCAATTGAAGGTGGTGTATTTGCCTTTCATTTTTACTGCAGAATAAAACTGGTTGAAAAAATCCTGGAAAAAAACCGGCTCTACATTATGGGCATGCAGTTCTTCCATGAAAGCATCCATGTCTTTGTTCTGTTCGTTTTCTATCCCCCTGCTGTATATTGCAATTTTCATTGATTTAATTTTGATAAGATGAATAACAAAATGGCAATCCGCTGCCATTGATCAATTCCCTATAACCCGCTTTGAGCCTGTAAAAATAACCCGTTTTTGCCTAACTGGTTAAAACTATACTCTATCCGCAGGTTTATATCATAAATGGTTAAAATGTCTATGCCAAAACCACCGGTGTACAGTAACTTATTGCTGAGGCTGGTTTGGTAAATGGGTTTGGTATAGGTAACACCAAAATCGGTGTAAGTTTTGGCAAATACCGTAAAAGGGATGACCCGGTATTTTTCTGATTTTTTAAACGGGGTAGGGATGTTGATGGTAAAGAGTTTCTTTTTTAAAGTGCTCCTTACCAACCCATACGCTACGCCATCCACCACGTACAATTCGAGCCCGCGAAGGTTGATATCATTATATCCCAGTGCTCGCTGGTTGATATAAGGCTGATCAAAAGGGAGGGTTGTTTTGCCCGACAATTGCAAACTGGCATACCAGTCTTTTTTAAGTGACCAGTAATTATTGTAGCTACCCTCCACGGAAAACATGTTGACACCGCCGCTGAAGCCGAACCCTCTTTTGAGCACCTTTACTGAAGCGGTAACGCCCTTTAAAGGGTACACCGCATTGTTAGTATTTATGTATTGGTAAGTATAACTCAAATCAATATAGTTTTTTGCCACGGCCCGCTCTTTAAAATAATTGGGGTTATATAAGGGATCAACCAGCGAATCGGAGACAGACACATGGTTGTACACCATATTGAAAAAATGAGTGCCCATAATATTCTTACGGAAGTTGTACCCAACACCGGCAAAAATATTTTTTCGTGAAAAGCTGCCGTTGTTGAACAATAAGGGTTTGTTATCATCAGCAATTTTATAAATGAACTCCCTGTTTTCCAAATAACCACCGGTAAAAGAAAATCCGTTGTTAAGCGACTTCTCACTCACCGGCCTGAAATAGGTGAATGATATATTCCGGGTGAACCCATTCAAAAAAGTAAGCCTGAGCAGGTCCCTGCGGCCGCTGAGGTTGTAGTGTGTAAATTTTATTCCATACACCACCCTTAAAAGGTCGCCATCATATTTCTGCAGCCATTCATTGATGTTGCGGTCTATTAACTGAAATTTAGGAATGGGAAAAATATACCAGCGTTCTTTTACCGCAATGAGCACATCAACCTGGTTTGCACCGGCAGTAGCAATATCAACGTTTACCTCTAAAAAGAGATTAGTATTATATACCTGCTGGCGGACCTTTTGCAGTTCACCATTTAAGTCAGCCACCTTTACACTGTCTCCCGTTTTTATCTGTATTTCCCTGCGGATGATGTAGGCTTTTGTTTTGCTGTTGCCGGTAATTATTATTTGGCGGATAATAATTTTTTCAGCAGAATCTTTGGTTGCCGTCAGGCGGTTGGCCGCCGTGGAGGATACATCAATATTTTGGGCAGCAGCTGCTGCAGCCACCAGTAACAAAAAACAGCA
Organism: Chitinophagaceae bacterium; assembly: GCA_043787935.1. GTDB lineage: Bacteria > Bacteroidota > Bacteroidia > Chitinophagales > Chitinophagaceae > Ferruginibacter. The sequence goes on along the minus strand of JAYVUL010000048.1, from coordinate 4,974 downwards.
TTGGTATATCTTTTTAAAAATATGCATTAATAAAAAAAGCCTGTAAAAGCAGGCTTGCAAATGTAACAGATATTAGAATGATAATTTATTGCAGCAGCAGGCAGTATTTAAATGTCAAGATAGTTCATCAGGTGGCGGTAGTTGCTGTGAATTTCATTTTCAAATTTTTCATCGCCAAAATAATAGATCACATCATATTCATACCTTTCAAAAGCAGAAACTATGGTGGCGATTTCTTTTTTATTCAGGTGCAGTGTTACAGTAAGCATGCCCGTTTCAGCATGAACAGTTGTATTCAGGTGAAGTACGGTGGCATCATTGCTTTCCACAATGCGGCTGATTTCAGAAATAGCAAACTGGCTGCGTTCCATCTCCATTACGATGATGCCTCCAATTTGGCCGGCCCCCGAAAAATCACCTAATGCTTTCAGTAAGTCCCTCAACGTTATTACCCCCACGAGTTCTTTCTCCTCATTAATCACCGGTACTACGGTGGTTTCATAACGGTTGCTGCAGTTTACAGCATTTAAAAAATGTTCATTTTCTTTTACTGCAGCGCCGATAAAAGTATGTTGCAGCACCTGTACAGGCTGTTTTTCTTCGTTTGCATCTAGCAGGTCATCTTCACTTACCAACCCGAGATATTTATCTTCAGACACTACGGGCAGATGTGTTACCCTGAAATCGCTTATCAACTGCAATGCTTTTGCAATACTGTCCTGCAGCTGCAGCCGGGGAATATTATTATTAATGAGTTCTGTGGTGAGCATAGCTGCAGGTTAAAACGGTTTGAAGTACAGCATTATTGTGATTAAAGTACGCAGGAAAGACAACAAAGAACACTAATTCGTTGCAGCATGGGCCTTTTGTTTTACCAAAAAGGCGTCTAATATGCTGTTAAACTCCTCCGGTACTTCCATCATGGGCGCATGGCCACATTTGTCTACAAAATGCAGTTCGCTGTTGGGTATCAGTTTGTGAAACTCCTTACCTACAAATGGCGGGGTAATGGCATCATTGTTTCCCCAGATAAGACAGGTGGGTTGCTTAATGCTGTTTAGTTCCTCGCCAAGGTTGTTGCGTATGGCGCTTTTGGCAAGGGCAATTATTTTAATTACTTTCAGGCGGTTATTGGTGATCTCAAACACTTCATTCACCAATTCTTCAGTTGCCATTTTCGGGTCGTAAAAAGTAAGTTCGGTCTTTTTACGGATGTATTCTTTATCACCTCTTTTTGGATAGGTATCCCCCATGCCATTTTCAAATAAGCCGGAGCTTCCTGTAAGGATAAGCGTGCTAATTCTTTCCGGTTGTTTTAAAATATACAACAGTGCCACGTGGCCACCAAGGGAATTGCCCAGCAGGTGAATGTTATTATAATTGCGGTGCTCAATAAATCGATGAACAAATTTTTGCAGTCCGCCAACAGACGTATGCAGCAGGTCCAGCTCCAGTAAAGGCAGTATGGGCACCACCACCTTATATGTTTTACTAAAATGGCTGATCAGGTCCCTGAAATTACTTAATGCTCCAAATAATCCATGTAACAGGATCAGTGGCTGCCCTTCCCCTTCTTCTATGAATCTGAATTTACCGTCTTGTTTTATTTCGTAACTCATTCTTATGGTGTAGTAAAGTATAGTTTATGGCGCAATTTACCTTATGCTAAAGTAAGTAACCGGGATAAAATTACGCCAAATAAGATAATGGTTGAAATTAATGCGGTATTTTATCAGACAGGCTTTGGAAAAACGCTTCCAGTTGCGTAAAGGAATCTTTAAACAAAGGAACGATTTTGCCAAAACCATCTATCACTTTCGGCGCCCATGGCCTGATGTAAGGGTAAGTTACCGAATGTTTTATGGTTGCTGGTTCAAACAGGTTGAACTTTTCTGCATAAAATAAAAATACACTGAAAATGATACCGTACAATAAAAGGTAAAGGACTACCCCTCCCAACCGGTTGGCCCAACCAAGAAAAGCCATTTTAAAAGTTTTTTCTATCAGCCTGCCGCCCCAGTTTACCAATATTACCACCACCAGGAAAACCAATGCAAAGGAAATAAATGGCAGCCATTTGCTGGATACCGTAATGTTTTTTTGGAGGTATACCGCCACCACAGCAGACAATTTTAATGCAGCAGCGATACCAATGATAAATGCAATAATAGAAAAAACGGCCACCACCAGGCCCTTTCGTAAACCCTTTATAACAGCAATAATTAATAATACTGCAAAAATTATATCGATCATATTGTAATGGCAGCTGTAATAGGATGCCTGCAGGTTGATGGATAAAAAAGTGTTATTTACTTAATAATTCCTTTACAATATTGCTGATCGTTTTGCCATCTGCCTGTCCGGCTAACAGTTTGCTGGCTGCGCCCATTACCTTACCCATATCTGAAGGAGAAGCGGCCCCCGTTTCCTCTATGATTTTTGCTACCACTTCTTTAATAGCTGTTTCATCCATTTGCTTCGGCAAAAATTTTTCTATCACTGCCAGCTCTTCTCTTTCTTTTACAGCAAGATCTTCCCGGCCCTGCTTTTCAAATATCTCCAGGGAGTCTTTGCGCTGCTTTACCATTTTTTGTAAAAACTTTTGTTCCGTAGCTTCATCTATTTGCCCTCCTGCACCGGGGTCGGTTTTCGCTTTGATGATCTCGGCTTTAATTGCCCTCAGGCTTCTTAACACCCCTTCATTCTTTGCTTTCATGGCTTCTTTCATTTCAGCCATTATTTGTTCTTCTAATGCCATGGTATTAATTTAAGAATGTGAAAATATTAATTGGTTACACCAGTTGAATTCTAAACTTTCTGAACTGCTAAACCCTTGCTCAGGCTTTATTTTCATTAAATTGTATCGCCCTGAATTTTTCAAAAAACTCTTTGGCGAATTTTTTCATGTCGTCACTTAGTTCCTGTTGCTGGGTGGCTCTTTTAAAAGTATCTGCCATCGTCATCAGCATCTGGTAATAAAAATCCCCCATCTCATCCATCATCATATCTTTTGTCCAGAGGTCAATGCGTAAAGCTGTTTTATCAGCTCCATCCCATAGGGCAAGACACATGGCTTTTGCTTTCTGCGCCATATCTGCCTGGCTGTCGGTAGCACTCCAGCTTATTTGCTCCGGTACTTTGTTGGGATCAAGGAGTATATCTATTTTTATGGTAGACTGATTCATACTATTTTTTTATTATTGCCAACCCGGGTTATACACCTCCCGGGCGGATGTTGATTTGCTGGTTGTGGGTGCAAATGTAGCAAGTTTCTTTTTTTATGCGGATTGAATTGTTGTAAGGATATTTTGCCAACATTGCCTGGCAGTAGCATCCAGGGTAAATTTTGCTGACTGCTGCCGGCCTTTTTTTATTAAATCGTTTCTTTTGTTTTCATCCTTGTACAGCAGCATCAGCTTTTCAGCAATGTCTTCCGGCACCGCTTCATTAGCGAATAAGGCACCATCTTCAAGCAGTTCAATGGCAGTATAAAAATTACCTGCAATTACCGGCACTTCGCATTGCATGGCATTTTGCAGGCTGGAAATAGCGGTATGCAAAGGTGACAAATTGATACAGGCATAAGCCGATGCGGTGATGGTTCGCATCGCATTATCATCCAGGTTTTCCAGCACCTTTATCTCATGGCGGTATTTATATAATTGTACACTTTGTATAAAGGCATTGTCACCCGAAACATCATCTGAAGCAATGATCAGCTGCATATTACTTTTTTGTCTTTTCTTAAATAATGAAAAGGCTTTCAGCAAATTCATTAAGTTACTCTGTGGATGAATAGCTCCGCTGAACAAAAAATATTCTTTCCCTTCTGCATATTTTTCTTTTACCAGCTCCCTTAACTCCCCACTGACCGGCCGATAGTTGGCATTGGTGCCGGCATACATAACGGTTACTTTATTTTCAGCAATTTGATATTGTTGCCTGAGTTCTTCTTTTATTGTATTGTAAAAAACAATAACGGTTTTTGCTTTTTGTAAAAATGCAGGCGTATTGGTTTTGATAAAGCGGAGATACTTTTTTGTGTACCACTCCCGGTGATGGAGAAAAGCCAGGTCACTCAAGAGTAAGCATTGGGGTACTTTTGTCCTTAATGAACAAACACCATCTGCACTGATCAAAACCTCCGCCTTATGTTTTTTTAAAACTGCCGGTAAGGTATAATTGTACCAAAGCTTCCACAATAAAGGATTATTCGACTGCTGCGGGAGTATAATTCTTCTTATATTTTTTGATACAGCGCCCGGTGCAGCAAAAACTTTTTCTGTAATAAAAATAAATTCATGTTCCTGGTGATTGTCTGCAATCCGCTCAAAACAATCCGCCACCAACTTACCAATAACTGAATTGCCGGAAAGTACCCTCGTGTTTACTGCGATTACCATTGCCGCAAAAGTAAGCCGGGCATTTTGAATAAAGCAATTATACTGTTTTGAAAATGCCAGTAAACCAAATGCCCTGGCAACACTTAACCCAACGTTAACTTTTGTTAATAGCGGCTTAACTTAATGCAATGATAGCTTTGCCGCCGGATACAATTCTGGTTCTCCATGAAAAAAAACAAACACCTGGTCATTATCCTGCTATTGTGTGCATTTAAAATCACAGCAGCACAAAACTCCACCGACACAGTTAGGCTTACCCTACAGCAGGCAGAGCACCTGTTCATACAAAATAATTTATCCCTGCTGGCGGCAAAATATAATATTGATGCCAATAAGGCATTGATACAACAAGCCAGATTATGGGATAACCCCATCTTAACCACCGACCAGAATATTTATGATAAGGCCGGAGGATTTTTTAAACATGATGACGTGAACGGAACCTTTTATGTGCAGGTAATTCAGCTGGTAAGGACGGCAGGGAAAAGAAATAAAGCTGCACAGATTGCAATGGACAATAGCACTATTTCGCAGCAGCAGTTTGATGACCTGCTGCGGACACTGCGGTATG
>JAYVUL010000047.1:0-11608 GCA_043787935.1 Chitinophagaceae bacterium | reverse complement strand
TCAACTCTTTTGTTTCGGGGGCAATGGATGCAGATAAAAATGTATGAACAGGACTATCAATTCCCGGAGGATCCTGTTTCAATACACCATCCACCACTGCGGTCAATACCTTCCGGAATCTTTCCACTTCCATATAAGGGATGCCCTCTTCTGAGTGCACATACTGGTGAATGATAAAACTGCTCACATCAAACGGGATATTATTCATCTGCTCTTTTTCGCAGATCATGATGGTATATCTTGGTTTAAGGGCATGCCTTACGCCCAGTTCCCACATCACATTGGCATTTAAGGTGGAGAGGTCAACCAGGGCTATATCTGCTTCTTTAATTTCCTCCAGCATCAATTTATCAATGCTGCCGCTCAGGTTCTTGTCGATCGCCCTGTAGCATTCGATGTTCAAGGCTTCAAATACGGGCTTAATAAGTATCGTAAAGGTCTGGTCGAGGTCCAGTTGCCTTTGTTTGCCATTGGCATAACTGGTTTTTTTACCATACCCAATAATGACAAAACATCTTTTTTTATTTTCCATGATCAGATTTAGTTTATATAAACAGCAGGGGTGTTTTTAAAATTGAGGCTGCTGCCAAGTATATGATTTAATCAATTTGAGTTCCGTTAAACCTTGCTGAAACGATTTGTTTGCCTGCACCAACGAGCCAGAAAAACACTTTGCCTTATTCGGCAATTACCGTAAAGGGGGAAAATGGCTTCCGGAATTATACTAATTTAATTTGCCTGTTTTAGAGATACTGCCTTCGCTTTTAAACCAGGGAGATGAAATTTACAATTCATCCTTGCAAAATGAGGGGAAATTATCTCCCAGCATTTTGTTGTAAAGATTGCCTGCAACCTTATTTGGCGGCATTCTCTGCGGCAGTATCACTGGCATCAGATGCATCATCCCCATCTGTTTCTGCAGCATGATCATCGCTTGCCTTTCCAGCGGCAGGTGCTTCCTCGTCCTTTCCCGTTTCTATTTCAGCAGGCTTATCTCCATTCACCAGGGGTGCCAATTCATCAGTTGCCTGTTTCGGGTCTGCTGCCACCGGGTTTGTCTTTGTGGTATTGAACTTCTCCCTCACCAGGTCTTCCAGTTTTTTTTGAATGTCATCATTTTGCTTGTCTGGTTTACCTTCGGTGTTCATCATCTTTTTATATACCGGCCATGCATCATGCTCCTTGTTTAAAATACCTTCTACGCGGGTAACAAAAAGTATCTCTTTATCAATACCCTGCTGGCCGTAATCGCCTGCACCAAACTGGTAATAAAATATTTCGGGTTTCAACTGTTCAATGGTACCCCGGTAGTTAACCCATAGTTCCTGGTATTGAAATGTTTTTAACGCTGAGGTCAATATGGTGACCAAAGCGGCTGATCCAACAACAACATATTGCAGGTCATAATTGTCGGATTTGGGCATTGCCGCAAGTATCGTTGTCAGGGTTGAAAAGATGATCAGGGCCCACTGGGAGTTCTTATACCATTTCTGGTATCTTCCCGATGCTTTTTCATAATAATCCAACTGGTCTTTATATCTTTTTTCAAGATATTCACTGAAAGTGGCTGTGTCCATAAATATTTTATTGGGATTAAAGATCCTTTACAGGTATCTTACTAATTGACATAAAAAGGCACCAACGATTTGCATTAAACCGTTGGCAATTATTATATTAAACTATTATGGTTACTGCCTGCTTAACCCGGATTGTGCAGTGCATCATAATATTTGTGAAAATACTTTATGCGTTCAGTTAACCCGATGGTACCGCCGTTAACCCTTTTTGTTATTTTGGTGATAACGTCATCAGTAGCACCTGTATCTGCCACTGCATTCAAACCCATATTCAAAACATATTCCCATAAGGCACCATCCAATGCATACTTATCATCAGACCGCAAGAGGTCTGCGGTTTCTCCGATGTCCTTACCCAGGTATTTGGCATAGCCAACATAGGCCTCTTTACCGGTAAGTTGCAGGAAACCTCCGCCCCTAAAGCGGAAACCATCGCCTGGCTGATCGTTACCCATGCGGCCGCCATAAACTGCCTCTGCCAATTTCTGAGGATTCTTGATGTAATCATTGGCGTTTTTTTTGCCGCCCGAACCGTCCATATTAAAGCGGCTGGGCCATACCGCAACAATGCGCTGTGGTGTGGTATAAAACATACCCTCAGTCTTTATGGCAAAGTTGCCCGATTCGTGCCCGACCTGGGCTAAAAAGTGCGCTGCCCTCAATTCCGTATTCACCTGGTACTTGGCAAGAGCATCAGGTAAAATTGCCAGGATACTAGCGGGAATAAGTCCCTTAAGTTTGTTGATGTCCATTGTTTGGGGGTTTTAAGTTTGCCTACTCTGTTGATAACCGTTTTTCGGCTTTCCCGGTATTATGTTCAGTTAATCGAATTAATTATCACACAACATCAGTATAATAAATCACAACCCGCTTCACCAGGTTACCCTAACCGTTAGTAAATGATGTTGTTATTATTTATACCCTAATCGCTTTAATGCTGATCTGATATCAGCGGCTTTTTTATATTTTGCTTTTTTAGTTTTACCATTTTCATAGGTACATTCACAACCACCGGAAAGTTTTTGGCTGATTGATCTTTTAAAGCATAATTTTTTTTCAGAGGTTTTCAGCAGATCATCATAAATATACGTTCCGTAAAGCGTCCCGCGTACGTCAGCATGCAATTGAGGCCAGGATACCAAAACAACCAGTTCTTTATTTTTGTCCTTATCGGCATTGGCAAAAAATACAGCTTCAACTTTTGGTGCCCCGCCTTCGCTTTCAATGCTGTCAATAATTAGCTGGTTGTAGAGATTACTATCGGTTTGAAAAAATATTTTTCCAATAACACGTTTATACTCCTCCTGGCCGGGATCATCTTGTACCGATAGCTTATAGGTTTGCTCAAAAAAAGCAATGACAACAGGTTTGCCATTCCACTTTGTTTCTATAGCGCCAGGTAAAAGCTGTGCATCAGCGGGTATATAGCGGGTAGCGAATTGTTCTATGGCTTCTTTGTATCCCCGTTCTGCCGGTTGGCCCAAACAAAAAGGAGCTATTCCAAGAAATAATATGCTGTAAAGGATGGTTCTCATTTGCTTTTTGGTATTAAACTATCAACTTGTTATAAATCTAATAAAATTTAACTACAATGTATTATAAAAATCATCTTTATTTATAAATGAAGGCAGTTTCATAAACAACAAAATGCAGAAGCAGGAGTAATTATTTTGAGAGGCTGACCGTTAACAATATTTGGGCATCCCGTTTATTCTTTTATGAACATTCTTCATATAAATTTTCTGCGCTGAGGAATAGTTGTCTTGTAGATATTTTTTTAACAGTGCTGCTGTTTCAATCCAGTTGCCTGAATTCACTCCTTCTGGGTTTTATTAATACCTGCTGTTTATAATTATATTTACAACATCCCTTCGGGATTATAAAAACAATCTGCACTATTTCCGGGCATTAATGGTATACACCAAAGCAATGCCGGGGTAGCCTGTTACCTGGCAACGAGGATTTCCGGCTCAAAGGTCTTCAGCAATTTCTTCAATAATTGAAAGATTTGTGCTTCCGTACCATCTATCGAGCGCCTTACCCAAAATCCGCCTGAGGTGTTTGCCAAATACCAATCGTCTTTCTTGTCGGTCGCCAGGTAATCAGATAACCATCTGAATTTTTCCCCAATGTCTGTATCACTTCCATCCCCTCCTTGTTTTTCCTGTGTTACGGCAAGTGAATATGATTTCCTGATTGTTTCAAATGCTATAGGATTTCCATCAAATCTTGCCTCAGATCTGCGGATACTCAGGTACTCCTTCTTGACTGTTGTAAAACGCTGCTCAAAATTTCGATAGGCCTGAGGATTTGCAAATAGAATTTCATGAGAATTGTATAGTGCACGGGCAACCGGGCCGATGTGTGTTTTGTATACAGCCTGCGTTACCAGGTTGAACCGGCTATCGTCCATTCCCTGGGGAATAATATAATCATTAAGCCATTTCAGGAATTCGGGGTTATAGTGACCGAATTGTTTGGCGTGCAGATCCAGCTTCTTATCGTGCGGACCACCCGGCAAAAAAATCTTTAGCCCTGCAATTGATTGAGCCTTCTCAAAACTAACAACACCCTTTACCCTGCAATAAAGATATCGGAATCCTGATTCAAGATAGGTTTGGCAATCCGCATAATCAACAGTAGCCTTCTCTCCGGTTCTCTCCAGGTCTGTCCATGCAAAATGGACAAGTTCAGAGGCTCTTTCCTTTATAGACTTAAACAACTCATCACGTGCCTTTGTAGCTTTCTGCTTTTCCTGTTCAGCTATTTTTACCGCATCCTCTGCTTTTTTACGCAAAGCTTCAATGGCATCAAATGCCCTGTTCACTTTTGCTTTTACTTCCTCTTTTTTTGATGGGTCAAATGCTTCTGCGGCAAAATATTTATTCATGGCAATTTTATATTGCTCCTTATTATAAGCATAGTCTCCCTGCTGGATAGCCTGGGTATAGTTGCTTTGTCCCTTTGTCGTGCAAGAGAGAGTAATATACAAGAGAAATATTAAAAGCCGTGTCATGGACAATAGTGTTTTTTATTGCAGAAAGTATAGAATTTACCAGCTAATTTCATTAAACCCTAATTATTTTAATCTTAACAGTCACTTCAAAACTTCTAAAGCAACATCATAGTATTTTTTCTTTAGTTCTAAACCCATAAGACCTCCATCTATTTTTTTTGTAATTATTTGAATTTTTGAGCCATCAGTATCCGGCTCCTTTGAATACTCATTTAGTCCCTTGCTTTTCCAAAATTCACATGCAGACCATACTGCATATTCAGGTTCTTCCAATAATGCAGGGTGATCAATAAATAAATCAGGTTGCCCTTTTAAAATTCCGAGTTGTTTATACCAGTACCTGCCAACAAACCTGAATAATCCCCTTCCTTTATATTTTTCCCCATCTCCCGGATTTGTATTACCAAGTGACTTTTTTCCCTCGAACATTGCCCCTGAACCTAATTGACGCAAATATTGAAATCCATTAGTTTCGTAGGCCGCCTGTGCAAGAAATTGCGCATACACTTCCCGGCTGTTAATTCCATAATCAGGGCAAGTTTTATTCATCCACTCAACAAGAACAGGCATCGCATTTGTGTACTTACCGCATATTGCTTTTATCTGGTCAACAGTTATTTTATAATTAGTACCAGTTTTTTTAATAGTGTCTTTTATAACCACTTTGTTAGCAAGGATATCCTGTACTTCTTTTAAAGTTTCCTTTGTAGCTGAGTCAGCATCATCAGACAGTCCAATTAATTTTTGCGCCAATAGTTTATTCGTGTTCCTTATTAACTCCAGACTTCGCAGTAATTCATCTTTATCTTTTCGGATAGCTTCCTTTTCTTTTACTGCTCTCAGTTTTGCCAAATTTGCAAGGTCTGCCATTTTTAAAGCATTTTCTGCTTTTAGCTTATCGGCTACTGCCTGTTTACGCAATGCTTCAATGGCATCAAACGCCCTGTTCACTTTTGCTTTTACTTCCTCTTTTTTTGAAGGGTCAAATGCTTCGGCAGCAAAATATTTATTGATGGCGGTTTTGTATTGCTGCCTGTTAAAAGCTTCGTCTCCCTGCTGAATTGCCTGAGTATAGTTGCTTTGCCCTTTTACAGGAGCAAACAGAATCATACAAAAAAGAAAAGATATAAAGCGGCTCATTTATTACAATTTTTACTTTTAATAAAATCTAATTTCTCCCGCCATTCCTGCTTTATTTTAATATTTGCATTTAAATAAGTGTTTACAATGGAATCCATATCCTTCGTAACCGCATTCGGGCATCCTCCAACTCCTATAATAGTTTTTGCCCTCGTTTCCAGGTTATTGAATTCAAGTTCATCCTTTGCTGTTTTGGCTAATAAAAATTGATCCAAAGCTGATTTTGCTTTTTCTCTTTCCAAATTTGCTTTTTTCTTTTCCTTTTCGGCTTCATTTTTTGCACTGTTAGCACTATTTTTTGCACTGTTAGCACTAATCGCTAAAATAATTGCAACAATGAGCGCAATTACAGCAAAACCCAAAAGGCTATAAAGCGTTCGTAATCGTTTCTTCGTTTTGGCCTGTTCTTCTTCCTGATGCCGTTTAATTGCTGAAATACTTTCCTCTATACGGTTCTGCAGCTGCGAGGGATATGCAAGACTTTGCTCAAATGGCCGCAGGTAATCAATATCATCCTGTGTAAATAATCCCTGCCTTTCGCCATATACTTTATAAATATCACCAGCCTTTTCCCTCATCTTCATTTCTTCGGTCAAGTTTTGCCCAACCACCAATGCCAGCACATCATGGCTAATTTCATACTGTGTTTCATCACCGGCTTTAATGGTGCGTATAATGCGGCGTTGTTCCAGTTCCTTCAGTAAATCTGCAATTGGTTTTTTGCCAGTTACTTTTTTATTATCCAGGTCGGTTTTAATAGCGGCTACGCTCATTTGCAGTTTGGTAAACCGCTCGGAGATCATGGCGGCCAATAATTCAAGTGGCACTCTTTCTCCATAAACACCTTCCAGTTCTTTCATTTGTTTTTTTAAAAAACTTTCCAGCACCCCTTCCAGGTCATCATCATCTTTTATCAGGCTTGCACTCAGCACCGGCAGTTCATTCATCTTTTTTATCTGTTGAGCCCTGTCCCACAATTCACCCAAAAATACCTGCACATGTGCCAGCTCAATTTCCTTCTTTTTATCCGGCAGTTTTGATAAAATGCTTTCTGTTAATTGATGACTGTCCGCTACATTAAAATAAGTACGGTACCTGGGCGCTTCCAGGATATGGTCAATCACCTCTTCCACATTTTTTCTTCCCATCTTTTCTACCCGGAACCGGTGCTGAAAAATACTGGGGCAAAGTTGTTCAAACTCCGACAGGTGGCCAATAAACTCTTCCCTCATGATGAGCATGATACGGCAGGGCACTTTGTTGCGTATTAATTTATTGAGCAGGGTAAAAAACTTTTTCTTTTCTTCTGCATCGCCGGAAATCAGCAATTCCTCAAACTGGTCAAACAACAAATACACAGGCTGGTAGCGTTCAGCAAATAATTGCTCAATGGCCTGGCCGAATTCTATAGAAGTATCCACCGGTATTTTTGCTACCGGGTCTGTTTCAATTTTATCAACCAGCGCTTTATTAATACTTGCAAATACAGAAGCATTGATATCTCCTCCCCTGCGGATGGTAATGGCAAACCAATCGGCATCTGAAAACTGGTTGCGCAGGCCACATTCAATCAGGCTGGTTTTACCAGCCCCCGATGGGCCATATACCATCAGGTGTTTTACACCGCTTAATGCGGTATATAAATCATGTGTTTCTTTTTCACGGCCAAAGAATACATCGCTGTCAGCCTTTTGATAGGAGTCGAGGAATTTGAAAGGTGAAAGTGCCTGGCTCATGCTTGTTTGTTTTTAAGGGGATTAAAAACATCTTCCAGTTGTTCAAACAATTCATCCAACCTGGGTTGATTATTATTTTGTGCCAACACGCCCATTGATTTATTGGAAACAATATCTCCTTTACCTCCAAAAGACAGTTCGTTTTTATATTGCGCATAATTGTACTGGCGCTTTGTTTTTTCATAACCGGTGTAATAAAATATTTCAGGAGTTTGTGTGGGCTTACCTGCATACACACTCTGATCGATTACCAGCGGAGAAAGACAGAGATAAGAAGATTGATTCTGAATATTATCCATACAGGTTCCTATGTCTGTTCCTTTAAACAATAAAACACTTTTATTAAATGTAAAAGAACCTTCAATTGATTTGGCATTGTAATCTTCGCCTGTGGAATCCCCTTCAGCGTCTATGCCATGCAGTTCCCCATATAGATGAACAAAGTTTTTGGTTGTACCTAAACGGTAATTAAGATTAATATCTTTAATAGAAACCAACCGGTATTTTGCAAGGAACGCCAATTTGCGCAGCCAGTAGGCCAATGCGGTTAAATATTCATCCAGCAATGCAGGGATCTTATCATCTTCAGGAATGGCATTGGCCATGAGATTCTGCCGCTGGTTTTGCAGGTAAATGGCTGTTCCGTATAATGACGATTCGGTGTCTGTCAATTCTTCAGTAAATTTATTGATCTCTTTTATAAAACCGTTTTGTCCAAGTTCATCGGTAGTAATCAGCAACAAACTGGTATAATCAAAATCCAGGTATTTATTTCCCTCCATCTGTATGAAATCTGAAACCATACCCAGCTTTGGTTTGTTTTCCCCATCCGACCGGGTCATCCGGGCGGGCATTTGCATCAGTTGTGCCAACTGGATATAACACAAATACCGCAAGGAAGCCTGGTAGGCTTCTGCCATAAAGGACAGCCGCCGCAATGTTTTTTCCTGGCCAATTGCCGTACCCATCTTTTGCAAATAAATTTGCACCAGCCATCCGTAATTCTGAAATATATTCATGGGCTGACTGCCAACAGCAATTCCCTGTTTTACCAATTCCTGCCGCAGGCTTTGCGTCCAGGTGTTTCCGTCACCTACCAGGTTTTGTGCCAGCTCAGCAGGCAATGATTTATCACTTCCGGCCTGCCCTACCAGGTAGCCAAAATTAGCATTGGTAATGGAACCGATGTTGTAAATATTGTTGGCAGATTGAACAGACTTCGCGGCCATTTGTTCCATCAATGCCTGCAGCACATCCAGTCTTTTATCGATCTCCTGTGCTTTGCCATCCACAACAACTGTAATGGTTTTATCCGATACCTGTTGTATAACAATATTTTTTTCTTCTGTATTAATTGGTTCTGCCATATGTTATCAGGAAAAGTTTGCGGTATCAATTTTATCAATGTTGTAAATCTTATCTGCGGTTTGGGTAATGTTGGTAGTACCTTTTTGATTTTCCGGTCTTTTATTTTCCGTAAAGCCATCAGCTTCCAGGCGATCTAATTCTTTGTTGAACTGGTTCCAGAGATCATTGATATCATTAAAGTTTGCATAGAAATGATGCAGCTCGCTTAACTTCTTTTTAAAATCTGCCAGGCTATCCAGTGCATTATCCGGCGGTATTTTAAAATAAGTAAATATAAATGGCTTTTGAGTAGATTTGAATTGCCCGAATGCATTTTCAAATTCTTCTTCAGTGTACATGCCTACTTTTGAAAAAGCCAGGAACACAAAGAGGTCGGCGTCTTTTACAAATTTATTGTATTCACTTTGTGAACCCGTTTGTGACATTCGGGCAGACATATCTTCCCAGATATCCAGGTGAAGAAAAACGCCTTTATCAAACCATATTTTGCATTTACGGTAAATTTCAATTTCAAATTTTTCCCTTTCAGGTTTCAGCTCATTGGATGAAGCAAGAAAGATCTTTATTTTTTTCATTTGCAGAAGTTTTAATTCGGTTAATATAATTTCCCTTTTGCCACAAATTAATAAGGTGAAAGATCGTATCAAAGGGCTATTATTGGCAATGCCTCCAAACCTGGTTGAAGGAAAAATGATCAGACAGAAATAATATTTTTTTCATTTATAGTTTTTTTAATGCAGTTACTTTTATTTATCTAATAATTGGTTTTTAATTTCTGATACCTGCTCTGTTTGCTTATTTCTTTTGCCTGGACGGTTTATGTTTTTTTTTGAAACGAATGATGGTTTTATTGGACTGCAAACTGCATTACCGCATTTTCGCCTGAATGGCTTATGCCCAAAGCCCTTCAACTTTTGCAACAGCATTGAATTCGAATAATTGACTGCTGATAAACCCAAGTTTTTACCGTATTCTTTGGCCGGTAATTGGATTGCCAATAGCCTTTATAAATGAAAGGAGAAAGTAATACTAAAATTGCGTAACAAGAAATTAATTACACTATTTTTTGCTAAAAGATCAATTCCTTCCTGGTTTACCGGGTACGGAACAGGTTATACAGTTTTGATAAATGCGAAAATGGTTCGTGACAAAACGAAACAGGGCGGAGCGTGGGTACCTTTTATTTTGAACCTGTTTTATTCGGCGGGGTTTCAGTCAGGCATTTTGTTATTTAAAATGTTTGCATTGAAAATCGCCGGGACCAAAGAACCTTTCACCAGAGGCAAGCATCAGCAATCACTAAAATATTTTTTGATTGATAGCCCTATTTTTTTGTGATTCCTGCCTGGATAAAAAAGAAATCGGGACGAACAAAAGATCATTAATCCTTGCTGCACCATCAGAATAGAGAAAACATGCTAAGAAAGTGGGTGCACTTATAGCTGAGTGTGTCATTGATACAGATTCGCCGTCCCTGCTGATTTACTTCGCTGCATATCTTCGGCACTGAATGGACACCTTAAGGGGATAGGGTGGCTTGCCGGCGAGTTAGCAACAAAAAGGAATACGGCTTTGGAAGAAAACAAATAAAAATATTTTTTTAAGTCATTTGAAAATAAAAATAATAACCATATCTTCAAAAAATGAATATGAAATTTATAAATACCAAATATTTATTAATTAAAATTATCTCACTAATTTAAAATTAAATAACATGCCTGCATTTGACAAAGTTGACAAGCCATCTATGGACAAAATCAATAACCTTCACCCGTCCATCCGTGAAGAAGTTAAAGCCATTGTACAGGAATGCAATGAAGCTTTAACGGGAAGAGCCCAGATGCGTATTTCGCAAGGGTTACGCACATTCGCTGAGCAGGATGCACTGTATGCGAAACGCCCAAAAGTAACCAATGCCAAGGGCGGGCAAAGCGTGCATAACTATGGTTTTGCCGTAGATATTGTAATGATTGTTGATGGAAAGACCGCCAGTTGGGATACCAAACAAGACTGGGATGGTGACAATGTATCTGATTGGGATGAATGTGTTAAGATATTTGCCAAGCACGGGTGGAACTGGGGAGGTGACTGGCACTCATTTAAGGATATGCCACATTTTGATAAAATCGGGTTTTCAAATTGGCGTGAACTGCAAAAATATAAAAGAGATAATAAGGGCTATATTGTCATCTAACCCCGCCTGTTGCAGTTGAAATCGTCATGAGCCGAAAAAAGGCAATAAAGGCAGGTATTTGGGCAGATTTTTTCATGATAGATTTCAACTGCAATACCCGGATTTAACGGCTCGTTCCACGCTCGTACACAATTGCGGGCAGCAGTAAGCCAGTGCCGCTGTAGCAATGGCCTAATAAAATAACTATGACTAATCAGTTTAAAAAAGTAGGTTGGGTAATATGCTCAGCTATTTTATTGTGCTGCAATGCACAAAAAAAAGGTAAACCCGGAGCGGAAAATGAACCGGTAGTTTCAATAGCTGACAGTTTGCAGAAGGACACTTTTTTTTTAAAAGAAACAGTGGGGCTGGAAGATACTTCAAGTGCAGATCTGTCATCTGCAGTATTGCCCGTGAAGGCCAATTTCAAACGTATAAATTCAATTGCTAAATGGACAAAAATTGTTAAGAAAGACCTCGAGGGCTCTCCTGAAGGAGGCGAGGCAGTTTTTTATTATTCGAACGGACTGCTGGAAAAAATTGCAACCCGGCATTATGGTGAGAACTTCCAGGGGCTCACAGAATATTACCTTTTAAA
>JAYVUL010000046.1:0-4961 GCA_043787935.1 Chitinophagaceae bacterium | reverse complement strand
AAAGCCTTCATCCATCCACCCATATTTTCTTTCATTGCTACCTACTATCATTGGGAACCAGGTGTGGCCAAACTCATGATCGGTAACCCCAAACAACTGTTCGTTCTGTGCTTTATACCCGCAAAAAACAATACCCGGATATTCCATTCCCCCCACATTACTTGCTACATTTGTTGCTGCAGGATAGGGGTATTCAAACCAGCGCCTGCTGTAATTCTCTATACAGGCCTTGGTATATTCGGTTGCCCTTCCCCATCCTTTTGCACCTTTGCTTTCTGCAGGGTACATACTCATTGCCAACGCAACTTTACCACTGGGTAAATTTATTTTAGCAGCATCCCAGATAAAAGAGGCAGAGGATACCCAGGCAACATCACGGGCATTACTGATTTTATAGTGCCAGCTTACCGTGCCGGTTTGTGGCCTTGATCCGGGATCAGCTACTTCTTTTTCTGAACGGATGACCACCGTTTTATCACTTTTCTTTGCCTCTTCCCACCGGTTGAATTGCAGGGGGGTAAGCACTTCTGCAGGGTTTTGCAACTCACCGCTTGCCACCAAAAGGTGCGATGCAGGGACCGTGACCGTAACGTCAAAATCGCCATACTCAAGGTAAAACTCACTGGGGCCCAGGTAAGGCAATGTATTCCAACCCTGCACATCATCATACACACACATGCGTGGATACCACTGTGCTACTGCATAGATATTTCCTTTGGCTGTTTTAAGGATACCGCAACGGTCTGCACCATATTCCGGCAAAGTGAAAGAATAATCAATTTTTATTTTTGTTACCCCGCCACCCGGTTTCAAAGGTTCTTTCAATCTTACCTGCATCCTTGTATCTGTGATAATATAGTCAGCTATGGTATCATTCCATTTCACAGCACTGATTTTATACCCCCCATTAAAATCAGATTTGGAATCCCCGTAACGGCTGCGGCTGTCAACGGGCATGCGTGCCTGGCCGCGGCTTTCTTTTTTAAATAAATTCTGGTCAAGCTGAATCCATAAATAAGGCAGGGGGTGAGGGCTGTTGTTTTTATAGGTAATGATTACCGTGCCTTTTATTTCATTGGTCACCTCATTGAGAGAAGCGGTAACCTGGTAGTCTGCCCTGTTTTGCCAGTAACCGGTATTGGGGCTGCCATCACCACTTCTTGTGATGGTTTCCCCTGTTGGATAAAACAATGGGGAGAACAACTCTTTAGCTACATATTTTGTTTCAAAGGAATCAGCCACCTGTGCCGACAATGATATCATTGAAAAAAGGAAAACGGAAACAGCAAACATTTTTCTATACATACAATCACTTTTTAGACCGAAGGTAATTTAAAACATTTATTGTATCCCGGTGATTGCCGCCTAAAAATACTGCAGCAATGAAATAATTTATATAGGTTGAAAACTTTAACGGCCCTTTAAAGGCAAGATGGCTATTTCCACTCTTTCAGTAATTTTCTTCCATCTGCCTTAATAGATTCATCATCTTCTGTATGGTTGGGCAGCAACTGCATGGCGTTAAGGATACTGATGGCTTTATCTTTCTGGCCATTTTTTTTATATGCCCTGGCCATTTCAAAATTATTTAAAACAAAACCTCCGGCAAGCTGGTTTGCTTTTTCAAAAGCGGCAATAGACTCCCTGATGGAAGCTTTTGGCAAACCGCCGAATAATAATTTCACTGCTGCCTTTTCAACCATGTTAAGGCTGCTTATTTCAAAGTGCCACCTGCCCAGCACGTGCCAGGCTTTATAATTCAGGGGATCGTTTTTTATGGCAAGGTCTACATGTTTTTTTATTTCTTTTGCTGAGTTTATCTTTTCCTTGCCGCTTTTATCCAGCGAAGTGCGGCCCAGTGCAATTGCCATCACACAGTTGGCTTCAGCATTATTCGGATTAATACGTAATGCTGCACCAGCATAAGTTTTAGCGGCTTCAAAATAATATCCCCTGCTTTTTGCCGTGGCCTCTCTTTTACCGATACGGCTGCACAGCTCACTGCATTTATTCAAAGCATAAATATTCAATGGCTGCAGGTTAAGCACTGCCTTAAATTTT
Organism: Chitinophagaceae bacterium; assembly: GCA_043787935.1. Taxonomy (GTDB): domain Bacteria; phylum Bacteroidota; class Bacteroidia; order Chitinophagales; family Chitinophagaceae; genus Ferruginibacter. The sequence goes on along the minus strand of JAYVUL010000046.1, from coordinate 2,900 downwards.
TCAAAAGCACCTCTTTCATTCATTGCAGTTTCCAGCCTGTCTCCTTCTTTAATCAAAGCAGTAACATCCTGCCCAGGCAAGGCCGCAGCAAACAGCCATAAGCATATTATGCAGGAAAGATAAGTTTTCATACTAAAAATCTTTTTTATAAGAAACACCAACAATGCCATTGAAATTTTTTATGGGTGCCGATAATTTTTTGATGGTGATGCTGATGGATTTTATCCTGTTGTCGTGTTCCCGTATTTTTTCAGCAAGGTCCTGCAGCAGTGTTTCCAGCAAAGCGGTGGGTTTTTTCATCCTGTTTTCGATAATCTGGTAAACCACCGCATAATCAACGGTATGCTCCAGCTTCGTAATGTCACCGGGAATGTCTGCTATAACATCCACGTTCATTTCAAAATTGTTACCTGTTTTTTTTTCTTCTTCATACAAACCATGATAAGCGAAGAATTTAAGGTTGTGAAGATGGATGGTAAGCATTTAATTGTTGAATTGTTTTATTGTGGAAGAATGACCATAGACCATAGACGACGGACCACAGACGATAGAACATGCTTATCACTAACTGCTAATGCAATCCCTTTTCACTTAGATAGCGCTCTGCGTCCAGTGCGGCCATGCAACCACTGCCTGCCGCTGTTACAGCCTGGCGATAAATTTTATCCTGCACATCGCCTGATGCAAAGACACCTTCAATATTTGTTTTGCTGCTGCCGGGAATGGTTTTTATGTATCCCGCATCATCCATATCCAGCCAGTCTTTAAAAATACCGCTGTTGGGCTGATGGCCAATGGCTACAAAAAAAGCACTTACAGGCAGTTCCGTTTTCTCTCCTGTCTCGTTGTTCTTTATTCTTACCGCTTCCACTTTTTTCTCCCCTGTTACTTCATCGGTTTCGCTGTGCCAGTATACTGTAATGTTTTTTGTATCGATAACCCGCTGCTGCATTATTTTACTTGCCCTCATTTCCCCCTTTCTCACTATCATGTGTACATGCGAACAGATTTTTGATAAATACAAAGCTTCTTCAGCAGCGGTATCGCCAGCTCCCACAATTGCCACTTCTTTTGCTTTAAAGAAAAACCCATCGCACACAGCGCAGGCACTTACACCGTAACCATTTAGTCTTTGTTCACTTTCAAGGCCCAGCCATTTGGCGCTGGCCCCCGTAGATATGATTACGGCATCCGCCTGTATCCATTTTTCTTCATCTATTTCTATTTTATATGGCCGTACAGAAAAGTCAACTTTTGTTGCGAGCCCGTAACGTATATCTGCCCCCATCCGCTTTGCCTGGTTTTCAAAATGCATCATCATATCCGGGCCCTGGATGCCATCCGGATATCCCGGATAATTTTCTACTTCAGTTGTAATGGTTAACTGTCCGCCGGGTTGAATGCCCTGGTATAAAACCGGGTTAAGCCCTGCCCTGCTGGCGTAAATGGCTGCTGTGTATCCGGCGGGCCCAGATCCTATAATTAAACAATGTACTTTTTCTGCTGTGCTGTTTTCCATGTCTTCTCAGAATGATTTTTTGTGCGGTGAAATTACGCCAATATTAGCAATCAAATTTTGTTGAGTGCAGGTGCTGCTGATTATTAATGTTTTTGAATAAATAACAACTGGTGCGAAGGAGCCTATTGTGGTACAATGATGGTTTTGTAAAAGGCAGCATAGCCATAAAATGCCCCCAAAGCACCATTGCTGATATTACCCAACACCTTCCCGGGTTGTGCAAAAGGGTTACCGATGCTTTGATAAGCAAACTCCCAGGTATTCCAGAAGGTATAAGCAGGCCTGTCAATATTGCAAAGCTTGAGCGTTATGGTGTCGCCCCGGTGAAAAAAATTATCCTCCTGTGATACCGGGTTATTCTTATCAACACCCGGCTGCACCTGCAGTTCATAAGTAGTGCCATCAATTACCTGGTCATCAAACACAGAATTATCGCCGGGTAAAAATGGCTCTGAATTTTTCTTTGTAAAGTACCGTACATAATTGCCCAATCCCGGCGGGTCAGTGGTCTTCACCATTAATACGATCCGGTTGGTATCCGCCTCCTCAAAAGGCGCTTTTTTCCACCACAAAGAATCTGGCTTTTTTGCCAAAATGGGAATGGTGGTAGTGGAATTGTATTCCTTACCGCCCGATACAATTTTTAATGAATAAGATGTATTGAAAGCTCCCATAAAAGCGGTGGCCAGGTTAGCTGAATCTATGCGGTAAGTAAACAGGTCAATGCCCGGAGCAAGGTTGGTGGCATATTCCTTTAACTGGTGGGTAAGGGTGCCATTAGAAATAGTGACCACCGCATCATGCACAAAAGTATTGGCTAAAACCGCAGGGCTGATGGCACTGAAATAATTCAGGCTCCTGGTAAGCACTACCAACGGCGGCTGCTCATTTTCAATATTGGCATCCACCACCAGCACATCAGCTGATTCTTTTAAATCAAAATTGATGTTCTTTTCGCAACCGAACAATGTTATCAATAAAAATAAACCCAAAACTTTCCTCTTCATATTGTAAAATTAACCTCCTTTAAACAAAGAAAAAAGAGAATGGTTGCAGGAATAAAAAATCCCCGGCGATTCATCACCGGGGAAATATATAATTTCTTTCAAAATCTATTATCCTAAATAAGCTTTCAATGCACCACTGTACCTTGCTTTCTGCAAACGCTTAATGGCCCTTTCTTTTATCTGGCGGATACGCTCTTTGGTCAGATCATATTTTTGCCCGATCTGCTCAATGGTAACACCATTCTCCCCATCCAAACCAAAGTAAGCATTTACAATTTCTGCTTCTCTCGGGCTCAGCGATTTTAACACCCTGCGGATTTCATTTCTTAATGAATCATGCATCACGTCTTCATCTGTTTCGCTGGCGCCTTTCA
>JAYVUL010000045.1:0-14141 GCA_043787935.1 Chitinophagaceae bacterium | reverse complement strand
CAGTTAATACATCTACTTCTACTGTAGGATTTCCGCGGCTGTCTAATATTTGACGGGCAAAGATGGAGGCGATGTAGCTCATGATAATTTTTTTGAAGTTGTTTATATTTTTAATTGTTAGCCGAAGTCAGGGACCTGAAAATATCTTCCAGGCTGTTTGTTTCGCTTTGCAAAGAAACAATGTTCAGGTTATTTTTCAAACTCAATTCTAATAACTGTTTTCTCACATTCTCCGGGTTGCTGGTTTGTAATTTGAAGTTTGAGGGTTGAAGTGCTTCTACAGCCGTTACATACTGCAATGATTGTAATGTTGCTACCGCTACATTTTCTTTAAACGTTACTATCACCAACTGCCCCCCGGCATTGGCTTTTTGAAGGTTGCTCAGGGTGTCATCTGCCACAATATTACCCCGGTTGATAATGATCACCCGGTCGCAAATAGCTTCCACTTCCTGCAGGATATGAGATGAAAATAATATCGTTTTGTCTTTGCCTAAATTTTTAATCACTTCTCTTATTTCTATAATCTGGTTGGGGTCCAGGCCGCTGGTGGGTTCATCCAATATCAGTACTTCGGGGTCGTGTATCAATGCTGCAGCAATACCCACCCTTTGTTTATACCCCTTACTTAATTGTCCTATCTTTTTGTTGGCTTCTGCTGTTAACCCCACGGTGTTGATGACTGCTTCAATGGTTGATTTTAAGTTGTTAATTTCATGAACGCCTGCAATAAATTCGAGGTATTCCCTAACATACATTTCCAGGTACAATGGATTGGCTTCCGGTAAATAACCGATTTTCTTTTTGGTGTTTATTGAATGGATATCAACCGTTTCGCCACAAACTTCCGCTTTGCCGGTATTGGCTTCAATATACCCGGTTATAATTTTCATGGTGGTGCTTTTTCCTGCACCGTTTGGGCCTAAAAAACCAACGATCTCCCCTTTTTTGATGGTAAATGAAATATTATTAATTGCCTTTTGGGCGCCGTATAATTTGGTGAGGTTGGAAACTGTGATGGACATATCAGGTTTTGAATAGTAATTATAAAAAACGCCAGGGACTTATCCCTGACGCCAGTAATATAATACCCTTATTTCTTTTCATCGTTTGAGTGTTCATCGGGCCTTTGCTGGTTGTCCCTGTTTTGTGGAGGACGATCCTGCGGATTCCTGTTTTGCTGGGGAGGCCTTTGCTGTGGCCTGTTTCCCTGCTGCTGATTGGGATTTCCGCCCCTGTTTTGCGGAGGCCTTTGTTGTGGCCTGTTTTGGTTGCCACCTTGCTGTTGCTGGTTGGGGTTGCCTTCCCTGTTTTGCTGGGGAGGCCTTTGCTGTGGCCTGTTTCCCTGCTGCTGATTTGGGTTGCCGCCCCTGTTTTGCGGTGGCCTGTTTTGCTGGTTTCTAGGGTCATTGTCTTCACGCCTGTTTCCCTGTTGCCTGCCCTGGTCGCCTCTTTCATTATCTCTTCTTTTGCGGCTGGTTTTTTCCAGGCTTTTTAAACTTATCTGGCCAACCACATCTGCATAGGTGGGCTCTACTTCAATTGGTTTTTTACTTACCACTTCCACGGCTTCCAGTTCTTCCGGGCGGATACCTTGTTTGTTAAGGGCCTTAATTTTTTTAACCCTTTCAATAGTGAGCGGGTATTGCTTGGTGCTGTCTGGCATAGTATACCACATCAGGTTTCTAAAAATATCTTTCTTTACCAAAAAGGCACGGCTCCTTGCCATTTCAATCATATCACAATCATCCGGAAAATTTTGCAACGCATCCAAATAGGTATCCAGCTCATAATTGAGACAGCATTTTAGCCTGCCGCACTGGCCGCTGAGTTTGGTTTGGTTGATGCTTAAATTTTGATACCGGGCTGCATTGGTGTTTACACTTTTAAAATCAGTGAGCCAGGTGCTGCAGCAAAGTTCCCTTCCACAACTGCCGATGCCGCCTACTTTTCCAGCTTCCTGCCTGGCGCCAATCTGCTTCATCTCCACTTTTACTTTAAACTCGCCGGCATAGATTTTTATCAGTTCCCTGAAATCCACCCTGTCGTCGGCGATATAAAAGAATGTGGCTTTGCGGCCATCAGCCTGTATTTCAACCTCCGCTACTTTCATTTCCAGGTTCAGTTGCTTGGCAATGGCACGGCTGCGTATCATCACGTCTTTTTCCCTGGCTTTGGTTTCTTTTAATTTGCCCAGGTCGTTTTCGTTGGCCCGCCGCAGAATTTTTTTTATATCCGCACTATCTTCTTTGATATTATTTTTCTTTAGCTGCAGGCGCACCAGTTCTCCCATCATGTTTACACTACCCACATCAAAGCCGCTTACTCCTTCAACGGCAATCATATCCCCTTTTTCAAAAAAATAATTGGTGGTATTTTTAAAAAAATCCTTTCGGCTTCCGTTATTAAAACTCACCTCCACCATTTTACAACTGCTTTCGGGGTCGCTGAAAGGCAGGTTTGCCAGCCAGTCATGCACATTCATACGGTTGCAACTTCCGCTGGCGCAACTGCCATGACTTTGGCATCCGCCCGGCGTGCTACTTGTTCCGCAACTTCCACATCCCATATGCTTAAATTAATTGATAGTTGATAATTGGTTAATTTCCACCTGACCGGGTCATTCGGGCAGGGATAATTGAGGAAGGTTTTTTGAACCGGGCGAAAGCAATTCTGTTGTGTGGTTCCGGTAAATACCCGGATTTTCGCTGATAGATTTTTTGAGCCGTACTATATTTCTTTGCTCAACTTCGCTGGCGTCGCACTCTTGTACATTTTATCTTTATTGTACCTGAAACCATTTTAATAAGTCTGTGACTACAACGATGTTGACTATTGTTGAAAAAGCCGGAAACAAAAAATATATGGGCAAACAACAAAACGTAACAACTCCCCCTTAGGATGACCCTTCAAAAAAACATTTCCCTCAATTGACCAAAATTAGTGAATTGTTGCTAATAATATGGTGCAACTTAATAGTAAGGGCGTGAAAAAGCATTTTGCCGTTGGCGTTACGCTCAATATAATAGCTGGCCTTATCGAGTTCCATGATGATGGCTTCCTGCTGGCCAATGCCGCAGAGCTTGTTGAGCCGGATGGCAAAATCGAGTTCGTTGTTGGGGGGCTGGCTTTCCATTTCACGCTCAATGATACTTGCCCTGATAGCCATTTCCAGCAAATGGTTAAAATATTTAAGGAATTGTTTTTGCTTTTCCCGGCCCTGTTTACTCATGTCGTCTATCCATTTTACCTGGCCGGCCAGGTTCTTTTTTACAATCAGGTTGAGCCATTCCCTCAACGTGGCCTGCCAATCGTCTTCTTCATGTTGCAGTAAATGCTGGGCCTCCCTGTAGTTGCCTTCGCTGAGAATGGCTATCTGCCGGGCTTTATCAATCTTTACTCCGGCTTTCAGTTCCAGCGCCACTTCAATAGCTGTATCACTTAGCAGGGGTACTTTTACGAGCTGTGTCCTGGATAAAATGGTGGGCAATATCATTTCCTCGTTTTCTGCCACCAAAATAAACAGGGTGCTGGGGGGCGGTTCTTCAATCAGCTTCAGCAGTTTGTTGCCGTTTTTGGTAAGATACTCCGGCATCCAGATGATGAGGATCTTGTATTCACTTTCAAAACTTTTGAGGCTGATTTTACGGTTGATTTCATTGCACTCTTCAGCTGTAATGTTGCCCTGTTTGTTTTCTGCCCCAATAAACTGCAGCCAGTCAAATACATTTCCATAGGGATGAATGGATACAAACTCTCTCCACTCTTTAATATAGTCTGTGCTAAGGGGCTTGTCACCAGGTTTTTTTGGTATAACGGGGTAGGAGAAATGGATATCGGGATGAATGAGTTGGTTGGCTTTGGTGCAGGCCGGGCAAATTCCACAGCTGTCGTTTCCCGTTTCTTGTTGCCCGTTAGCTTCCGGCTCAGTGATTTCACCAAACAGGGAAGCACTTGCGATTGATGCTGTATTTTTGCCATTTACTTTTTCGCAAACAATATATTGGGCAAATGCGATGGCAAGTGATAAGGCTCCACTGCCTTCTTTTCCTAAAAAAAGCAGGGCATGGCTCAGCCGGTTGTGCTGCACCATTTGGGCAAGCTGTTCTTTTGTTTCTTTTTGGCCTATGATATTTTCAAACTGCATCGGCGCAAAGTAAAATAAAAAAAGCCATCCGGATTTTTATAAATTTGAATGGCTTTAACAGGCTAATATTTTTTTATAACTTGCTGGTGATCTCATCACTCATTGGAGTAACTTTGCTCTCAAAATAATACAGCAGGTTGCCTTTTTCATCAAGCAAAAATTTATTAAAATTCCACTTTATCTCAGCATCCAGCACCCCATTTTCTTTTTTGCTGGTAAGCCATTTATAGATTGGCGCCATATCCTCTCCTTTTACTGAAATTTTAGCAGCCATTGGGAAGCTAACGCCATAATTCTTTTTGCAGAATGCTTTAATCTGGTCGTTGCTTCCAGGTTCCTGCCCTCCAAAGTTATTTGCCGGAAAACCTACAATTACCAATTTATCCTGGTATTTTTTATACAATGCTTCCAGTCCTTCGTATTGTGGGGTATAGCCACATTCTGAGGCAGTGTTTACAATTAAAATTTTTTTTCCTTTAAAAGCGGCAAAGTCAATAGTACCACCATCCAGGGCAGCCACTTTAAAATCGTAAATATTTTTTTTTGCCACAGGATCAGCTGCAGTAGCCTCGTTGGTCATAGATGTAGTGTTGTTATTTGCTGCACAGGAAACAAATGCAGCAGTGATGAATAATAGTTTTAACATGGTTTGTTTTTTTATGTAACGAATAAGTGAAGATTTTGTTTAAGCCGGTTATTGTTTTTCGAAACAGCCAATATCCGGCAGGCCAACATTCCTGTTGTTATCATCAAGGTCTTTAAAGAATCCGGTTGCTTTACCCTTATCAAGGCCCGGGGCAAGCGGATTATTGATATGAAAATCAAATATTCCTTTGGTAACATTTACAGTGTCGAAAATCGGGGCAAGGTTTTTTATGCAATCCGAAATGGTGCTGTTTGAAGGGTCATTTGTTACCCTGTACAGGCAATTAAAAAATTTAACGGGACTAATGGCTGTGCCTTGCTGGCTGATCACCACCTCATCATTTACCACTCCTTCTTCTCCCCAAAAAATACAATTGGTAAAAATGGCATTTAAGGTATTGGTAACTGTGGAGCCATTGATCATTGCAAAATTATTTGCAGCTAATACCGGGTTTTTATGATTAAGAAATGTGGGGTATGCAGCTACGGTGCAATTGGTAAGTGTGTAATCTCCGCCTAAAATAATACTGATATTGCTGCCGCAGTTGCTTATTAAACTGTTATCTGCCTGCAGGCTGCTGTTTACAAATAACAGTCCTGCATCATAAGCATTGTCTATGATACATTGGTGAAGGGTAACTTTTGGTTGTGTATTGGTTGCTGGATTTTCTGCTACTACTGCCTGGTAGGCATTTTTTATGACTGCGTAATTAAGGACATTGTTTTTACTGGTCCCCCTGAAGTAAATACCGGGCCAGCTTGCAGGCAGGTCTTTATAATCAGGGTCCAGCCTGTCGCCGGCAAAACTTACCGGATGTTGTTTGGTGCCATTAATTATTAATGTGCCGTCCACCAAAAACGGTGCATTGGCATGGCTGTAAATCCTGCAGCCGGGTTGAATGGTGAGGGAGGCGTTGGTGTCAACCTGTAACCTGTCGAGAATAACATAAGGCAGGTTATTGTTCCAGGTGGTATTGCCGGTGATAACCCTGTTGCGTAAAAAATTGGCGTTTTGACCAAAGGCTTCCAACTGCACAAAACGGCTATTGCCATTATATGAAACCTGTATACTGTCTTTTACGATAAAGGGCAGGTTCACAAGATTGGGATTAATGTGAACAGATATAAAAATATAGAGGCTGTCGTTGGCTGCCAGTTCTATATTATTTACTTCCGGCGCAGCAATTCCATTAATATTTATTTTAAAGGCGGAGGCTGTTCCTCCCATTAATTTCACACTGTTAAGCAACAGTTTTTGATTATTGGGGTTGTTTATTTTAAAGGATTGTGTAATGGAACCGATGCTGGTAAAAACGGTATCAAATTTCAGTGTATCCGAAGGGATGCCGATTGCTGCATCAGTACCGGTAATGAAGGAATCTTTTTTGCAGGAGGTAAAGGTAAACGTGAAGATGGCAAGCAACAGACCGGACAAAAAAATAACTTGCTGTGGTTTTTTTACAAGATGCTTCATGTTTCAAAAATAAAGATATTTTTCAAGGGCGTGTGAAAGGGTATTTTCAATGCTACTTGGTAGCTACTGTTAAGGCAGCTATACTTAGTTGCACCCCTTCAATCTGCAACAGCGTGTTTCCGCTTGCTTCAAAAGTGGCACCTGTAGTTACCACGTCATCTACCAGTAATAAATGTTTTCCTTTTAACAGCTGATCGTTGTTAACTGTAAAACTCCCGTCTACATTTTCCCAGCGTTCTGCCCGGTGTTTCCTGGTTTGCGTTTCTGTAAACCGCTCCTTTATTAAAGCATTATGGAATACCGGCACCTTCATCACTTCAGACATGCCATCACAAATAATTGCTGCCTGGTTGTAGCCCCTTTTTCTTTCTTTATCAGGAAATAACGGCAGGGGAACCAGGCCATGAATAGTATTAAAACGGTTACTGTTGAGTAAGGATTTCGCCATCAATTGGCCCAAATAAAAACCTATCTCTTTATTGCCTTGATATTTTAACTGGTGAACAAGGTGCTGTATCAAAGATCCTTTGGCAAAAAAAAATTCACCATGGGCAGCCACTAATGGTATCCTCCCCCAAAATATTTTTTCTACCGGGTTATTGGCATGCGGTGCATAATTCGTTACCGGTAAATTAATGAAACATTTTGCACAGAGTAAATTATCATCTGCCAATACATCGCTTCCGCAGCCGGTACAGATGTGCGGATAGAAGAGATGGGCAGTATCTGATAACAGGTTTTTTAATAACTGCATATATAAATATACAATAAAAGGAAATTGTTTTAATGATTCATTCCTACGGGTATTTTAAAATAAATACTGGTATAACTCTTCCACTTTCGCCAATTCCACCACTTCAATATGGTGTTTTAATTTACCCGTTGATTTTTCACCCGCCTGCCGGCAGGCAAGGTTGTACTTACTTACAATGATTTTTTCAAAGCCCAGTTTTTCTGCTTCAGCAATCCGTTGTTCAATTCTGTTTACTGCTCTTATTTCTCCGCTAAGGCCAACTTCACCTGCAAAGCAGTAATGCTGGTTGATGGGTATATCTTCATAGCTGCTTAGCAATGCACTTACGATGGCGAGATCAATAGAAGGGTCTTCTACTTTTATACCGCCGGCGATATTTACAAACACATCTTTAACACCAAAATGAAATCCACCACGTTTTTCCAACACGGCCAGTAAAAGTTGCAGCCGCCTTAAATCAAAACCAGTTACGGTTCTTTGTGGAGTGCCATAAACACTTTGGGTTACCAAAGCCTGTCCTTCAATTAACAAAGGCCTTACGCCCTCCATGGTGGCCGCTATCGCAATGCCGCTTAGTTGTTCTTCTTTTTGCGTAATTAAAATTTCAGAGGGATTACTTACCGCCCTCATTCCTTCGCCGGTCATTTCGTATATGCCTAACTCAGATGTGGATCCAAAGCGGTTCTTCAAGGTTCGTAAAATGCGGTAGGCGTAATGGCGGTCGCCTTCAAACTGAAGCACGGTATCCACCATGTGTTCCAGAATTTTTGGTCCGGCAATGGTTCCATCTTTTGTAATGTGGCCAATGATGAAAACGGGCGTGTTGGTTTCTTTGGCGAAGCGCTGCAACTCTCCAGCAGTTTCCCTTATCTGGCTTACACTCCCAGCGCCACTTTCTACATAAGGTGATTGCAGTGTTTGAATAGAATCTACAATCACCAGTTGTGGTTTTAGTTTTTTTATTTCCTGGAAAATAGTTTGGGTGTTTGTTTCGGTAAGCAGATAAAAATTATCATTCGTAATGCCCAGCCTGTCGGCTCTCATTTTTATTTGCTGCTCACTTTCTTCACCACTGATGTAGAGTGTTGTGATATCCTTTAACTGTAAGCCGATTTGTAAAAACAAAGTTGACTTACCGATTCCCGGTTCTCCTGCCACCAACACGATGCTGCCCGTAACAATGCCGCCACCCAGCACACGGTTCAGTTCTGCATCTGTTGTGATTATTCTTTCTTCTTCTGCACTGGTGACATCACTGATGGAAATCGTTTTTACTTTTTCTTTTCCATTGTATTGCTTCCATTCGTCCTTTTCGGATTTGTCATTTCCTTTCACCACTATTTCTTCTACAAACGTATTCCAGTTATTGCAGTTCGGACATTTTCCTGTCCACTTGGCCGATTCATATCCACAACTCTGGCAAAAGAAAGCTGACTTGGTTTTACTCATGTTGTAAAAGTAAAAAGGAAAAATGAGAGTGCTGTTGAAATGAACCCCGGAGAAAAATAATCTGCAGGGCCGATTAACAGGTTGAATAAAAAAAAGGAAATTAATTTTTATTAAAAAATATTTTCCTTTTTTAGCAGCTGCTCAAAATTATTTTCACCAGTATTTTTTTTGTAAAAAAATGTAAGAAAGAACGGTAAAGAAGGCTGATGAAAAAATGAAAAAGGATAGTTGAAGAAAAGTAAAAGGGTCAACATTGCTGCTGACCCTTTATACTTACTAACCCATTAAATTCTACTGCTAAAGTACAAATTGCCGCCACATAAAAAAATATTTTTTTTTAGATGTTAATAAGTTTTTTCGGGTAGGCTTCACTGTTAAAGCCACCCGTTTAAGCATTTAAGTATTTGTAAATCAATAGTTTAACAGCATAAATAAATGCCACTACAGTAAGTATTTTAAAAAAAACTTCAGCTGGGAACAAAAATTTAATTTGGTTTATAAAATAAACTACTCTACGTTTGTGATATATTTACAGAAAATGAAACCAATACTAACTGTCGCATTATTATATAGCTTTTGCTTCTGCCAGGCGCAGGTTAACATATCCGGCCGCGTTACCGATAACAGGAGTAAACCATTGCCAGGGGTTAGTGTGCAACTTAAGAATACCTATGATGGAGCTACTACCGATTCCCTTGGCAACTATTCCTTTAACACCGCTGAAAAAGGGGAGCAGGAGCTGGAGGTAACCTGCCTGGGGTATTTTGCAGTTTTGCAGAAATTTACCATTTCTTCAGCCCCGGTTGTTCAAAATATTGCCTTAAAAGAGCAAATTACAGAGCTGAAAGCCGTAGTTATATCGGCTGGTTCCTTTGAAGCGAGTGATAAAAAAAAGGGAGCAGTGCTTAATTCCATTGATATTGTAACCACCCCAAGTGCGAATGGGGATGTAACCAGTGCCTTTAAAACCTTACCAGGTACGCAGCAGGTGGGCGAAAGTGAGGGACTGTTTGTGAGAGGAGGAACGGCAACAGAAAGTAAGATATACATGGATGGTAACCTGGTAAACAACTTTTTTTACAGCAGCACGCCGGGAATTGCCACCAGGGGCAGGTTCAACCCTTTTCTTTTTAAAGGGACTGTTTTTAGCACCGGTGGTTATTCTGCCTTATACGGACAGGCGCTTTCCTCCGCTCTTATCCTGGAAAGTACGGATTTACCAGAAAGGACTCAGGCAGATCTTGGGATTTCAGTGGTAGGTGTAGGTTGCGGTATCCAGCATCTGTCAAAAGATAAAAAATCTTCCTGGGGAATTTCTTATAACCACACTAATCTCTGGCTTGCATTCAAAGTGATTAAACAAAAACAGGATTTTTTTCAACTCCCTATCTATAACCAGGGCGATGCCAACTTCAGGATAAAAACTGCAAATGGGGGCTTTATAAAATATTATGGCTATATCAGCCAAAACAAAACTGGGTTCAGGACAGGAGATATTGATTCGGTGGTATTGAAGGATGCTTTTGAGATCAAAAATCTTAACATCTATCAAAATATCAACTGGAAAGACAGGATTGGTAAAGGCTGGCGTATCAATACAGGCATCAGTTTCAGTACCAATAAGGATGATATAGCCAATGAGACACAAGATGCCAATAACCAAAAGGTAATTATCAATTCGCCGGAGTTTTTTGCCTTTAAAAATTTTAGTCTTGTCAGTAATGGCACCTATGCACAGGCAAGACTGGTATTGGAAAAAAAATTCAAAGGGCTGAATGCGCTTCGGTTTGGCACTGATTATTTTTACAGCAAAGAAAGATCAACCTATACTTTGTATAATGGTACCAAATACAGTGAGGAGGTGAAGGATAATTTGTTTGCCGGGTTTGCGGAAACGGATATTTACCTCACCAACAGCCTTGCGGCAAAAATCGGCAGCCGGGTAGAACATTCAGCGGTGATAGGTAAATGGAATGTGGCACCCAGGGTTTCATTGGCATACAAAGTGGCTGCTAACAGCCAGGCTTCTTTTGCTTATGGTATTTTTTATCAAAACCCTGAAAGGAGATATTTGCCCGGCACCGCCGGATTGGATTATTCTAAAGCGGAGCATTATATTTTTCAATACACGCAACAAACAAAAGACTATACATTCAGGACAGAACTCTTTTATAAAAAGTATAAGGATCTGTACAAAACAGGTGCAATCAATGGTGGAAGAGAAGCCGCAATAAGCAATAACGGATTTGGTGATGCTAAAGGGGCTGAACTTTTCTGGAGGGATAAAAAAACAATTAAAAATGTTGACTACTGGTTCTCTTATTCGTATTTAGATACCAAAAGAGATTTTCTTAATTATCCAAAATCAATACAGCCTTCCTTTGCGGCTACTCATACCGCTTCATTTGTATTCAAACGATTTGTGTTGCCATGGAAAACAGGATTCAATCTTAGTTACAACTTTGCTACTGGCAGGCCATATTACCGCATAGTTTATGATAACAGCCAAAGTAAATATATCATTACAGACGAAGGCAAAACCATTAATTATAACAGCATGAGCTTTAGTGTAAATTACCTGCCCAACCTGGGTAAAAAGAATGCTAAAACATTTGCCGTATTTGTTTTGGGAATAAATAATGTATTGGGGCAAAATCAAATTTACACTTATAACTACAGCAATGACGGAAGCCGCAAGGAAGCAGTAAAACCGCCAAGCAAGCGGTTTGTATTTATCGGCTGCTTCCTAAGTTTTGGAATTGACCGCACGCAGGATGCTATCAATAACAACCTGTAAAATAAATACGAAGTTGAAAAATACTTACTGAATTCAAAACATATCAATCAACTTAAAATAAATACAAATGAAAAAGTTACTTCTTATTACAGGCTGTTGCCTGCTGGTGCTTTCCTCTTTTGCACAAAGCGAAAAATTTACTGCAGCCATGAAAAAAAACCTGGCTGCCATGGATACCAGTTTAAAAAATCCTGCTGACCTGTTAACTGTAGCCAATAATTTTGAAAGGATAGCAACGGCAGAAAAAACGCAGTGGCTGCCCTATTATTATGCAGCGTTATGCCAGGTAAATTATGGCTTTATGCAGCAGGATAAAGAAAAAACTGATGAGATTGCAGACAAGGCAACAGCCTTAATTAATAAAGCGGATTCGCTGGCTCCGCAAAATTCAGAAATATCCTGTATCAAAAGTATGATAGCCAGTTGCCACATGATGGTGAACCCTATGCAGCGGTGGCAGCAATACGGACCTGAGAGCAGTGAGCATATGCAGGCTGCAATAGACCAGGACGCCACCAACCCAAGGCCCTACTTTTTAAAAGGCCAGGGATTAAAATATACTCCCGAAAATTTTGGTGGCGGATGCAAAACGGCCATGCCTGAATTACAAACCGCATTGGATAAATACGCAACATTTAAACCGGCATCAGATATCCACCCTAACTGGGGAAGGCAGCTTACCCAGAGTTTACTAGATGGATGCAAATAGCGGAAATGACATCTTGAATCATTTGTTTCATCTATCAATATACTTTTTATGGAACCCGATAAAATGACGGAGCAGGAAAGCCTGCAGTTAATCAGCGATATGATTAACAAAGCCAAAAACAGTTACCACGATTCAGGCACCGGCCCAATACTTTGGGGCAGTGTTATTACCCTGTGCAGCATCGTAACTTTTTTACAGATCCATTACCGGTTTGATCTTCCGTTTGATATCTGGCTGCTGACATTAATTGCCATTGTACCCCAGGTATTTATCGTAATCAGGGAAAATAAAAAGAAAAAAGCCAGGCCGCATGATGAAACCCTGATGGATACAGTTTGGATATGTTTTGGTATTTCGGTGTTCCTCCTCATTTTTATCAATGCAAATATTATCAGCAGGCTTAACCCTGTTTTTGTACAGTATATTGAAACTACGGGAAACATTCCGGAGTTTAATTACAGCAGTTTTACCACCTCCTTCTTTTTATTGTTGTATGGCATCCCAACCATCATTACCGGGGCGTGCAGAAATTTCAGGCCTATGCTTCTGGGAGGAATTATTTGCTGGATATGCTGCGTCCTGTCTGTTTATACAAAAATAGAAGCCGATATGCTGTTAAC
Source organism: Chitinophagaceae bacterium (assembly GCA_043787935.1). GTDB lineage: Bacteria > Bacteroidota > Bacteroidia > Chitinophagales > Chitinophagaceae > Ferruginibacter. Next base: position 1,546 of record JAYVUL010000045.1, on the reverse strand, counting down.
GGCTGCTGCCGCTGTGGCTGCATGGCTGGTGCCTGGTATTTTGTTACGAAGGAAATATAAAAACATACCTGCGGTTAATGTTTAAAGAACTGGACCCCATATTGCACTCACAGTTGCGGTTAGCCGTAATAAGCCTGCTCATCAGTGTAAAGGAGGCGGAGTTTACTTTCCTCAGGGAAAAAACAAATGCCACCGCCGGCAATTTGAGTGTGCAGATAAATAAATTAAAAGATGCAGGCTATATTGATGTGTTAAAACAATTCAATAATAATTACCCCCAAACAATTTGTAAAATAACGGCAAAGGGTATTGATGCCTTTGAAGAATATGTAAAAGCACTGCAATCCTATACCCATACAGGAGAGTAATGAAATACCCTTCATCCGGTGAAGGGTATTTGATTTGTGCCTGGTTTTAGTAAAAGTTTTTTACTTCCATAAAATAAAGGGTGCAGAATATATTTTATGAGTGGTATTTAAGCAAACGGTGTAGTTGCCTTCTTCAAGGGCAGTGAAATTATTGATATTGATTTTGTTTTTACCAGCCGCCAGTTTTACGGGTTGTTTCATTACCACATTGCCTGCCTCATCAAAAACAATTACCATTCCTTTGCAGGATTTTTCTGCCTTAAAACTTATAATCGCACTGCCCGTTTTGGGGTTAGGTAAGATAACCAGTTCATCTTTGCCGCCTTCCCGTGCATCAATAGCAGACTTTATTGGTTTTTTACCGGTTATTACTGGGTTTGCTGTAAGCGAAGCGGTAATTGACAAGCTCAATACCAAAGCTGTGATTAACTGTTTCATACTGTGAAATTTTGGGTATATAATTAAGATTAAAAAAACGCTGATCTTGAATCAGGTTATGACACAGTACAGTGGATGTAAATAGAAATGCTTTTCAGCGGATGATTAGAAAAATAAAAAAATTGGAAATAGGTACGGTTTATTCAGGAGAGTGGATTGTAATTAAGAATAATAAAGATAGGGGTTTATTTGAAACGGGCAAATTTTTTATTTTGTTCTATGCCGGGTTTAATAAAATTGTTTTAAACAATTCATTGCAACATCCGTTTTACCTTTAACAATATTACTTTTCATGGCGGCCATCATACAGGTAAATAATCTTAGCAAGCAATACGGAAATTTTAAAGCAGTCAACAACCTTTCCTTTACAGTGAATAAAGGAGACGTGTATGGTTTTCTGGGGCAAAATGGTGCAGGCAAATCTACCACTATCAGAATGCTGCTTACCCTAGTGAAGCCAACACACGGCGAGATAAATATTTTTGGAAAAGAACTCAACTATAATCGTTCGGCAATTTTAAAACAGGTAGGTGCAGTGATTGAAAAACCTGATTTGTATAAATATCTTTCTGCTTACGACAACCTTTCCATATTTGCAAAAATGAGTGGTATTAAAGTAACCAGGCAGTTACTGATGCAGCAGTTAAAGATGGTGGGGCTGGAAGATGCTGCTACTAAAAAAGCCGGCGTATTCAGTCAGGGAATGAAACAGCGTTTAGGCATTGCTGTGGCATTGGTAC
>JAYVUL010000044.1:0-11811 GCA_043787935.1 Chitinophagaceae bacterium | reverse complement strand
CCAAAAAAGGGTGTTCCATTTATTGAAGCGGATGCGGGAGCCGATACTGCTGGCTTTCAGCACGTCGAGCAGTGAAGCGGCTTTTCCCAAAACCATGCTTGAACTGGAACGCTTTGGCTGTAAAGATAAAATTGTAAGTTTTGTGTTGCCGCTGGGGTATTCTTTTAACCTGGATGGCAGCATGATGTACATGACATTTGCGTCGCTGTTCATTGCACAGAGCTATGGCATGCATATTCCTTTACCCACGCAGCTAACCATGCTGCTGGTGCTGATGCTCACGAGCAAGGGCATTGCGGGTGTACCCAGGGCATCACTCGTGGTGATAGCGGGCACGCTGGCTACCTTCAACATACCTGAAGCGGGTATCGCCCTGTTGCTGGGCATAGATCCAATACTGGATATGGGGCGCAGTGCAACCAATGTGGTGGGCAACAGTATTGCTACCGCCGTGGTGAGCAAATGGGAAGGGGAGTTGGGAGATGGATAAAAAAGTTAATTTTAACGTTCAATAAAACGAAGCCGCCCCAAAGGAATACCCGGAGGAAGGACAACAATAAATAAGGCGGTGGTGTTGGCGGATGAAGCTATTTTTGTTAAGTTTTAGAACCGGTTAACTGCTATCCTTTTTTAAAAATTCAACAGCAGTAACCCGGATAAATACATTGATAACGGGTGCAACAAAAAGATCCGTATTAAAAACAGTAAAGAATAAAAATCATTATGCACTACCTGGTATTATTAAATTTTCAATGGACACAATTATTACAACCGCAATGGTATATTGAAAATGGCGGGCTATGGTTTATAGTTTTTGCCATCTTTGCGGAAACCGGGTTGTTTGCCGGTTTTTTTCTGCCGGGGGATTCCCTGCTTTTTGTAACGGGAATTTACAGCACCGACCTGGTTACTAAAGGGCTTGGCATACATGGGCCAGGGTCTTTTGTAAATCTTGTCCTTCTCGGAATGGTGATCTCTGTGGCGGGTATCCTGGGTAATTTCGTTGGCTACTGGTTTGGAAAAAAAAGCGGCCCATTTTTATTTGAACGAAAGGATACCTTTCTTTTTAAGAAAAAATATTTGTTCCAGGCAAAGGATTTTTATGATAAGCATGGCGGTGGCGCCATCGTGATGGCAAGGTTCTTACCCATTGTGCGCACCTTTGCCCCAATCGTGGCGGGCATAGTAAGTATGGATAAAAAGACTTTCTCTTTTTATAATATAACCGGCAGCATTGGGTGGGTGTTTTCGATGCTCTTTGCGGGCCACTACCTGCAGGCAATTATTTTAAAATATTTCCACTTTGATTTAAAAAATCATTTGGAAGTAATCGTGATCGGCATAGTACTGATCACCACTGCACCGGTAATCATCAAATTATTTTTTGGAAAGAAAAAGCCTGACCCCATCCCATAACGCCTGCATGAAAAAACAATCTGATTCCATTTTCAACATCACTGTGCTGGTAGCCGCCCTTGGCTACTTTGTTGATATCTACGATTTGCTCCTTTTCAATATTGTGCGGGTAGACAGCCTGAAAGACCTTGGCCTGGGGCCTGCCATGATCAAATCACAGGGCGAATTTATCATCAGCATCCAGATGACCGGCCTGCTGGTGGGTGGCATCATCTGGGGCATAATGGGGGATAAAAAAGGCAGGTTGAGTGTGTTGTTTGGTTCTATTGTATTGTATTCGGTGGCCAACATTTTTAATGGTTTTGTACACACCACCAATCAATATGCGCTGGTGCGGTTTATTGCCGGTGTGGGTTTGGCCGGCGAATTGGGCGCAGGTATCACGCTGGTAACAGAGTTGATCAGTAAAGAAAAAAGGGGGTTGAGTACATCGCTGGTGGCGGGCATTGGACTAACGGGAGCGGTTGTAGCCTATTTTATTTCTCAAAATTTTCACTGGAGGAGCTGCTATTTTATTGGCGGCGGTTTGGGTTTTTGTTTGCTGCTGCTCCGGGTCTCTGTCTTTGAAAGCGGGATGTTCCAGGAGGTAAAACAACAGTCGGTGGCCAGGGGGGATTTTTTCATGTTCTTTACCCAACGGAAACGGTTTAAGAAATATGCACTGTCTATATTGATTGGCCTGCCTACCTGGTATGTGATAGGGATACTGATTGTTTTCTCCAACAATTTTGCCACAGAGTTTGGTATCACAGAGGAAGTGCTGGCGAAAAAATCAACCTTATATGCGTATGCTGCCATTTCGGTTGCCGATGTGCTGGTAGGGTTTGTAAGTCATTGGCTCAGGAGCAGGAAAAAAGCATTGTTCCTGTTCTATGGGTTCACCATCATTGCCATCGTCTTTTTCTTTAACCAGTATCATGGTTCTGCAGCCGGTATGTATGTGATATGTGCTGCCCTTGGTTTTGGTACCGGCTTCTGGGCCATCTTTGTTACGATGGCTGCAGAACAGTTTGGCACCAACCTGAGGGCCACTGCCGCTACCACCGTTCCGAATATGGTGCGGGGGTCTTTGCCGCTTACGCTGGCACTATTTAATGGCCTTCAATTCCTTTCTTTAAGTTATGTTACGGCAGCATGGGTTACCGGGGCCATTATTATGGCTATCAGCCTTGTTGCCGCCTGGTATACCGAAGAAACATTCGGTAAGGATTTGAATTATGTGGAAACCTGAGGTGCAGCCTTCTACTTTTTACTGTTATAAAAAATATTAAGCTATGCAAATATGGAGGTACGATACGCCCTTTGCTGGCGGGGATAAAAGCCTGTTAAAATATTTATAAAGCCCTGCTTCAATTTACCGGCAGCATATTTTTTTATTTACTTCATAATATGATACATAAACCGTTTGCTGTACTTATCCTTTTTTCCTTCCTCCTTCTGGCTGCTTCGGCACAAAGCATTCAACCAAACATCAGCTTTAGCAAAGATATTGCTGATGGGGGCAACAGGTATATTGCGCAACACCCGGGGCAACAATTAACTATCGGTGATTTTACCGGTAACCCTGATTACGGCAGGGATGCGGTGGCTATCACCTCCTCCGGTTTTTTATTCAGGGCCGGGTTCAGGAGTAAAGCTGGCGTATCCACCCTCAGCATTATTGTAGAGTGCAGTTTTGATAAACAGTTGTCGTGGATGAAAGCAGCGGGAAAGAATGCGTATATCCTTGAGCATGAGCAGCATCACTTTGATATCAGTTATATCGGGGCGTTGTTGTTTATAAAAAAATTGAAACAGGTAAACTTTACCGCCGGTGAATATAAACAGCAACTGCAATTGGTATACGACAATGCAATAAATGATATGGAGCAGTTACAAATAAAATACGATGACGAAACAAATAATGGCCTGCTGAAAGATAAACAGGAGGCATGGAATAAAAGAATAGCCGGGCAACTTGCCTCGCTGGCGGGTGGGGATGGGGAATAGGCGATGGTCGATGGCCGATGGCCGAAAGTCCATAGTCCATGGTCGATAGTGGATGGTTGATGGTCGATAGTCGATAGTCGATGGACAATTATCTGCGATTCATCATTCACTATCACTTACCTCTGCGTTTCCCGCCTGGTTTTTTTTGTTGTTAAGTAATGTTCAAAATCTTCCAGGGTGAAGCTGCTTAAATTCTGTTGCCTGGTTACCACTGCTTTTTGAGCAGCAAGCACACCATACCGTATATCTTCAAAGCCTTCTGTAGAGTGGGCATCCGGGTCAATGGAGATCAGCACATTTTTTTCGAGGGCATACTCAATGTGCCGCCAGTCGATGTCTAACCTGCTGGGGTGGGCATTCAGTTCTATTACCACCTGGTTGGCAGCACAGGCGCCAATAATTTTTTTATGGTCAACCGGGTAGCCTTTCCTGCTCAGGAGCAATCTGCCGGTCATATGGCCCAGTATGGTGGTGTAAGGATTTTGAATGGCATTCATGAGACGCATCGTGGCTTTCTCTTCAGTCATTTTCAAATTGGAATGTACAGAAGCGATCACCAGGTCGAAAGTGGACAAGATGGCATCGCTGTAATCGAGGCTTCCATCATTTAAAATATCGCTTTCAATGCTCTTAAATATTTTAAAAGGTGCAAGCCGCCTGTTTAATTCATCGATATGCTGGTGCTGCGCCTTTATTCTTTCTTCCTGGAGCCCGCCGGCATAGAAAGCGCTTTTGCTGTGATCGCTCAATACCAGGTATTCAAAGCCTTTTGCAATGGCGGCGGTTGCCATCTCTTCTATCGTGTTGCTGCCGTCGCTCCAGTTGCTGTGGCTGTGTATGATGCCTTTGATATCTGAAGGCTGGATCACTTCAGGTAACTGTTGTAGTTTTGCCCTGGTGATCACCGAAGCAGTCTCTCTTAAAAATGCAGGAATAAAATTTACCTGCGCTGCAGTAAAAATGGCTGCTTCATTTTCACACGCAGCATAATCCACTTCCGGGAAGGCATTTATAAATGTTGCGGAGCAACCTTTTGTAAATACTGTTTTTACAAAATCATTTTCATCACAAGGGTATATTCTGATCTTTGGACCAAGGGAAGCTTTGTACAATAAACCGGTTTCATTTTTTTCTATCCATTCAAAATCATCAACAGCATCCATTTTGTTTTTGATTGCATCGATGGAATCTGTTACCACCATTTCCAGTTCATCAACAATTTCCAAATGCCTTTTGAATGCTCCTGTATAAGCTACTTTTTTTGATGAAAATATTTTTTCAAAAAAACTTTTCAGGGGTTCAGTAATCAGCTCCATTTGGGCAAAAAGAAAACTTCCTTTGCTTTTAAGATAAAATTCAATGGTGTCAATTACGTTCGATTGTGTTTTTTCCCCGAAGCCTTTATACAATTTTAGCCGGTTCTCTTTGCACGCATATAATAATTCCCCGACTGTTTCTATTTCCATTTCTTTCCAGATCGTAGCAATTTTTTTTGGCCCGATTCCTTTTATGTTCAGCATTTCTACAATGCCTTCCGGTGTTTTATTGATGAGGTCATTCAATATTTTCAGCTCTCCTGTTTCCAGTAATTCGATAATTTTTTTCCCGGTTGATTCTCCAATGCCTTTGATGAAAAATAATTTATCCCTGGGGGTTTCACTTAATTGCATGGGCAGCTTATCAATAGTAAATGCTGCGGAAGAATAAGACTTTGCCTTAAAACTATTCTCGCCATGTATGTCGGTTAGTTTGGCTAAGAGTGAGAAGCAGTCTGCTATCTGGGTGTTGTCCATAAAACGGGTATTAGTAAATCCGGGAAAAATAATCCAGGTTTAATTGTAAAGATAGTATTTGAATAACGGATTTTTTTTTGTTGCCGGCAGAGCCTGTTATCAGCAAAACTTCAATGATCACGTAAAACAAAAAGTCCCGGCAATTGCCAGGACTTTGTTATTAAATTTTGCTTTGAAAAAATTACTTTTTCTTTGCAGCAGCTTTTTTAGGAGCAGCTTTTTTAGCTGGAGCAGCTTTTTTTGCAGCAGCTTTTTTAGGAGCAGCTTTTTTTGCCGGTGCAGCTTTTTTTGCTGGAGCAGCTTTTTTAGGAGCAGCTTTTTTTGCAGCTTTTTTTGCAGTTGCCATGTTTTTAAAATTTAAATGGTTAGTAAATAATACTTAAAAGTAAAAACATTTTTTAATCTGCCAAAAAAAAGTTTTTATTTATGCCAATGCTTCAACAGCATTTACAGAAATAATGCTCTTATCTCCCCTGCCTTTTTTAAATTCTACCACACCATCAATGAGAGAAAAAATAGTAAAATCTTTTCCGAGGCCAACATTTTTTCCCGGATGATATACTGTACCTCTTTGACGAACGATGATGTTACCTGCGATAGCAGATTGACCACCATAAATTTTTACACCTAATCTTTTGCTTTGCGAATCGCGGCCGTTTTTTACCGAGCCTTCGCCTTTTTTATGTGCCATCTTATTTTAATTTATTCGGTTATTAGTTTTTATATCCGGCTATGGTTGTTGCGAAAATAAATACTGAAAAAAGAAACTGAACAGGCCAGTTTTTTATTTCAGTAAATGACCAGGGCATCCCGGTGAATTACGCAATTTCAGTTACCTGAATTTTCGTGTAGTGGGTGCGGTGACCATGCTTTTTACGAAAGCCTTTTCTTCTTTTCATTTTAAAAGCAATTACTTTATCGCCTTGAACCAGCTCACTAAGTATTTCTGCTTTTACCACAGCTTTTACCGCTGTGCCAATGGCAATGGTTCCTTCATTGTCAGTAAGCAGTACTTCTGCAAACTCAACTTTGTCACCGTTTTTGCCTTCGATATGCGGCACATACAGGCTGTCGCCTGCTTTAACTTTAAATTGCTGTCCCGCTATTTTTACTACTGCTAACATATATACCAATTTTAGGACGGCGAAGGTAAAGGATTTCTCTTAAAACTGCATATTTTTTTAAAGGCTTTTTCAGCAAAACCCCTAAGGGATTGGTTTTTTACTTATTTTTTACCTGCACCCGTGTATAAACCCCATGACTTTCAAAGTTTTCGGCAACAAAACGAAAGGTATTATATTCGCCTATTGTTATGAAAAAATTGCTTTTTCCCCTGCAGGTTGCCTTTTCTGTGTATGGTTTTATCCTTTTTTTGGCCATACTCCTGTTGGTATTCCCCCTGGTAGTGGTGGCTTCCTTTTTCGGAAAGGTGAGGGGCGGCAACTTTATTTACCGGCTTTGCCAGCTTTGGGCCGGCCTGGTAATGCCGTTATGGGGAATTCAGCATACCAACCGGTATGAAGCTGCCCATGACCCCAATAAGCAGTATGTTTTTGTGTTCAACCATATTTCGTTTATAGACATTCCTATTATAATGAAGGCAATCCGCAGGCAGCATTTCCGTATTTTAGGGAAAGCAGAAATGGCGGGAATACCGCTTTTTGGGTTCATATACAGGCAAGCCGTGGTAATGGTTGACAGGAGCAGTGCGGAAAAAAGGGCCCGCAGCGTGAAGCAGTTGAAGTCTGTAATCAATAAGGGTATCTCGGTGGTGATTGCCCCTGAAGGTACTTTTAATATGACCGGTAAACCGTTGAAGGAGTTTTTTGACGGTGCTTTCCGGGTGGCCATAGAAACCCAGACACCCATTAAACCGATATTGTTTTTGGATGGGTACCGCCGGCTTAATTATCACAGTATTTTTTCCCTTTCACCCGGAAAGTCAAGGGCCGTGTATCTGGAGGAGATCAGTGTGGAAGGGTTAACGCTAAAAGATGTGGCAAAGCTTAAGGAAAAAGTGTACGGGCTGATGGAAGAAAAATTGATACACTACAAAGCAAGCTGGATAAACCAGGTGCCCCTGGCCCATGAAGGGAAATAATACCATTACTGCCGGTGCCTGTACCTGTACCAGGGAGGAGACAGGGTATGGAAACGTTGTTTTGCCTGCCTGGTACGTTTGTTTTCAAAAATGAAAGGCACTCTTTTACCCGCTATCTTTATTGTATAAAAAAACCTGTTGTAATGTCTCCATCCCTTTGTTACTGGTGTAATACAGGGTATAAACAGCATCTGATCAAATGAGCCAAAGCAATGAAATATTTTTCGGTGATCATCCTTTACCTGAGGCTGTGGCCGGCTATGCAGAAGTGATCCTGCCACTGGCTTTGCCCAAAACCTATACCTATGCTGTTCCGGAAAGTTTTGCCGCCAGAACAACTATTGGCTGCAGGGTGGAAGTGATCCTTGGTAAAACCAAACGATATGCCGGCATTGTAAAATCCTTCAGCAGGGAAGCGCCAGCTTATGACACCAAGCCAGTATTAAATGTACTGGATGATGAGCCGGTGCTGTACCCGCAGCAACTGCAGTTGTGGAACTGGATGAGCAGTTATTATATGTGCAGCGAAGGCGAAGTGATGGCAGCAGCATTACCTGCCCATTTTAAACTAAGCAGCGAAACCATTGTGCTGTTCAATGAAGAGTATGGAGATGATTTCACCGGCCTGACTAATGAAGAATACCTGGTGGCAGAAGCCTTACAGATAAAAGCACAACTAAGCCTGAGCGAGGTGCAGCAGATACTGGATGTTACACACGTATACCCGGTGATAAAAAACCTGATCGAAAAAAAAGTCTGTATCGTATGGGAAGCATTGAGCGAACGCTATAAAAGCAAGAAAGAAAATTTTGTTTTGCTCAATCCCGCTTTTGATAATGAGGTAGCCTTGAGTGAACTGATGAATAACTGGGGCAAAGCACCTAAACAAATGGAGTTGCTTTTAAGCTACCTGCACCTGGTAAAGACCGAAGGGGAGGTAACGCAAACACAACTCTTAAAAAAATCCGGGGCGTCTGCTGCACAATTGAAAGGGCTGTGCGATAAAAATATTTTGCTGGTAGAAAAGCGGAGTGTTGACAGGATCAAGGCGGTACCTAAATCCATGCAAACTGATTTTGACCTGAGCCCTGCCCAGCAAAAAGCGTTGATTGGATTGGAGCAGAGTTTGGCAACAAAAGATATTTGCCTGCTGCATGGGGTTACCAGCAGTGGTAAAACGCAGTTGTACATTAAACTGATAGAGGCCTGTTTTAATAAGGGGAAGCAGGTACTGTACCTGCTTCCCGAAATTGCCCTTACTGCACAGATGATCCGCCGGCTGCAACTGCATTTTGGCGGCAACATTGCGATCTACCATTCCAAATTCAATAATAATGAGCGGGTAGAACTGTGGAATAAGATCAAAACCGGTGAAATACGCATTGTACTCGGGGCCAGGAGTGCCCTGTTCCTTCCATTTAAAGACCTGGGGCTGATAGTGGTGGATGAAGAGCATGACGCTTCCTTTAAGCAGCAAGACCCTGCGCCGCGGTATAATGCAAGGGATGCGGCTGTGTATTATGCGTCCCTGTATGGTGCCAAAGTGATACTGGGCAGCGCCACGCCTTCGGTGGAAACTTATTTTAATACCCAAAAAGGCAAGTATGGTTTGGTGGAACTGAATGAACGGTTTGGGGCAATCCTGCTGCCCGAAATAGAAATGATAGACACCCGTAAGGTGGCGCAAAAGGCCCGCCCGCCCGCCCGTGCCGGTTCGGACGGGAATGACCAGGCCGGGCGGGGCAAAGTGATGTTGTCGCCACAACTGAAAGAAGCCATAGAAAAAACGGTAGCCAACGGAAGGCAGGTCATTTTGTTTCAAAACAGGCGGGGCTATTCACCCTACCTGATCTGCGGCACCTGCGGCTACCTGCCGCAATGTAAAAATTGTGATGTTACCTTAACCCTGCATAAATATTCCAACAAACTGCATTGCCATTATTGCGGCACCACCTATCCCAAACTGGTGGAGTGCCCGGCCTGCGGTACTGTAAACTGGATGGAGAAAAATTTCGGGACAGAAAAGATTGAGGAGATGATCGAAGCAGAATTCCCCCAGGTAAAAGTGGCCCGGATGGATGTGGATTCGGTAAGGGGGAAGCATGCGCATGACAGCCTTATAAAATTATTTGAACAACAAAGAATAGACGTTTTGGTAGGAACACAGATGGTGGTGAAGGGACTGGATTTTGAAAAGGTAAGCCTGGTGGGTATCCTGGATGCCGATGGCCTGTTAAGCTTTGCTGATTTCCGGGTAAATGAAAGGGCCTTTCAATTGATGGAACAGGTGAGCGGAAGAGCGGGCAGAAAGGATGAAAGGGGTAAGGTGCTGATACAAACAACACAGGTAAAACACCCCGTGCTGCAATTTGTGCAGCAGCATGATTATAAAAGTATGTATGCTTTTGAACTGGAAAACCGGAGGCAGTTCTTTTACCCGCCCTTCAGCAGGATCATTCAAATAACGTTGAAGCATAAGCTAAAAGAAGTGGTGGATGATATGGCGCAAAAGTTAGGCGCAGCCTTGCAGAAAGATCTGAACAATTATGTAGTGGGCCCGGCAGCACCGGTGGTAGCCCGTGTGAGAAACCAGTACCTGATGGAGCTGCTGATAAAGCTGCCGCTGGATATGAAACAGATCCAGCGGTACAAGCAGGTGATCAGGAATCATTTCAACCTGCTGCTGGCGGAAAAACAGTTTAAGGGAGTGGTGATGATAGCAGATGTGGATGCCCAATAATTAGCCAATGTGCTAATTTGCTGATGTGCTAATGGATGCCTGCTGATTCTTGCAGGAATCGATTAACAGGCCAGTCTTTATTATTTAATAATTTAAAATGCAAATACAGCAAAATATATCCCTCAAAAAGTACAACAGCTTCGGTATAGATGTGCAGGCTGCAACGTTCGCCGCATTTAAAAATACCGAGGAAGCCAGTGAACTGCTGGAATTTAAAAAACGAGAAACGGGTAACGGGAAACAAGAAACGCTTATCCTCGGCGGTGGCAGCAATATCCTGTTTACAAAAAACTTTGATGGCCTGGTGTTGAAAAATGAAATCGCCGGAATTGAGAAAATAAAAGAAGATGAGGAACATATTTATATCAAGGCAGGTGCAGGGGTTAACTGGCACCAACTGGTGCTGTATTGTATCGGCAATAATTGGGCGGGAATGGAAAATTTAGCATTGATACCCGGTAATGTGGGAGCCTCTCCCATGCAGAATATCGGTGCCTATGGGGTGGAAATAAAAGATGTGTTTCATGAACTGGAGGCACTGCACCTCCGGGATAAAGAAGTGGCGGTATTTCAGTTGAAGGATTGCGGATTTGGTTACCGGGAGAGTGTGTTTAAGGGAAAATACAGGAACCAGTTCATCATTACCAGCGTGACTTACCGGCTGAATAAAAAGCCGGTGTACCATACTTCTTACGGCGCTATTGAGCAGGAACTGGAAAAGATGATGGTAAAGGAACTGGACATCCGCGCCATTGCACAGGCGGTGATCAATATCCGCAGCAGCAAATTGCCAAATCCTGCTGAGATTGGAAATGCCGGAAGCTTTTTTAAAAACCCCGAAGTGGGGATCAAAGTGTTTGAAAGGCTGCAATCAATGCACCCGGAAATTGTAGGCTATCCCTTAGAAAATGGAAACGTAAAGTTAGCCGCCGGCTGGCTGATAGAACAGTGTGGGTGGAAAGGTTACCGCAAGGGGGATGCAGGTTGCCACAGCAGGCAGGCCCTGGTATTGGTAAATTATGGCAACGCCACCGGAGCCGAAATATATTCCCTCAGCACGGAGATCATTCAATCTGTGCAGGAGAAATTTGGGATTGTGCTGGAAAGGGAAGTGAATATCGTGTAGGTATTTATATGGAAGGTCAATACTGCCCGGTTCCATTGCGGGTAAAATGGGCAGCACCAAACAATAGGTGTTGGTAACAGGTAGGGGTACCTTTTAAAATACTCCCGGTCACTGGCCTGCTAGTTTGTTTGCAATGCCTCACCCACCAGGCGCATCAGTTCGGTGTACCTTTCTTTCCTGCCCTTGCTTTTTAAACCAAAACAGAGTAAGCAACCTGCATATTTTTTTTCATTGTCCACCCAGGGAAAGCTGCCAAACAACCCCGGGCTGGTTACTGCAGTGCTGCGGACATTCCCGGTGGCGCCATCTGTTATCCATTCCCCAAAACCATAGCCCCAGCCGGAAGCTTCTGCAGGGGTATAAGCGATCACGCCATCTTTTGCCACCCTGTTCACCTGCATGGCAGCAACAGCATTTGCTGATAATACCCTTTTGCCATTGTACACGCCGCTGTTCAAAATCATGCTTAAAAAATGAAGGTATTCCGTTGCGGTACTTCTTGCACCACCGGCGGGCAGGGGCACTGCGCTTTCCCCGAAATCGGTATTGGGCATATCACAGGGCCCGGCAATCCTTTCCCGGAATAACCTTTTAAAATCTTTGCCGCTTATCTTTTCAATTACGGCAGCGGCTAGCTGCAAACCGG
>JAYVUL010000043.1:0-4446 GCA_043787935.1 Chitinophagaceae bacterium | reverse complement strand
GCCTGCTAATGTTGTTCTATGACCCATCCATTGGCATTGGATATTATTTAATTGGCAATTTAGCCGGAAGTGCCACTACCTTTTTATTATTGTGGAAAGAGTGGATCAGTTTCAAGTTCAGCTTTGATGGTAAATTATGGAAGGAAGTAATGAGGTATGCGTACCCGTTAGTTATAGTTGGACTTGGAGGAATGGTGAATGAAATGATCAGCCGACTGGTGTACCAGCATGTAGTTACACTGCCGCAGGCGGAAGCGAAAAGGCAATTGGGAATCTTTGCAGCAAATTACAGGCTGGCTGTATTAATTACTATTTTTATCCAGATGTTTCGCATGGCGGCAGAACCATTTTTCTTTAACCAATCCAAAGAAATCAATGCTAAAAAGACATACGCAAGGGTAATGAAATTTTTTGTGATCGCCTGCTGCATCATGTTTTTAGTGATCGGTCTTTTTTTAGATGTGTTTGAAAAAATATTAACGATCAAGTTCAAAGAGTATGGAGAAGGCATTCACATAGTACCCATACTGGCAATGGGAAGCGTTTTTCTTGGAATATACTACAACCTTTCCATCTGGTATAAACTTACCAACCGCAATTTATTTGGTGCTGCCATTACCATTGCAGGCGCCATCGTTACCGTGTTACTCAACATCTGGTGGATCCCTCATTTTGGATATACCGGCAGTGCCTGGGCAACGTTTAGCTGCTATGCTTTTATGATGGTTACTTCGTATTTATTGGGACAACGCTTATACCAGATCCCGTATGCACGGAAAAAATTAATCGCTTACCTGGTACTCACCACGTTGATATTTTTTCTGCATAAAGGCATGGTGATGTTGTATGGAAGTATTTATTTTTCTATTTCATCTGCCATTGTTTTATTGCTGGCCTTTCTTTGGTTTGTGAGTAATGTGGAAAGAAAAGAATTTCAGCAATTCCCGGTTGTAGGAAAATTTTTTGGCCCTTTGCCACCCAAAGCCGGCGCTTAGCTGTTTCCTCTATTTGTTAAGTAATGATTATATATTCAAAGCATTCATTCTTTTAATCCTGTCATAATTTAATTGTTTGTTTTAGTTTTATTCTATTTGTGTAATACAAGACAATAACAATATAATAAACAACTTACCTTTCATGCGTAAGCTACTTCAAATAATATTCAGGCCTTTGTTTGTTCGGCTGGCCAATCGTTTTGCCTCTGCACCCATGCGGGAAGAGGTATTCCGATCACTTTCCCGTTTGTTGAAAATAATTACTAACAAAAACAGCAAGCGGGGTATTGAGATCAATATTAATACCGCCAGTGATCATTTTATAATTTTCAGCGACCAGCATAAAGGCAATAAAAAAAGTGGGGATGATTTTAAAGACAATGAACCCAATTATTTAGCCGCATTGAGCTATTATCACCAGCAATGTTATCACTATATCAACTTAGGAGATGCGGAAGAATTATGGAAGTATAAACCCGATGAAGTGATCCCCCATTATCCGGAATCATTGAGCGCTGAAGCAAATTTCCAGGTTGACAAAAAATACTTTCGAACTTTCGGAAACCATGATTTATTATGGAAAAATAGCCTGGATGTGATCCTTCATCTAAAGCCCTATTTTCAAATGCCATTACCCGTATATGAAGGGTTGGTTTTGAATACGGTAGTAAATGGTACCACCCTCCAAATTTTTCTTACGCATGGCCACCAGGGAGATAAGATGAGTGATAACAATGCATTCAGTACCTGGCTGGTAGCACATATTTGGGCGCCCATACAACGATACCTTTCCATTAACATAAACACACCTGCCAATGATTTTTACCTGCGGGATAAACACAACCGGTTGATGTATGAATGGAGCAGTCAAAAGAAAAATACCCTGCTTATTACCGGGCATACCCATAAACCCGTTTTTGCCTCGGGAAAATACACACCGGATGATTCTCATACCATTGCTACCGACGATTCCCGGGCACCTATAAAGCCAACTTATTTTAATACCGGTTGCTGTTGTTACAATGATGGGGATATTACCGGAATTGAAATTGCGGATGGATATATCCGGTTGATCAAATGGTTTTTGGATAATGGAATATCCAGGCGAAGAGTATTGGAAGAAAAACCATTAACAGAACTGGCAATGGACCTGCAACTGGCTTAACCTAACAAGTCATTGTATTTAGGGCAACAGGACAGGGAACAGCAAAATGCTATTGACAAAGATTATTCCAGGCTTCTTTGCATTATAATCATGACGGGCTTATAAATAAATACTCCGATTTCTTATTTTACGATTTTACCCTGCTAACTTTCCAGTTTCCTTGCCTGCCTTCGCATACGCAAACCTACCAATCAATCTTGTTGCATAATAACTATCAATTCCCAATGAAGTAACCGTTTGTGCTTTTTCCAAATCAATAAAACCACCTGGTTCTACCAGTCCTTCTTTTATATAAACACTGGTGATGGTACCGATTACCAAAAAAGTATTGTTATGCGTAATGGGAACAATTTCTACCAAATTTAATCCATATTGAATAACGCTTTCCCCTACAAATGGCGCTTTGCAATTTTCTTTAAATACAGCAGTAAGACCAACAGCGGAAAACTCATTTGTTTCTGCAGGATATTTTGCACTGGTTTGATGCGCCGCTGCAACAAAGGAATGTTGAATATGATTGATGGTATATTCCCGGATGGTTTCAATATTATGAATGGTGTGTGGCGCTGCTGCTACCGGCCGGTTTATAAAACCAACCAGTGATGGGTCGGCTCCAATATGTACGATATTACTAAAGATTGCCAGGTTGGGCTGTCCTGTTTCATTTACGGTTCCAATTAAACTCACCGGTTTAAACCCTTGTAAGCTGTTTATAAAATTGGCACGGTAAAAACGATCCCAGGCCTTTATTTCATTGATGGAAAAATATTGCATACCCATATAATGCTTTCAAAGTAAAATTGTTGATCAGGTGCACTAATCATCTTTCTCCCCTTTATCAGCCAGTTTAATAAATGCTGCTCTTTTAGGTGCAGGCATTACTGAATGCAAACCCTTTACCCCCTTCCAGATCACTTCACTAAACTCATTATCCGGTACCCGGTCTTCTTTCGAAAGATCAAACTGGGCAGATCTCTCAGACAACTCATTAATTGCCGTATTTTTATCTTTTAAATTGATATTTGAAGCAATGGCAGTATAACCTGCCAGGTTGGGTACTGGTGTAAAACATCGCCACAATGGAGTAGCTGCTGCATCATATTGGCTCATGGGTGCAATACCCAAAATTAATTCCATCGTTCTTAAAATACCTGAAGTAGTGTAAGGTGTATGATCTACAAAATTTCTTTTAACATAGGGTCCAACCACATAAGCAGGGCTACGGTGTGCATCCACATGATCGGGGCCATTTTGTGCATCATCTTCCAAAATAAAAACCACACTCTCTTTCCAAACCGGGCTTTTGCTTAAGAATTCAATGAACATGCCCACACTTAAATCATTGTCTGCTACATGGGCAAATGGGGTGGGCCTGTCCTTACTCATGCCCTCTGTATGATCGTTGATTAACCGCAAAGTGCTTAAATGTGGTAATGCATTTATTGCCACCAAACTATCAAAATCTCTTTTCCATTGATTTACCCGGGTAGTATCCCGAACTTTTTGGTCCCAACTGGTGTAGAAAGTACAAAAATGATTTTCCAATACAGGGAGGTTTGCTTTATAATCATCTGCAAACTCGCCGTAGGTTCTATAACTGACACCTGCCTTTTTGCAGGCCCCCCAGATGAAATCGCCTTTAGTGTTAGCGATTGCCCTGGTACCTTCTGCATCATATTCACCGCCACGTCCGCCGTAACTGGTTACCCAGTTTTTCTCCAGGTAATCATTTGCATGTGCACCCAGGCTCCAGTTGTGGCCATCTGCGCTTACTTCCCCATCTACATAAAAATTATCCAGTAATACAAAATCATTTACCAGTTTGTGCTGGTTGGGCGTTATCTGCTCACCAAATAAAACCAGGGAGGTGTCGCCGTTGCCTGCCTTTACGTCTCCCAGCACCTGGTCGTAGGTGCGGTTTTCTTTCACTATATAAAAAACATACTTGATGGGCGATGGGTCGCCAATTTTTTGTGGAATTGGATTGCCTGCTTCACCCTTTGATAGGGTTTCATTTTCTTTGGTGTAGGGTGTATTTTGGTATACCTGTTGCGAATAAACACCCAATTGTTTTGGAGAAGGTATTTCAATAATACTCATGGTGCCTTTCATTAAGCCACCAATGTATTGTGATCCGCCATCATCATCGGCCTGGTAAGTTACTTTGCGCTTAACCGGACCGGGGCCTTTTGGATTTGCAAAAGATGAAAACCCTTTTCCATTGGTGACAAATATTTTTTTACCAATCACTTTTACACAAGTAGGATACCAACCTACCGGTATAAA
>JAYVUL010000042.1:0-2368 GCA_043787935.1 Chitinophagaceae bacterium | reverse complement strand
GGTGATTTACTTAAATCAAGGTTGGTGTTAGAGGAAATTTCGGGGAAACCGGTAACCGGCCTGCGAATGCCGAGAATGAAAAAGGTGGCAATGGACTGGGTAAAGGATGCAGGGTATCAATATGATTCTTCTATTAATCCAACCTACATCCCAGGGAGGTACAACAACCGCCACCTGCCAAGGGTTTTTTACAGGGAAGAAAATATGCTTCGGCTACCCACTTCCGTTACACCAAACCTGAGGATACCTTTATTCTGGCTGGCTTTTAAAAACTTCCCTTACCCATTGTACCGGAAGCTGGCATTGCTCACTTTAAGAAAAGACGGCTACCTCAGCCTTTATTATCATAGTTGGGAATTTACAGATGTATCCCGTTACCCGGTGCCCAAATACCTGCTCAGGAATTCAGGGCAAATATTAGCAGACAGGCTCCGTTTGTTTATAAGTGATTTAAAGGAAGAAGCCGAATTTAAAACCATCCAGGCATACATTGATATAAACAAAGGGCTGGGGGAATTATAACCAGAATGCAGCGAAGGAGTTTATTTGATTGCAGCCGAATGTGCATGCCAGGCAGCTTTATCAGCTCTGGCACCAACTATTTTTGCAGCGTCTATTTCCCCGGGTTTAAGAACGGTTAACAGGCAAGCGGGTAAAATCCTGTTTTACTAATTGTACTGCAATTACTCCCCATACTAAAAAGCAGGGAAGCGACTTTAAAGAATATTTTACAAAAAATTGCTTTTGAATAAAATGAGGAACCAAATCAGTGGGGGAAAGGATGGTGAAAATAAACGTGAATGCCAGTAAAGCCACTACCCACCTGTTTTTCATATCACTCAACACAAACCATATAGCCATGCCGGTCACCGCAATGATGTAAGTGGACGATTCCGCAGAGGAACTAAAGATGGTCACGGAAATAAGGCATAAGGACAGGTAAAGTAATTGAAACGATGTTGATTGGTAAGCTTTCGAACGCAGTAAAGGCAAAAGGTTTATCAAGGCGGCGGGCACCAGTATCCACAATTGCGAAAGACCGGGCAAATGAAAGATCCGCTGGATCATGCCATGAACCGAAATATTTTGCTCCACCGCAATTCCCAGCCTGGTATTCTCCGTATTTTTATCAATAACCGAGTGGTACCAGTCGGTATAAGACTGAAGTACAAATGAGGGAGCTGTGATCAGCATAGGCAACAATAGCAACACCAGCATCCATAAAATAAACCAGCCCGTAAATTTTAATTTATTGTCCGAGAAAAGAAAAGTTACTAAGGCAACGATACCATAGAGCTTCATTAAAAAACAAGCTGCAATAAGAAAAGTGGCCTGCCATTCTTTTCCTTCCTTAACTAAAATAAAAGGGAAGATGATGAAAGCAGTTACCATGGGGTTAAACTGTACATTATGGATTGACGTGAGTAGTTCAATCAATCCAATGGCGAGGACGATAAGTTTTTGCCTGTTGCTTACCGGAAGCCGTTTGATAACATAAAAAAGAAAAGCCGCATTAACCATGCTCCAAAGGAGGCAACCTAACCACCAGGGTAATAAGGCAAAAGGCGCAATGAGGAGACTGAACAATATGCCATAATGATTCATATCAAAGTATTCAGCAGGATAGGTAGCATATAAATTCATCTGCCCTATAGTGTGATAATAAACTCCCTGGAATATCTGGTAATTATTCACCGCCCTGGGGCCTCTTAGAACTTCAGAAAGAGTAGTAAGCAAAGCAAGCACAAACCAGGCGATGCTAACTGGGGTGGCCCTATACTTTTCAGATAATCTGATTTCTTTAAAAATAAAATTTACATTCATACAACTGTTACCGCCTGAATCCCGGTTAATTTTTTTGATTGATTACAAACATACCCATTTTCGCTTGCCTGTAACCAATGCCGTTACATGGTTTCAATCACGCCAATTAATTTTTGTACCATCTCTTCACTAATGTCAAGATGAGTTACCATTCGAACCTGGTTAGCAGAAATGGCAATAACCTTAATATTATCTTTAGCCAGGTGCTCTGTAAAGCTGGCAGCGGTATAAGGTGGTTTAATTTCAAAAATGAGGATATTGGTCTCCACCGCCATCAGGTTCGTAACAAATGCTTTTTTCAGCAACGCCTCCCCAATCTGCCGTGCATGCAGATGATCAGTTGCCAGCCTGTTGATATTATTTTCCAACGCATAAATGCCGGCGGCGGCAAGGTAGCCTGCCTGCCTCATGCCGCCACCAAATACCTTGCGTATCCTTCTTGCTTTTTGAATCAATGCTTTGTTGCCGAGTAACAAACTGCCTGCCGGCGCTCCTAATCCTTTACTAAGGCAAATGGATATGCTGTCGAAAATTTCCCCATATT
>JAYVUL010000041.1:0-2361 GCA_043787935.1 Chitinophagaceae bacterium | reverse complement strand
AATTATTCGCTCCAATACTTTTTAAGGCAACAGAAAGCCGAGCGGTTTACTAATTTTAAATCTGCAGAAATTAAAAGCATTGACACCACCGAAGAAATGGAAGCGGCACAGCAACAATTTATAAAATTATGAATAGTATCATACCAGATCCATCAGTTACTGCGATTAATATTATCCGCAGTGCAGCATCCGGCACCACACAGACATCCGACCTGGTAGCAACCGAAGAACCGCTGGAAATTATCATGGCCTGGCAACAGGATGGCACTACGATGAATAAGAATATTTCGGTTACAATGCGCACACCCGGCAATGACACGGCGCTTGCCGCCGGCTTTCTTTTTACAGAAGCCATCATTAACCATGCATCGGAAATCAAAGAAATTACAACTGCTGCTTTTAACAGCAACCGGATATTAGTGAGCTTGCAAAATGATGCTGTCCCCAACCTACAACAAACCGATCGGAATTTTTATACCAGCTCCAGCTGTGGTGTGTGTGGTAAAGCCAGTATAGATGCCATTAAAACTGTTTCTGCATTTAAACACCTGAGAAGCAATACAACCATTTTAGCCGAAACATTGTATCGTTTACCAGCAATATTAAGGGAGCAACAGCAAACCTTTAATCAAACGGGAGGCTTGCATGCGGCGGCACTGTTTACCTCGATGGGTTCTATTAAAATATTACAGGAAGATGTTGGCCGGCACAACGCATTGGATAAATTAATTGGCATGGCATTTATGAAAAATATCCTTCCGCTTTCTGCCGATGTTTTACTATTAAGCGGCAGAGCCAGTTTCGAATTAATACAAAAAGCCACGATGGCTGGTATTGTAATTGTTGCGGCTGTAGGGGCACCTTCCAGCCTTGCAGTTAAACTGGCAGATGAGGCCGGGATAACTTTGGTGGGTTTTTTGCGTAACAACGGTTGTAATATTTATTCCCATCCGGAACGAATATTTTTTCCGGGATAAAAAATAATTATGAAACTAAGATTAAATGGTAACGCAATCCGCCTGCGACTTTCACAAACAGATGTTGCAAAACTGGCGCTTGAAGGTTTGCTGGAAGAGCAGCTCAAATTCTCTAAAGATACCGCCTTGTTTTACCGATTACTGGCAAAGGAAGAAATACGTAAGCCTGCCATCAGCTATGCAGAAAATATTATCACGGTAACTATACCTCAGGATTTCACGAAAAACTGGCCGGATAATAAGGTAACAGGCATCAGCGCAACTCATGCTACAGGTGGCGGAATTGAAATATTTATATTAATTGAAAAAGATTTTAAATGCCTCGATAATACCGAAGAAGATCAATCGGACAATTTTGCCAATCCCAAATTAATGAAGCTATAATGAAAGCGCAACAAAAACACGATGCAGCAGAAAATCCGGAAACATTTACGGGTTTAGAAAAAGGCTCCATTAAAAAAGCAGCAGCAGGTATCCCCGCCGTTATTTCCAGTTTTGAGCAAACTTTTGGTAAAGCTGGTTTACTGCGGGGATGGAAAGCTCTTTTTAACCTGAATAAAAAAGGGGGATTTGATTGCCCAAGTTGTGCCTGGCCCGACCCTGATGACGACCGTTCTTCCATTGCAGAATATTGTGAGAACGGCGCAAGGGCTGTGGCAGAAGAAGCCACGACAAAAAAATTAACGCCGGCATTCTTTGCAAAGAATGCTGTTGAAGAACTTGGCGCTTTGTCAGATTATGAGATTGGTAGCATGGGAAGAATTGCACAACCCATGTACCTGCCAAAGGGGGCTACACATTACCAGGCTGTTAGCTGGCAGGATGCATTTAACAGGATCGCCCAAAAGCTTAACAGCCTTGCTTCTCCCAACGAAGCTATCTTTTATACCTCCGGCAGAACGAGTAACGAGGCCGCATTTTTATACCAGTTATTTACCAAAGAGTTTGGTACCAATAATTTGCCAGACTGCAGCAATATGTGCCACGAAAGCACTTCAACTGCGTTGGGAGAATCTTTAGGGCTGGGAAAGGCATCTATTAAACTTGATGACTTTGAAAAAGCGGAAGTAATTATGATTATGGGGCAAAATCCCGGCACCAATCATCCACGTATGCTAACGGCATTACAAAAAGCAAAAAGAAATGGCGCCACCATCATTGCAGTAAACCCGCTACCAGAAACCGGTTTGATGGGTTTCAACAATCCGCAAACTGTAAAAGGTATACTGGGCATTGATTCGGCCCTCACGGATATTTTTTTGCAGGTGAAAATAAATGGCGATATGGCCTTGCTGCAGGCGCTGGAAATATTGTTGCTGCAAGAAGAACAGCTTGCACCCGGCAGTACATTAGACAATACATTCATTGCGGAAAAAACCAACGG
>JAYVUL010000040.1:0-4212 GCA_043787935.1 Chitinophagaceae bacterium | reverse complement strand
ATATTTTCACCTTAGCACAGTAACGTATGAAAGTTTTTAAGTTTGGCGGCGCCAGCATCAACAGTACTACCAGGATTCAAAACGTAGCCGGGATCATCGGGTCGTTTCCGGGAGAAAAAATACTCATCATCATTTCTGCGATGGGTAAAGTGACCAATGCACTGGAAAAAGTAGCTGCGGAATTCTTTAAAGGAAATAAAGAACAGGCCATTGCTTTATTCCATGAACTGAAAGCAGAGCACATTGCCGTAAGTACCCAGCTTACCGGCGGCCCCATCCCGCAATTCAATGATCTTTTTACGGAAGTGGAATGGTTGCTGCATGATAAACCGGTAAGGGACTTTGATTATTACTACGACCAGATCGTTTGCATCGGCGAATTACTGAGCACCGTCATTGTAAGCCACTACCTCAACCATATCAACATCAACAATCAATGGCTGGATGTGAGGGATATCGTAAGGACAGATAATAATTTCAGGGATGCAACGATCGACTGGAATTTTACCCAGGCAAAAGTTACAACCGACGTATTACCTGTATTTAGCACCACTGATATTATCATCACGCAGGGCTTTATTGGTTCTACCGATGAAAATGAAAGCACCACGCTGGGAAGGGAGGGCAGTGACTACTCAGCAGCTATTTTTGCCAACATGCTGGATGCGGAGAGCCAGACCATCTGGAAAGATGTGGAAGGGGTGATGAATGCTGATCCAAAGAAATTTCCCGATGCGGCATTTATCAGTGAGCTGAGCTATACCGAGGTGATTGAGATGGCATATTATGGCGCACAGGTAATACATCCCAAAACCATTAAACCACTGCAGAATAAGGGTATCCCGTTGCACGTGAAATGTTTTTTAGACCCTTCGTTAAAAGGTACCGTCATCAGCAGCAAGCCGGTACATCACCTGCCGCCCATTATTGTGGTGAAAGAAAATCAGGTACTCATACAGGTAAGCTCCAGGGATTTTTCTTTTATCGGCGAAAAGGGAGTGAGCAGTTTATACCAATTGTTTGCAGCAATAAAGATCAGCCCCAACGTTACGCAAAGCGGCGCCATCAGCATGTTGTGCAGCCTGGATGACAAGCCGGAGAAGATTGAAAAATTTGCACTCGCCGCCAGCGAAGGGTTTGAAGTAACGGTGGAGAAAAATATAACCCTGCTTACCATACGGCACTATAACGAAGTGTTGGTACAACAAATGACAGCAGGAAAAACAATTTTACTGATACAAAAAACAATGGAGACGATACAGGTATTAATGAAGGAGAGCTAAGAGATAACGGAAAGCACAGGTGCCGGGCTTTTCATCCCTTCAGCGCCGGAGAATTTTTATTTTCGGCAAGGCGCCGGGATCAATTCACTATATACTCCCCATTTTTATTCACCAATATCAACGGCAGTTGTTTTTTATCTTCAAAAAAATCATATGCTGCTTTGAGGGTGATGGCGAATTTTTGCAGCAGCTGGTTTTCTTTAGTGGCCTGGGCAAGGTATTCGAATGATTTTTTTACACTATACTTTACAGGAAAAACATGCACCGGAATAAAGTCCTGCCCCTGTTCTTTAGCCAGGGAAGTCATTACATACAATTCTTCGATAGGCTGGTCGCTGATGGCGATGCAGCCGGTGGAAACACAGCCACCATGAATATAAATATCATTTCCCGGGTGGCGGGCATCGCTGAGTACTTTATCGGAAGCATTGGGATAATTGATGCCCAGCGCCAGGTGATAATTGGTGTTGGGCTTAAATTCGTTGATGTAATAAAATCCTTCGGGCATCTGGTAATCACCTTCCATACGCTTGGGGCCAAGGGAACCGCTCTGCATACATACCCGGTACGTTTTAAATAATTTAAAGGTTTCTTTTTTATCTCCTTTTACCCATACTTCCAGCTGGCGGTCAAACTTAAAACTGCGAACATACACTTCCTGCGGGGGCCAGGTGAGTTTCCTGGCTTCAAATTGTTTGCGCAAAGAATCTTCCACTTTGGAATACACTCCCGTGACCTTGCCGGAGGATACTTTGAGGCTAACGTAAGATGTTTGCGCCAAAAGCCCAGGGGCAACACCGAGTGCTATAAGGCTGTTAAGGCAGAGTTGATATAAAATACGCTTCATTAAATAACAAATTTTAAAACGGGTAAGGTAAAAATGTTTTACAATAAGGTTATTTGTTACATAACAAAAATAGATACCAGTCAACAAATATAAATTTAAAAAGGCTAAAAAGAAACACTTTAGGTTTTCCTTAATCTCACGGGGAGGTTGCCATTTAATTAAATGGGCGTTAAATGCCTGCAAATCAACAGTTCCCAGATTTGATTGTGTTGGTATCCTCTTATACAAAAGTTGCCCCGCTGTTTATTTAATAGCCAGGATTCGGTATTCTCCCCGAAAAGCAGTTCCTCCATTGCTTATCAGCAGTAGATCACAAATTACCCCTTGCATCCTGTTCCCTTTCAAGTGCTTCAAACAAGGCTTTAAAATTGCCTTTACCAAAGCTTTTGGCGCCTTTGCGTTGTATGATCTCAAAAAACAAAGTGGGCCGGTCTTCCACTGGTTTACTAAAGATCTGCAGCAGGTAACCTTCTTCGTCGCGGTCAATTAAAATACCCAATTGCTGCAATGGAGCAAGGTCTTCATCAATAGTTCCTACCCTGTCCAGCACTTCTGCATAATAACTGTCCGGGATGTTTAAAAACTCTATCCCCCTGTTTTGCAATTCAGTAACCGTCTTTACAATATCATTGGTGGCAATGGCCACATGCTGCACCCCTTCGCCATTGTAAAAATCAAGGTATTCTTCCACCTGGCTTTTCTTTTTTCCTTCTGCCGGTTCGTTGATGGGAAATTTAACATAGCCATTCCCGTTGCTCATTACTTTGCTCATCAGGGCTGAATATTCTGTGGAAATATCCTTATCATCAAACGTGAGGATATTCTTAAAGCCCATCACTTCTTCATAAAATTTTACCCAGGGGTTCATCTGGTCCCAGCCCACATTACCCACGCAATGGTCTACGTACAGCAGGCCTGTTTCTGTGGGATTATACTTGCTTTCCCATCTTCTGAACCCGGGCATAAATAAGCCATTATAATTTTTCCTTTCGATAAATAAATGAACCGTTTCACCATAAGTATGAATACCGCTCATTACAATTTCACCAGTATCATCTTTTAGTACAGTTGGCTCCAGGTAAGAATTTCCACCCCGTTTAATGGTTTCCTCCCAGGCACCCGCAGCGTTGTCTGATTTTAATGCCAGCACTTTTACCGCATCGCCATGCTTGTAAATATGATCGGCAACGGGATTATTGATCCGCAACGGAGTGGTTAAAACAAACGTCAATTTATTTTGCCGGATCACATAACTCACTTTGTCTTTCACCCCTGTTTCCGGCCCGGCATAAGCCAGGCTCTGAAAACCGAAAGCGGTCTTGTAAAAATGGGCGGCTTGCTTGGCATTGCCTACATAAAATTCTACATAGTCGGTGCCCTGCAAGGGTAAAAAATCTGCGGCCGCAGTATTGTTATTTTTTGGTTGTGTGGCGGTGGTTTCCATAAAAAATATTTTCTGGTAAAATGAAATAGATAATAAGGTCTGTTAATTAAGAAAGAGAATTAAGGCATCAAACTACAATAGTCCCTTTAGGGGTTTAGGGCATGAGAGCCTTGTCCATAGCCAACGCCAGCATCAACAGGGAGTAGTTGCTGCGTTTGTCCGAAAAAATTTTATGTGGATAGTCCGGGAGCATTCGTCGTTGCGAAGGTAGAAGAATTTTTCCAGTTAAAGCATTGATGATAAAGAAGATATTTGTTCCTGCTCAAAATGAACTGTTGCAAATGTTTTCAACCCGGTTCGCAATGGCAGAAACAATCAGGGCAATGAAGGGGCAGATAAAAATGAAACTGCATAACCCGAATATTCAGTATCCTTTAATTTGTTTTATCCTACCCCATTTGATCTGCACTGTCAACTTTATTTGATGGCTGGTTTACCGGCAAGGTAAAATAAAATGATGAGCCTTCACCCTCAACACTTTCTACCCAGATCTCGCCACCATTTTTTTCTAAAAAACCTTTTACTAACAACAATCCTACGCCCGCCCCTTTATTGCCTTCTCTTACTTTTGAAAGGGCACTTAATTGAGGGGTGAAGAGTTTTTCCTGTATTTCCTTACTCATCCCCATTCCGGTATC
>JAYVUL010000039.1:0-13856 GCA_043787935.1 Chitinophagaceae bacterium | reverse complement strand
GTAGCCCCTGCTTTAGGATGACTGGCAAAAATGACAGAAAAATAAAGGCTTTGAACAAAACATAATTAGGGAAAACATATTTTACCGGACAACAATGATAATAAATTTAAGTTCAGCCTTGGCGCAGAGTTGGGGCTTGCCACTGGCAATCTTGCAGAAACCCACTCCTTTGGAATTGGTGCAACCGGGCAAATTGAATTTCCGATCCAGGAAAAATTAAAGGGAACAGCCACCGGTGGAATAATATTTTATAATGGGAAATCTGCCGGCAGTGGAATTAAAAATAAAGGATTAACTATTATTCCGATAAGAATAGGCGGTAAGTATTATCTTACCTCATCAGTTTACGGTGCTTTGCAGATTGGGGTAGGTTTTTTAAGTAATTATGGTTCTGGTAGTGCCTTTGCCTATTCTCCGCAAATTGGGTATGAATTCTTATCGAAAAATAATAAGCCTGTTGATATAGCCTTTAAATACGATGCTTATGCTAAAAATGGCACGTTGGCTTCCTTTGGCATCAGGCTTGCACTCGTTTTATAATTATTAATGCAACTGTTTACACCATCCCTGAAAATAGCATTTTGCTGGGATTTTTTTTTCTGCACGGCTTATTTAAGCTTCAATTTGTATAGAGCTGTTGTCTGCTGCAGCGATGGTTCATTGGTATAATAATGCTGCTGTTATCAGCCGGATTAAAAATTGCTGTACCCGTTGCAGGTAGCAGGGCTTTATTAGGAAAGAAAAAATATTTTCAAAAAATTGATGTTTGTATTATGAATCCCATTACCTTTGCGGCTCGAAAAAATTTTTAACCAAAAATCAAGTAACATGAAAAAAGTTATTTTAAGTTTAGCGATCGTTACGATTGCTGCAATCAGTGCAAATGCACAAACAGAAACCGGTACATGGCTATTAGGCGGATCAGCCGGATTCTCCTCTGCAAAAGTAAGTGGTGCATCAGAATCTACAACAACCATTTCAA
Source organism: Chitinophagaceae bacterium (assembly GCA_043787935.1). Taxonomy (GTDB): domain Bacteria; phylum Bacteroidota; class Bacteroidia; order Chitinophagales; family Chitinophagaceae; genus Ferruginibacter. Next base: position 12,874 of record JAYVUL010000039.1, on the reverse strand, counting down.
TTGCTCCTAATGCCGGCTATTTTGTAGCTGATAACGTTGCTGTAGGTGCGCAAATTGCTTTTGAGTCTGTAAATAAAGATCATTCTTCATTTGCTGCTGCTCCATTTGTAAGGTATTATTTCTTACCATTGGGAACAAGTGCCAAACTATTTGCAAATGGAACATTTGGTTTCGGTAGCTATAAGCCAGAAGGTCAAAGCTCTCAGAGTTTTACTGCATGGGAACTGTCTGCTGGTCCTGCGTTTTTCCTGAACAAAAGTATTGCATTGGAAACTGCAGTTTATTACGGACAAAGCAAGGCTAAAGATGTACCTTCTACCGGTACTTTTGGACTTAAAGTTGGATTTCAGATCCACCTGAATCCAAACGGAGATGCTAAGAAAAAATAATTAAGTAAAAGATTATTATTAAAAGAGGATGCATGTAAATGCATCCTCTTTTGTTTTTACTGTAACTCAGGTTAGATCGGGAAAAATGCAATTTGGGGATAAACGGGAAAATATTTTAACCGTTGTGACATAAACAACTCAGGTAAATTTTGGTAAAGATTAATTTGTAAACGCCTCTTTCATCTTCTTCATCAATTCCTTTTCTATCATCCGCTGCGCTATCAAAATCATATTCTTAAAGGCCACCGCATGGGAAATGCCATGGCCGATGATAACGGGTTTGGCTACCCCTAATACTGGTACTCCTCCGTACATTTCAAAATTAAAGCGGTCAAAATGTTCGTCGTGTATGCCTCTCCGTTGTACAATGTTGTAAACGCTTTCTGCCAGTTTTAAAATGACATTGCCGGTAAAGCCTTCACATACCATTACATCAGCCTTGTTCATTAAAATATCACGTCCTTCTATATTGCCCACAAAATTGATATGCTTATTTTCTTTCAGCAAAGGAAAAGTGGCCTGTGCCAGGATATTGCCCTTACCTTCTTCTTCACCAATATTTACCAGCCCCACTTTGGGCTTTTCAATGCCTAAGATATGTTCTGCAAACAATGACCCTAATATGGCAAACTGGTTCAGGTTTTCCGGCTTGCAATCGGCATTGATACCGGCATCCAGCAGCAGGCCTAAACTGCCATTTTCCCTGGGCATATAAGCGCCGATAGTGGGCCGGCTTACGCCTTCAATGGCTTTAATGCTGAATAAGGCACCCACCATCATGGCACCTGTATTTCCGGCGCTGATGAAGGCATCAATTTCCCCCCCGGCCAGTAATTGAAAACCGACAGCTATAGAGGATTGTTTTTTTTCTTTTAATGCTTTGGTAGGATGTTCATGCATCCCGATCACCTGTGCGGCATGCACGATCAACAACTGGTGTTCAACCGGAATAGCAGCGGCAGATATAAGGTCATTGATTTGTTCCTTATCGCCGATTAACGTAAGTGTGGTGTTGGCCGGGCCCGAAGAAAAAAATAATTCAATTCCTTTTACTGCTTCTGCCGGGGCATAGTCGCCACCCATCATATCAAGGCCTATGTTCATGAGCGATACTTTAAATAAAAAATCCTAAGTTTCACATTCATAACCGAATGTAAAACTTAGAATGCAGTAATTGAAAAAAAACTTATGCTTTCAGGGGAGCTTTTTCAGCTACCACCTGCCCTTTGTAGTATAATTTCCCTTCACTCACATGGGCACGGTGGCGCACATGGGTAAGGCCAGTTGTTTTGTCTACCGTTAAGGTAGTTTCTGAAGCCTTATAATGTGTCCTTCTCTTGGCGCTGCGTTGCTGCGAATGGCGACGTTTGGGATTTGGCATATTGGTAAATTTTAATTGTTATGGTTATAATTATTGTTTATTCTTTTTTGTTTTTTTAAACTGCTCCAATCCTTTCCAGATGGCAGTTGCATTGGCACCTTCTTCTTTTACTTCCATTGCTTTCAGCTTTTCCAGCACCTTCTGGTTGCATTTGGGGCCTCCAAATTCTTCAGGGCTGCACATTTTTTGCATTGGTACACTCAGCGCCACAAATTCATATATCCAGTCGTTCAGGTATAAATGGCTTTCTGTCATGGAAATGTAACAAATGTCGGGATCTTCTTCCTTTTCATTCATTTCTTCCGGGTTGTCCACCATCTTTACCACCATGTTGAATTCATCCCACAAATCCATAGTGAGTGCATTGCTGCAGCGGTCGCAGGCAACGTCTGCCTTACCGCCAATTTCAAATTTCAGCAGCATGAAACTGTTCTTTTTATCGAGCTGCAATTTTATTTTGGCGTTGCAATTCGTAAAATCTATTGTACCTTTTTCAGCAAAGAACTTATCATCCACTTCGTACAAAAACTCATGAATGCCGGGCTTTAAACCCACAAAAGCTATCTCAAACGCTTTCCTTTTACTCATAACTTCTGGTTTAAAGGACGGCGAAGGTAATATATTTTAGCTGAAAATGGATAATCTTTTAAGAAAAATTGACCAAAAAGTTCTGGCGGATGGCTTTTTTGTTATTTTTAAAAAATATGAAACCAACAAAGAAATGGACAAAGCTGCTCCTGCTTTTATTCCCGGCCATTTTTATCCATCTTTTTTCTCTCCATACCCCGTTAGTTGAAAAATATTATTCCACTGGCCTATACCCTTATATATCTATCATTTTAAAGTACGGTTTTGGGTGGCTTCCATTTAGCCTGGGCGATTTGCTTTATGGAGGAGTGATTGTAATGGTCTTACTAAAATTGACAAGGTTCATTCATACGGTGTACAAAAGAAATATTACCAGGGAATCGATTAAAGCAGCTGCATTCAAAAACGCCAATCTTCTTTTGATCCTGTATGTTGTATTTAATGTATTGTGGGGAATCAATTACAACCGGAAAGGCATTGCCAGCCAGTTGGGTATACAACTGGAAAAATATTCTGTGGAGGAATTGATAACCATTGATTCGCTTTTGCTGAAAAAAGTGAATGAAAGCAAAGCGGCCGTTTTACGCAGTCCCGGTTCTTTTAACTCCACCCGGGCTATGTGGGTACAATCAAATATTGCGTATCAGCAGGTAGCTGTTGCTTACCCTTTTTTGCGGTATGATCCTGTTTCCATTAAACCATCAATGTGGGGATGGTTAGGTAATTACCTGGGCTTTATCGGTTATTACAATCCTTTTACCGGCGAGGCACAGCTAAATACTACGGTGCCCCAATTTTTACAGCCCTATACCTCCTGCCACGAAATGGCCCACCAGTTGGGGTATGCAAAAGAAAACGAAGCAAATTTTACAGGCTACCTTGCCGCCTCTGCATCTCCTGATACCGCTTTTCATTATTCAGTTTACCTGGATCTTTTTTTATATGCGCAGCGAAACCTGTACGATGCGGATTCGGCAGCCGCCAAATCAGCAGCCGGCAAGCTGCTGCCTGAGGTAAAAGCTGATCTGAAAGAATGGAGGGATTTTAACATGCGGCACAGGAGTTTTCTTGAGCCGGTATTCCGATGGCTGTATGGAAAATACCTGCAGCAAAACCAGCAACCTTCCGGTATGCTGAGTTATGATGAAGTAACGGGCTTTTTAATTGCGTATTATAAAAAGTTTGGGCGGATATGAAACCGAAAAGAAAGTGGTACATCAGCAGTTTATATTCTCATAATTGGTATCCTTGTTGAAATAATAGCGTTGCCCTTTTGATCCAAATAGTAATAATATCAGAAATTAACTTTAGGTTTGCGTTCACTCATAAGTGGAAATAAAAAATTCAAAATCCTTCATCGAAAAAAATATAAATAACACCCAAAATGTCTTTACAATTATCCAGGCCGATTGCTTTTTTTGACTTAGAAACAACTGGCGTAAATCTTTCCTCCGACCGTATTGTAGAAGTCGCCATTGTAAAAGTATTGCAGGATGGCAGCAGGCAGGTAAAAAGAAAATTGATAAACCCGGGAATGCCCATTCCGCCGGTTGTTACAGAGATACATGGCATTACCGATGAGATGGTAAAAGATGCCCCCACATTTAAGCAGGCGGGCAACGAACTCAAACAATTTATTGAAGGATGTGATTTGGGCGGCTATAACAGCAACCGTTTTGACATACCGATGCTGATGGAAGAATTTTTAAGGGCCGGTATGACCGTTGATTTGAGTGACAGGAGAATGGTGGATGTGCAACATGTTTTTTATACCATGGAGCCACGCACTTTATCTGCAGCCTATAAATTTTATTGCGAAAAAGAACTGGTGGATGCACACAGCGCAGAGGCGGATGTCAATGCAACAATAGATGTGCTGCTGTCGCAGATAAAACGCTATCCCCAACTGGGTGCTTCCATTGATTCAATCCTGGGAGTGATAGGCGAAGAAAAAATAGTGGACTATGCCCGGAGGTTTGTGTTTGATGATAAGGGAGTGGAAGTATTTAATTTTGGCAAGCATAAAGGCAGGCCTGTAACCGACGTATTGAAAGCAGAGCCACAGTATTACGATTGGATGATGAGGGGAGATTTCCCGTTGCATACCAAGCAGAAACTCACGGAAATACTTAACCGGACGCTGTTAAAGAATAACTAAATTGACAATGTTGAAAACATGTTGATGGTAAATCATCGGACAAATTGTAAATTCGTCACATATCATTGCAAATCGTATTGGAAAAAATTGTTATCATACCAACTTTTAATGAGAAGGAAAATGTAGAAAGTATCATTACTGCTGTATTTGCTTTACAGCAATATTATCATGTACTGATCATTGATGATGGTTCACCTGATGGCACTGCTGACATCGTAAGGTCGTTGTTTGATAAATACCCCGGACAATTATTTTTAGAGGAACGAAAAGGGAAATTAGGCCTCGGTACTGCTTATATACATGGTTTTATCTGGGCGTTAAAAAATAATTACCAGTATATTTTTGAGATGGACGCAGATTTTTCCCATAACCCTGCCGACCTGGAACGGCTGTACGAGGTCTGTAAAAACGGTTCCGGTATTGCCGTAGGGTCAAGGTATATCGGAGGGGGTGCCGTTGTTAATTGGCCTGCCAACAGGATATTGCTTTCCAAAGGCGCTTCCTTATATACGAGGTTAATTACCTGGATGCCGATAAAGGACCCGACAGCGGGTTTTGTTTGTTACCGCCGCGAAGTGCTGGAAACAATGAATTTTGCCGCCATCAATTTTGTAGGGTACGCCTTCCAGATAGAAATGAAATTTGCAGCATGGAAGCTTAATTTCCTGATTGCTGAAGTTCCCATAACATTTATCGACCGGAAACATGGCGAAAGTAAAATGAATAAGGGCATTGTAAAGGAAGGCATCCTCGGGGTATTAAAACTTCGCTGGATGAGCATGTTTAAAAACTATCGCAAAAATGTAAAAAACAACAGCCCGTATTTTGTTGTCGAGGATAGCGGTTTTCAATCTTCAGAAGTAGCAATCGAGCGCAAATAAACAGGCCTCCCCATCCCTGGTGCAGGTTATATCCGGTTAGATTATTTTCCCCCTTAACCAGGGCCAAATTATACGGGCCACCAAATCAATCACGTAAAAGAACAGCTTAATTTGGCGGAGTGGTTTCCGTATTTTCTTCCATTACATACCTGCATCGCAAGTAAACAATTTTTTTCATCATGCTTTCAATGATACCAAAGCCGGGTTAAAGAAAAGGAGGTGCCCCAAAGTTGATGATCATTACCTAAAATTCAACTGCCGGTTTTTCCTGCATTACCGCGGCCCGTAAAAATTGTTATTCCAAACCGCTTCTTAATTTCAATACACATATTTTTGTACCAGTCAATAAAAGATCAATTGCCATATATGAATATTGAACTCAACAAAAATGAAGACGCCATGAAGCTGGCCTGGAGCCAGGTGCGTCAGCGCCTCGAAAAAATTTATGAAGGCGGCGGAAAGAAATCAATAGAAAAGCAAAGGGAAAGAAATAAGCTTACTGCGAGGGAAAGGGTAAAATACCTGTGTGATGAGGGAAAACCTTTTGTAGAGATTGGAGCTTTTGCAGGATATGAAATGTACTCTGAACAGGGGGGATGCCCTGCAGGTGGCACTGTAAGCGGCATTGGTTACATCAGTGGCAGGCAGTGTATCGTGGTGGCCAATGATCAAACGGTGAAAGCCGGGGCATGGTTCCCTATCAGTGGCAAAAAGAATTTACGGATGCAGGAAATCGCAATGGAAAACCATTTGCCCATTATTTATTTGGTAGACAGCGCCGGTGTTTACCTGCCGATGCAGGATGAAATATTTCCTGATAAAGAACACTTTGGCCGTATTTTCAGGAACAATGCAAAAATGAGCGCCATGGGCATAACCCAGATTGCGGCGGTAATGGGTGCTTGTGTTGCAGGTGGCGCTTACCTGCCCATAATGAGTGACGAAACCCTGATAGTAGAAGGCAACGGATCCATTTTTTTAGCCGGATCTTACCTCGTGAAAGCAGCCATTGGGGAAGATATTGACAATGAAACCCTTGGTGGCGCTGCTACCCATACAGCCATCAGCGGCATTGCAGATTACAAATTTGAAACCGAAAAGGAATGCCTCGATCAGATAAAAAAAATTGTAAGTAAGTTGGGTAAGGCCGGTGAGGCAGGGTTTAGCAGGATAGCTTCAGTAGCCCCTTCAAAATCGCCAAATGACATTTATGGTGTCATGAGCGATGGGAACAGCAAGCCCTATAATATGCTGGAAATAATAGATTGCATTACAGATGCAGGAAGCTTTGACCAGTTTAAACAGGAGTATGGCAAAACCATTATCTGTGGTTATGCCAGGATAGAGGGTTGGGCTGTGGGTATAGTGGCCAACCAGCGGCTGATCGTAAAAAACAAAAAAGGGGAAATGCAGTTGGGCGGAGTAATATACAATGACAGTGCAGATAAAGCGGCCCGGTTTATTATGAACTGCAACCAGAAAAAGATTCCACTGATTTTTTTGCAGGATGTTACCGGCTTTATGGTAGGCAGCCGCAGTGAACACTCCGGCATTATTAAAGACGGTGCCAAACTGGTAAATGCAGTGGCCAACTCGGTGGTGCCCAAAATTACCATCATTATTGGCAATAGTTACGGAGCCGGCAACTATGCCATGTGCGGCAAGGCATACGACCCCCGGTTTATTTATGCCTGGCCTACGGCAAAGATAGCCGTAATGGGAGGGGAGCAGGCTGCTAAAACCCTGCTGCAGATACAGGTAGCCTCTTTAAAGGCAAAAGGCGAACTGATAACACCTGAAGCGGAGGCAGACTTATTGAATAAGATCACCCAACGGTATATCGCTCAAACCACTACATATTATGCTGCTGCCCGTTTGTGGGTGGATGCCATTATTGATCCCGTGGAAACACGGATGCTCATTTCGGAAGGTATTTCTGCTGCCAATCAAAATAAAAATATCGAAGAATTCAAAACCGGCGTATTCCAGGTATGATTTTTTAAAAAATCATTTTAAAATCAACTTTTTGGAACTTGTTTATCAAAAAATACTTAATTTCACGCCGCTATATAAACAAGCTAATAACCAGAACAAGACATTTATGAGAAAAAAAATTTTACGCAACATTTTAGCGTATTCAGGAATGGCTATTGTACTATTTCAATCCTGCAAAGATGATAGCAAACTTACCATTCTGCCACCTGTTTCCGATCAGTCTTTTAATGAAAGTTTTGATAACTTCACCGAAGCTTATGCCAAAGGCTGGCGGTCAATAAATAAAAGTACTCCTGCAGGCCGTAAATGGTACGATGCAGCAGAAACACCCAATTTTGGTTCGCCCAATTACCTGGTAACGTATTATCCAGACTGGAACCAGGCCCAGTTTACATTAGATTCATTACAATTCCCAAATGCTCCTTTTCCTCAGCGGTACTGGAAGGATGCTTATGCTTCTCAAAGGGGCTCTAACGGTTACGCGGCTACCAGTATTGCCTGTGGCGAATTACTTTCACCACCACCATTGCGGCTTACACGTTTTGATATCAGCACCTGGTTGGTGTCGCCGGAGTTAACCATAAAAAATGGCGACAAAGTGGTGTTTTACACTTTCAGCAAAGGGTTGTCCAGGTTACAGTTGTGGGTAAACAAAACAAACAGCCTTAATGTAGGGAGTGATGTAGCGGCCACCGGCGATTTTACCATCAAATTAGTTGATGTAAATCCAAACTATGCCAAGTATGAAAACAATCCTGCCAATGCATTCCCCACAGAGTGGACAAAATTTGAAGGGGAAGTAAGGGGATTGGAAGCACCTGTACAGGGAAGGTTTGGCTTCAGGTATTTTTTACAAAATCAACCTGCGCTCCGGACTTCTTCCGTTGCTCCTGACCCTTATGATACATTGTATACCCAAATAAACCGTTCTGTGATAGGCATTGATGAGGTATCCTTCAAAAGCGCCCAATAATTTTTAATGAATCTTATTAAACTTAGTTGATATGAAAAATAAATTACCCTTACTGTTTGTGTTGTTTGCAGCAGTGGTCGTTGCCACCATTTCCTGTGAAAAAAAATCTGCCCCTGCTGCTTCCACTGATTACTCTTTCACAGAGGATTTTGATACGGTAAGTACCGCTTTAAATAAAGGCTGGGTTATTTCCAACAATACCAAACCTATTGGTACCATTGGTTGGGTGCAGGGGTTTTTTTATGTTTCTTTGTACCACGGTTACACACCGGGTAAAACAGGCGGCCCAATGAACTATCCTTCTTCAGGCGGTTTCGGTGCCAATAATCCTTCTTACTCAGGGGCTGATTTTATTATGACAACTGCTGATTGCGGGCATGGGGTTGCCAATATCAGCAACTGGCTGATATCACCTGCTGTAATGATGAAAAATGGTGACCAGATCAGTTTTTATACAAGGACTTATGCTGATCCTGCAGTTGGAGCAGACAGGCTGGAAGTAAGGGTGAATACCCTGAACAGTTCTGCCGATGTTGGAAGGGATAGTAATTCTGTTGGTGGCTTTACCAACGTTATTTTAGATATCAATCCGGATTATGTGCTTGACTCAGGCGATGGTGGTTACCCGGGTGAATGGACAAGGTATACCGCAACCATCAGTGGTTTACCCATTGCTAAAAAATCAAGAGTGGCTTTCAGGTATTATGTGCCCGATGGTGGTCCGCAAGGCAGTAACAGTTTAGGAATAGGTATTGATAAATTTCAATTTTATTCTGCCTACTAAATAAACATATTTTTTTAAGAAAGGCTGTCTTAACCGGGCAGTCTTTTTTTTATTTAAATTGCAGCCTGTTGCCATATTTATTTTGTTCCATAAAGTTTTTTAAAGATGTACACTTAAAAATGAATCATCAACAGCCTCAACTTTTTTGCCGGATACTCCTTATTGTTATGTCATGTTTTCCTGTTGCTGGTTATTATTCCTGCAAAGAAAACAGGGCTGCCTCAACAATTAATATTAAACCGGCCGCTGCTATAGATACCAGCCATTCCAGCATCACTCATCTTCTGATAAGCCAGGCGAAGAAATTATTAAAAGACGGGGCACTGGTAACCAGGAGCGATAATGATTTCGAAAGCCTTACCCTTCAGAATTTTTCTAAAAGAGACCAATCCTATTCTCACAGTGGCCTGGCTTTCCTGGAAGATGGGAGCTACATGGTGTATCACTCCATGACGGGAAAGGAAAATCCGGACGGAGCCTGCAGGAGAGACCCCTTTGATTCCTTTGTAAATCCATCCCAAAAAACCGGCTTTGGTATTTTTCAGTACCAGTTGTCGGGTAAGGAAACCGAAAAACTTCATGCGGTTATGAAGAAGAACCATCATTCCAAAGTGCCATTTGATGTGACGTTTAATTTAAAAAGTAACGATAGTTTGTATTGCTCAGAAATGATTTATAAAGGCTTGATAGAAGCTACTGGCGGCAGGGTTATTTTACCCAGTTCCTTTATCAATAATTTTAAACCCAAAATAATGGGATACAAACACAACAATGCTTTTTTTAAATCCTTTGAATATATCGGTATTGATGATCTTTACCTGAACCCTTTTTGCAAAGAAATAATAAGAGTGAAGTACTGATATGGAGAAAATTTTGCTGTATACGGATGGAGCCTCCAGGGGCAATCCCGGGCCCGGTGGTTATGGGGTGTTGTTATTATGGGGCCATCACCGCAAAGAATTATCCCAGGGGTACCGCTACACCACCAATAACCGGATGGAATTGCTTGGGGTAATTGCAGGCCTGCAGGCGATAAAAAAGGATGCCCTGCCCATTACTGTTTATTCCGACAGCCAGTATATTGTAAACGCGGTGGAAAAGGGATGGCTTAAAAACTGGATAAAAACTGATTTTAAGGGTGGAAAAAAAAATGCAGATCTCTGGAAACTATTTTATCAACTGGCCCAAAATTTTTCTATCAAATTCATTTGGGTGAAGGGGCATGCAGACAATCCTCATAATAACCGATGTGATGAATTGGCTACCGCTGCCGCTGATGGTAAAGACCTATTGACAGATGAAGGATATGAAGCTTCCATAGTATAAAATAGAAAATGCTGCCCGGGAGAGCAGCATTTTCAGGTGTACGTTTGTTTTGGTATTTAGGCAACAACTGTTTTTGAAGCCCGGTATTTGCTCATTGAATAATATCCTCCGAATAAGATAGCGCTAAATAATACTGTGGCATAAAAACTACCCTTTAAAAAAGGTAGGCCTGCAGCCATACAGGCAGAAAGACCTTGCAGCGTTTTTGGATAAGGTAAGTTATTAAGGCCCAATCCGCCGCCAATCCATACTGCAAAGTTGGAAGCAAAGAAATAAAACAATACCCCGGCAACAGACCCTGCCAGTATTCCCAACACTTTGTTTTTATTAACTGCAAAGCCAATAACAGTTACCGACAGGAATAAAATATAGTTTATCCATTGCCCGTTATAAAAGCCCTGCAGGGAAGACAATTTTAAATAAAACAGTACTTCGTAAATAATATCAGAAAACAACATTGAAAATAATGGCATCAGGAATGCAAATTTTTTGTCTTTGATAATACTGCCGCTGAATATCGCCATGGCAATTTGAGGGGCAAAGCCCAATGGCCTTCCCGGCATGATCCTGTACAAGGCCGCAATCACTACCAGTAAAACAAAACTCCCTATTATTGATTTATCTATCTTCATTTCTTATAGTTTAGCCACAAAAATAGGTAATAAAAAATGTGAACCAACTTTTAGTACAAGCTTTTATCTACACACTGTTAATACCTTTATATCATTATCAGCTTCTATGGCACAGCACCTGCATACCGGCAAACTTGGCGAACAGATGGGAGCAGCATTTGTTGAGCACCGGGGATACCGGGTACTCGAAAAAAACTGGCGGCATAGTCACTGGGAAGTGGATATCATTGCGGAAAAAAATGAAGTGCTGCATTTTATGGAAATAAAAACACGCCGTACAAAAAAATATGGCCAGCCCGAAGAGAAGGTGGGCGCTAAAAAAATTAAAAATCTTATCAATGCCGCAGAGCAATACCTCTACCTTCATCCTCAATGGAAAAGGATACAGTTTGATATCCTCTCCATCACCATTTTGAAAGGCGAACCTGCCGAATATTTTTTGATTGAAGATGTTTATTTATGATCAGGCCTTGGCATTGGAAAGCTTCAGTTTCATCATCTCTACCATTTTATAGGTGGCAGGGCAGTACTCAATATTTTGTTTGTGTACATGGATATAATCTGTGGGGTTCTTTTTGGTAAGATGCGGAAACCCTGAACAATCGCCTGGCCTGATAGCGTAGATACTGCATTTATTATCCGAAAGGTTTAAAAACTGGCAGGGCTGTTTTTTATTTTGCCAGTCGCCTTCTTTTTTATCGTAGGTAAGCCATTTTTCTTTGAAAGCGGTGGGTGTCATTTCAAAATGGCCGGCGATTCTTTTAATATCAGCAGGCGTAAAAGTAGGGGTCATCTTTTTACAACAATTGCCACAGGTAAGACAATCTGTTTCAGCCCACACCGCGGCATCGGTTTCTACCATCATGGTATGCAAACCTTTGGGTGGCTTATTTTCTAACCTTGTTAAAAAAGAGCGGAATGTTTTCTTGTTACGGATATATTTCTGCCTGAACGAACGTATGTTTACTATCATAAAATTGTGATCACTGTATAGAAACGAAATTAGGGAAATAATAAACGTTAATAGTAAATGGTCATTGGTCTGGCATAAATTATTTATTTTGTTTTATCCCGCAGCAGGCGTCAACATACCCGACTTAACTTTTCCTCATTCGTAATTCGTAATTTGCCTCCATGTGGCAGGCATACAAAAAGGGATTCAGGGCTTATCTCCAATTGGAAAGATCGCTGAGTGACAATTCGGTGGAAGCTTACCTGCATGATATTGAAAAACTCACCACTTACCTGCAGCAGAAAGGCAGTACGGGTGGCCCCAAAGAAATTGTGCTGAAAGACCTGGAGAAATTTATTCAATGGGTAAGTGAACTGGGTATGGTTCCCGGCTCCCAGGCAAGGATCATTTCTGGGTTAAAAAGTTTTTTTAAATATTGCCTGCAGGAACAAATCATAACAGCAGATCCGACTGCATTGCTGGAAGCGCCCAAATTAAAAAGGGCCCTTCCCGATATTTTAAGTGTGGAGGAAATTGAAAAAATAATTGGGAAAATTGACCTGAGTACGGCAGAAGGAGGCCGCAATAAGGCAATGCTGGAAACATTGTACAGTTGCGGTTTGCGGGTAACCGAGCTTGTAAATTTGCGTATCAGTTGCCTGTACCTGGATGTTGGCTTTATAAGGGTGATCGGAAAGGGCGATAAGGAAAGACTGGTTCCCATAGGCAGTGATGCCATAAAGTACATCAGCCTGTATAAAAGTGAAATCAGGGTACACCTCAAAATAAAGACCGGCAATGAAGATATTTTATTT
>JAYVUL010000038.1:0-5209 GCA_043787935.1 Chitinophagaceae bacterium | reverse complement strand
TAAGTTAACCAGTAATTTGTACGGGCAGAAATTCTTTGGCCTGCTCCTGTAAAATTTATTTCTTGTGGCATCAATCATTTTTCATTCCACAATTTCTATCTTACATTTACCGCAAAAATAAAACAAGCTATGGCATACAACCTGCTCAAAGGGAAAAAAGGAATCATATTTGGCGCATTAGATGAAAAGTCTATTGCCTGGAAAACAGCATTGCGTTGCCACGAAGAAGGCGCTGAATTGTTGCTGACCAATGCACCGGTTGCCATGCGGATGGGTGAGATCAATAAATTGGCTGAAATGGTGAATGCACCAGTGATACCTTGTGATGTAAGCAGCGATGAAGAGGTGCTGAACCTCATCACCAAAGCAAAGGAACATTTTGGTGGAGGTGTAGATTTTATTCTGCATTCCATTGGTATGAGCCTCAATGTGCGTAAAGGGAGGCACTATACCGAAATTGATTATGGCTTTAATGCAAGGACACTGGATATATCAGCAACCAGCCTGCACAGGGTACTGGCCACAGCGATGAAGCTGGATGCTATAAACGAATGGGGAAGTGTGGTAGCGCTTACCTACATCGCTGCACAACGGGTATTTCCTGATTATAACGAAATGGCGGATGCCAAATCCCTGCTGGAAAGCATCACCCGTAGTTTTGGCTATCACTATGGCGTCAAAAAACATGTCAGGGTAAATACGATTTCTCAGTCACCTACCAAAACAACCGCAGGTAGCGGGGTGAAAGGCTTTGACGGTTTTATCAATTACGCGGAAAAAATGAGCCCTTTAGGAAATGCCAGTGCCGATGATTGTGCCAATTATGTAGTTACACTTTTCAGTGATTTGTCGAGGTATGTAACCATGCAAAATCTTTTCCACGATGGGGGGTTCTCCTTCACCGGTGTTACACAGGCAGTGATTGAGCAGATGGAGAAGTAGTGGAATTGGTTTGGTCGTTGAGATAGGGTAGACTGTTTAGGCGAAACTAATTGTTTGTAATTACCTTCTAAGTTGTCTAAACCCCGAAGTTCTGAACTTTTCTATAAAGGCAAAAGCCACCAATTGTTTGGTGGCTTTTGCATTTATAATCCCATTTTAAGGGACATAGTTTAATATTCATCTTCATTAAAAAAGAAATCTTCCTGGCTGGGGTAATCGGGCCAGATGTCTTCCAGGCTCTCATATACGTCACCGCCTTCGTCTTCCAGCTCCTGCAGGTTCTCAATTACTTCAATGGGTGCGCCGCTGCGGATAGAGTAATCTATCAGCTCATCTTTGGTGGCCGGCCAGGGTGCGTCTTCTAAATGGGAGGCTAATTCGAGTGTCCAAAACATGGTGAAACGGGTTTAAATTTTGTGCAAATGTAAAAGTTTGGTGGAATTATCCAAATGTGTTTTTCAAAATGTCCGTTTTTTATAAAACAAGAATCAATATATTGCCACGCAATTAACTTAACGTTTCAACTAATTAATTATTTTACCCGATGCTTTCCGCCCGGCAAATCAGAAAAAATTATGGCCCCCTGCCGGTATTACAATCGGTGGATATTGATATCAAAAGAGGGGAGATTGTAAGCATTGTTGGTTCTTCCGGTGCTGGCAAAAGTACGCTGCTGCACATTCTTGGCACTTTAGACAGGCCGGATAGCGGTACCGTTATTTTGGAAAATACTAAGATAAATGACTTAAAAGGGAACAAACTTGCGGCTTTCAGAAACAAGCATATCGGTTTTGTTTTCCAGTTTCATCACCTGTTGCCTGAGTTTACAGCCGTGGAAAATGTCTCTATTCCCGGCTGGATTGCCGGTGGAAAAAAAAAGGAGGTTACAGAGAGGGCGATCTCCATATTAACCACTTTGGGCCTTGCCGGCCGGTTAGAAAACAAACCGCAGCAACTTTCCGGAGGTGAACAACAACGGGTTGCTGTGGCAAGGGCACTCATTAATAGCCCCTCTATTATTATGGCAGATGAGCCAACGGGTAACTTAGACAGTACTAAAGCTAAAGAACTGCACCAATTGTTTATTGACCTGAGAAATCAATTTACCCAAACCTTTTTAATTGTTACTCACAACGAAGAACTGGCGCAAATGAGTGACAGGATACTGCACATGAAGGATGGTAAAATAATTCAATCATAGCGCAGAACCTTATTGCTATTTCATTTGCTGACTGGGTATAAATAATAAGTGCCGGCAACGATTGCCGGCACTTTGCTTTACTCACACTCACAAAAAATATTATCACACAATACAATTCCATTCATGCACATCAGCCACTTGTCCTGTCCTGATTAATTCTAACCGGTTCTTTAATTTGTTGTGCAAACTTTCTTTGCTGCAGGCAGGCAGGCTGTAATCAATGCCATTGATATGAATGGTTTCAATCGGCGCTACCACAGCTGCGGTACCAGCTCCAAAAGCTTCAGTTAGGGTATTGTCTTTGAATGCTTTTTCCAGTTCAGCAATGCCCACCGGCCTTACTTCTGCAGGATACCCCAGGTCGCTGGACAGTGTCAGCAAGGAATCCCTTGTAACGCCATCCAGAATTGAATCAGACAAAGGTGGCGTAACCAGTGTTCCATTGATTACAAACATGGCATTCATCATTCCAGACTCTTCAATGTAAGCATTGTCTTTTCCCCCTGTCCACAATACCTGGTCATAGCCTTCTTCCTTTGCCAGTTTGGTTGGATAAAAAGAACCGCCATAATTGCCGCCGCATTTTGCAAAACCAGTTCCGCCTTTTGCAGCCCTTATATATTGGGTCTCCACTTTTACTTTAATCGGGTGGGCAAATAAAGAAGGTACCGGCCCGGTGAATATAATAAAGCGGTATTCGTCAGAAATTTTTACACCAAATTTAGCTTCGCTGGCATACATAAAAGGGCGTATATATAAAGCACTTCCGCTTTCTTTTGGCACCCAGCCTTTATCAGTATCAATCAGTTTCATAAGCCCTTCCATAAAAATTTCTTTTGGTATGGGCGCCATACACATCCTGTCCAGAGATTTTAAAAAGCGGTCATAATGCTTGTCTATCCTGAAGATATTAATGCGGCCATCCTGCATGGTAAAGGCTTTCATTCCTTCAAACACGGTTTGTCCATAATGCAGTCCCAGTGTAGTGGGGCTTAGCGAAAGATTGGCATAAGGCACTACCTGCGCTGTTTTCCATGCACCATTTCCGTAGTCGCATACCAGCATATGGTCGGCTACATATTTACCAAACTCAAGATTTTTAAAATCCACTTCATTCAATTTGGAATGAGTGGTTTTGCGAACGGGAATGTCTACAATAAGTTCCATGCGTTTTATTTTTTTGATTAAGTATAATTTGATTCAGTCCATAATACCGGCTTCAGTCTTTTAAAGGATAATCATTGCGCACTTTATCCTGAAATAATTTTATTTCTGGTTGAAATGAAACAGGTATCTTTCCTTTCAACCGCCTTACTTCCGGCACCTTTTTCCAAAACCTCAATTTATAATACAAAATTTCAATAATAATTTTATTTAAAACAGATGCAGTTTTGTTAATTTTGACTATATCAGATTTTTTAAACCAGGCAATATGAAAAAGGGCCAGTTTCATTCAGATGACCATTTATACCTGCAGGTGGCAGATGGTTTGGAGAAAATGATTTCGGGAGAAGTGCTGCGCATCGGGGATAAATTACCTTCTGTACGGGTGTTGAGTAAAGAGAATGGAATCAGCATGGGCACAGCTTTCCAGGCATATTACCATTTGGAAGGAAGGGGGCTGATTGAGTCAAGGCCCAAGTCGGGTTATTATGTGCGGTTCAATCACCGCTTTCCTCAATTACCGGATCAGGTAAAGCCGGATACAGCTTCTCATGAGGTGACTATCAGAGAAATGATCACTTCCATTTATGGTGATATCGTTGCTTCCGGGGTTATTAATTTTGCACTTGCCGTTCCTGATCCTTCCCTGTTGCCTTCTGCAAAAATTAATAAGTCGGTGGTATATGCCCTTCGCAATACAAAAGATCATTGCATCAGTTATGAACACACGCAGGGTAATACAGACTTGCGCCAGCAGGTAGCAAAGTTGTCTTTTAACTGGGGCGGTAAAATAAAACCGGACGAAGTAATTATTACCACCGGTTGCCAGGAGGCAGTGATGCTGTGTTTAAAAGCGGTAACTACCCAGGGAGATACCGTGGCAGTGGAATGTCCCACATACTTTGGTATTTACCAGTCGATAGAAAATTTGGGCTTAAAAGTGGTGGAGATCCCTTCTGATCCTACAGCCGGACTGGACCTGGATAGTTTACAGAAAGCCATCAAAAAATTATCCATCAAAGCCTGCGTGTGTGTGCCCAATTTTAATAATCCATTGGGCAGTAGTATGCCGGATGAAAATAAAAAAAAGCTGGTCGAAATAATTACACGGCACAATATTCCATTGATTGAAGACGACATCTATGGCGAATTATTTTTTGGTAAGAGCCGGCCCAAAGCCTGCAAGTATTATGATAATAAGGGCATAGTGATGTATTGTTCCTCCTTATCAAAATCATTGGCACCGGGTTACCGTATTGGCTGGACAATACCCGGTAAATATTTTGAACAGGTAAAACAAATAAAACGCATACAGAACATAAGCAGTCCATCATTGACCCAGGCCGCTATGGCACATTATTTAAAGAATGGCCGCTACGAATATCACCTGAAAAATTTGCGCAAGGCCCTTCATACACAAAGCCTTCGCTACGTGCAGGCCATTATTCATTATTTCCCGCCAGGTACAAAAATATCAAGGCCTACCGGCGGCTTTACCTTATGGATAGAACTGAATAAGAAGGTGGATTCCTTTAAATTGCGCACTGAAGCAATGAAGCATAAAATATCGATCGTGCCGGGGAAAATTTTCTCTGCCAGTATTGACTACTCCAATTATATCCGTATCAGTTTTGGCAAACCCTGGAGTGAAGATGTTGATTATGGGTTGATGATGCTGGGGAAGTTGATTAAGAAAATGGGGTAGTTCCTGGTGAACGGGCAATAAACTATGAAGCATCAACTATAAACTATGAACAAAAAGCAAATGAAGCAACATTTAGCACACGTGGCCATCGTGGTTAATAACTATGATGAAGCAATTCAATTTTATACACAACTGCTGGGCTTCGATTTAATTGAAGATACGTTGTTGAGCGAAACAAAGCGATGGGTATTGGTGTG
>JAYVUL010000037.1:0-6750 GCA_043787935.1 Chitinophagaceae bacterium | reverse complement strand
TAATTTGTTTTACAGATATTAGTAATACACAAAGGTGGCCATCCTTTAAAAAAAAGAATTACACAATATTTGAATTAAATTACATTATTCAAAGGTTTTCGAGCCCGGTCCTTTTCCTGTTTTTGAGTTCCTTGAAAAAGGATGGTGTTAAACCGGTAATTTTTTTAAATTGGTTGGATAAATGAGCCACACTGCTGTAATTGAGCCGGTAGGAGATTTCAGTAAGGTTGAGGTCGTCATACAGGAGCAACTCTTTTACCTTTTCAATTTTATGAAGGATGATGAAATGTTCAATGGTGGTGCCGGTAGATTCTGAAAAAAGATTAGCCAGGTAAGTATAATCATAGTTGAGTTTCTTACTTATATAGGCTGAATTTTTTATTTTCGGCAGTTCATCTGCGTAATGCACCATTTCCACTACGGCGTTTTTAACTTTTTCAATCAGCACAGATTTTTTGTCATCCATCAGTTCCAGCCCGGATTGCAATAAACCTTCTTTCAGCTGTTCACGCTGTTCATCTGAAATATTTTCTTTGATCTCTGCTTCTCCCAGGTCCACGGTGGTATAGTGCAGCCCAAGTTTATCTAACTCAGCCTTCACCGCCATTTTGCAACGGATGCTTACCATGTATTTAATGAAGAGTTTCAATTTATTCTTTGGTTGTTATGCAAACAGTGGGGGAAAAGGTAATACATGGAACACAAAGAGACTCATTTTTACTCAGGGCAAAAGTACAATTATTACACCGACAGGGCAATAGCATACTACCTGCGGGTTTATTATTCGTACCCGCTTTTGATAACCGTAGAGATCATTTTAAATGGTTCTTTGGCAGTAAAAGCATGCGTGGCATGGGCCGGGATAATGATACCCTCACCTAACCTGAGGACATAGATGATATCATTAATGATCAATTCGGCAACCCCGTGAATAATTTGAATATAGTAGTCGAAGGGAGAAGTTTTTTCTCCTGATTCTTCTCCAGCGTCCAATGCGGAGGCAGTAATATTTCCGGTAACTCTTTTGATAATGGTTTTGCTTACCATAGCATTGGGTATATATTCAATGATTTCTACGATAATATGTGTTTTTCCTTTTTCCAATTCTTTTGATTCCAAAATAGCGATTTATTTGCGTCGGATTAGTAATGAAATGAAGATAGGTTGTTCACTGCAATAAGAAAAAAAATATTAATTTAGAACATTGGTTTACACCCGGGGTGGGGCCATGTATCTGGCTGGTTTGACCGGGAATATTGGTAGCTAATATTTTTGATAAAATGAAACCTGCTGGTTGTAAAGGTCAACGCAGCGTCTTACTAAGACTACTGTTTTAAAAAGTAGCAATGCGCATTGATAATGTTTAATGCTACTTTCGTACAATAAAATATTTGCAAAAATGAAAATCTCTCCACTGGCAAATAAGAAGAAAGTTGTGACTGAAAAAAAAATGCCTGGCAATCCGGCATCTGCCAAAAGGAAGAGGCTACCGGTAAAGGCAGCCGGCAAAATAAATCAGCAGGAAATTCCAGCAAAAGCAGAAACCAAAAATGCAGCACCGCCTTTTCCGGTGGTAGCCATTGGGGCCTCTGCCGGCGGGCTGGAAGCAGTAACACAACTTTTACAGCATCTTCCTCCCGACACCGGCATGGCATATATTTATGTGCAGCACCTGAGCCCTGATCACAAAAGCATCCTTAGTACACTTTTATCAAGGGTCACTGAAATGAAAGTGCAGGAAATAGAAGACATGGAAAAGCTGAAGCCGGATAATGTGTTTGTGATACCCTACAATAAGGAACTGGAAGTGATAGATGGGCACATACAGTTACTTCCCCGCCTGAAAAACAAATCTTCCAATCTTTCCATAGACGTATTGTTTTCTTCCCTGGCCGAAACCCATAAGGAAAATGTGGTTGGCATTGTGCTGTCTGGCAGCGCCAATGATGGCACCAGGGGTTTAAAGGAAATAAAGATGGCAGGGGGAATAACTTTTGCCCAGGATAATTCGGCTAAATTCAGCAGTATGCCAAAATCGGCGATTGCTGAGGGCGTGGTTGATTTTATTTTATCGCCTAAAGAAATGGCCAATGAATTAACCTGGATCAGCAAACATCCGTTATCAAAAAGAAAAGTACCAAAAGCAGCGGCGGAAGATGAGATTGATAACAGTAACCCCGACCTGAAAATCATCCTGCAGTTGTTGCATAAAATAAAGAATGTTGATTTCAGTCATTATAAAATGAACACCATTAAGCGGCGGATGCTTCGCCGGATGCTGATACATAAAATAAAAACATTACCCCAATACGCCTCGTTGCTGATGCAGAAAAATAATGAATCGGAGATACTTTACCAGGACCTGCTGATCAATGTAACCGATTTTTTCAGGGATGCAGACGCCTTCGGGATGTTAAAAAAATCAGTGCTGCCCCGGTTGCTCAAAAGCAAAGCTCCCGGCGAAACATTGCGTATATGGGTAGCCGCCTGTTCTACGGGCGAAGAGGTTTATTCCATTGCCATGCAGTTGCTGGAGATACAGCAAAATAAAACTACCAAAGTCCCTTTTCACATCTTTGCATCCGACCTTAGTGAAGAGGCAATTAATACAGCCCGGAACGGCGAGTACACGGCACAGCAGCTTAAAACTGTATCTCCACAGCGCCTGCAGCATTTTTTTACCAAAGCTAAAGACAGGTACCGAATTGCTAAATCCCTTCGTGATGTATGTGTTTTTGCCCGGCACAATATTTTGAGCGACCCTCCTTTTTCCCGGATGGATTTTATCAGCTGCCGCAACTTCCTGATTTATCTTGACACTACTGCGCAAAAAAAAGCCATAGCCACTTTTCATTATGCATTAAATGAGGGTGGGGTTTTGATGCTGGGCAAATCAGAGACCATTGGTACATCCGGGCAGTTTTTTACGGAGCAAAATAAAAAGTATAAGATTTATTTACGCAAAAAGAATGCAGGAACACACGGCATACCTGTTATGACCCCACGCTTTTATAATCCCGGCAATCCAGGCGATGGTGCAGCTTTAGCGGAAAAAAATAATTACGTCACAGCATCAGCAAAAAAATCAACTGCCCCAAATAATGGTTATCCCGGCAGCGCTTTCGATTCCTTTTTGCTTTCGCATTATATGCCGGCAAGCGTGGTCATTAATCACAACATGGAAATCCTTGAATTCAGGGGTGCTACAGAAATGTATCTTAAGCACACTTCGGGAAGGGCCAGCTTTAACATTTTAAAGATGGCCAATGCTGAATTTACTTTTGAACTGCGCAATGCCATTCACAATGCCATTAAAACAAAACAGGCTGTGCGGAAAAAAGGCATTGAAATAAACAGCGGAAAAACCGGGGATGTAGTCCGTATGGTTATGGTAGATGTATCACCGCTTGTAATAGAAGGGGAAGATCCTTTGCTGGTGATTGTTTTTACCGGGCAGCCGCAGGTGGAAAGAGCAGATGATCCCCAAAAAGGGCCAAAAAGCAATACCATTGCCAAAGACCGCATGATAAAAAAATTAGAAGAAGAACTGGCTGCTGCCCGCGCTGATATGGGTGCCATCACCCACGACCAGGAGGCCGCTAACGAAGAATTGCAGAGTGCCAATGAAGAAATTGTTTCCAGCAATGAAGAATTACAAAGTTTAAATGAAGAACTGGAAACGTCAAAAGAAGAAATTGAATCCACCAACGAAGAGCTTACCACCAGCAACCAGGAATTGCAGGCACGAATTCAGCAAATAGAAGAATTATATACCTATTACGAGGCCATTATTTCTACCATACAGGAGCCCATGCTCATCCTCGACAAAGACATCCGGATCAAATCGGCCAATAAATCCTTTTGTAAAATATTTCGTGTAACGGAAGAAGAAAGTATCGGGGTGTCTTTATTTAAGCTGGGCAACAATCAATGGAATATCCCCCGCCTTCGGGAACTGCTGGAAAACATTGTTCCCAAAAATATCCGCTTTCATGATTTTGAAGTGGAACACAACTTTCCTGTGATAGGCAAAAAAATAATGCTGCTGAATGCCCACCGTATCATTCAGCAAAGCAATAATGAAGAAATGATTGTACTTACCATTATTGATATCACCGAGGTAAGAAGATTAGCCATCGAACTGCAGGTGAAAGAAAAGAAGGCATTGGAGAAACAGCTGGAACTGGAGAAAAAAGCAATGAAAATTGTTGAAGAGAGTAATAAACGCTACAGCATGATGCTGATGCAATCGCCATTTGCTTTTGCCATATTGAAAGGAAAAAAAATGGTGGTGAGCCTTGCCAATGACAGTCTTAAAGAAATTTGGGGTAAGGGAAAAGACATCGAAGGAAAGACCTTGTTGCAGGTGTTGCCTGAAATTAAGGGAGGCCCGTTGCCTGCATTGCTGGATAAAGTGTACCGCACCGGCATTCCTTATAATGGATATGAATTCCTGGTTCCTTTGATGCGTAATGGTAAAAAGGAAGATGTATATTTTAATTTTGTTTACCAGCCTTACAGGGAGGTAGACGAAACCATTTCGGGAGTGGGGGTTATTGCCTATGAAGTCACCCCTCATGTAATTGCAAAACATGAGCTGGTGGAAGCCAAAAAGAATGCAGAGCAAAAAACACTGCTTGCAGAAGCGGCAGTTAAAGCAAAGCAGCAATTTTTGAGCAATATGAGCCATGAAATAAGAACACCGATGAATGCCATTATCGGGTTTACCAACGTGGTGTTAAAAACAAAACTGGATAACCCTCAAAAACAATATATCAATGCAATTAAAGTATCGGGAGAATCGCTTGTGGTACTATTGAATGATATACTTGACCTGGCGATGGTGGATGCAGGAAAGATGACATTTGAGCAAACACCGTTTTACTTATTTTCATCCGTTTCCGACATGATTCATTTGTTTGAAGCACAAATACAGGAAAAAAATATAGAACTGGTTAAACAATATGACACGGCAATTCCTAAAGTGGTGGTAGGCGATCCGGTGCGGTTAAGGCAAATAATTGTAAATCTCATCGGGAACGCTGTAAAGTTTACAACAGCAGGAAAAATAACGGTAAGTATTAACCTTTTGCAGGAAGATAAGGAAAGTGTAACCATCGAATTTGCCATAACTGACACGGGTATTGGTATTCCAAAAAATAATCATGAAAACATCTTTGATGCCTTTCAGCAGATAGCACTGGAGACCAACAGGTTATACGGAGGGTCGGGCCTGGGGCTTGCCATCGTTAAGCAACTGGTAGTGCTGCAGGGTGGAACGGTAAATGTAAAAAGCAAAGTAAATAAAGGGTCAACATTCAGTTTTATCCTGAGTTTTAAAAAAGCAAAAACCTTAACAACAATTGAAGTGAATAGCGCTGAACAACAAATGCAAAAGGGTTCCCGGGGTATGGGAGCAGAAAAAAACGTGAAGGTGCTTGTAGCAGAAGACGTGGCGCTAAACCAACTTTTGATAAAAATAATATTGGCAGAATTTGGCTTTGAGACCACTGTTGCTGATAACGGCAAAATAGCAATTGATTGCCTGGAAAAAGATACCTACGATATTATTTTGATGGACCTGCACATGCCCGTTATGGATGGCTTTGAAGCAACCGGGTACATCCGCAATACAATGAAGTTGCAAACCCCCATTATAGCCCTTACAGCAGATGTAACCACGGTGGATGTTGATAAATGCAGGGCTGCAGGAATGAATGATTATATCTCCAAACCCATTGATGAAAAATTATTATACAGCAAGATCATTCAGTGCCTGAATAAAGTTAAATCCTGAAAAGGCTGCCTTTTACGGAGCAAAACTGCGTACCGGTTTTAAAATTATTCTATCTAACTAAAATAACCAGAAATGAAAAATGAAGAAATGAATGCGAAAGTGCTTAAAAATTATTATATCCCAACTGCTGAATTTTACAGCCAGGTAATAGACAGCTTAGAGGACTATTCAATCTTCACTTTAGATAAAGAATTTATAATTAACAGCTGGAGTAAAGGCTCGGCAAAAATATTTGGCTATGAAAGCGAAGAAATAATAGGGAAACATTTTGATATCATTTTTTCAGAAGAGGATAGAAAAAATGGGATACCTGCAAAAGAAACCGGTGCCGCTTTAACAGAGGGCAGGGCAGTAGATAACAGGTGGCATGTATGTAAGGACAACAGTAAATTCTATGCTTACGGATTGGTTTTCCCGCTCACCGGTATAGAAGGAGAAATGTTGGGATACGTTAAGATACTAAGGGACATAACGGAAAGAAAAAAATCCGAAGATGCCGTAAAGAAATATGTAAAAGAACTTGAAGAACTTAATTCACATAAGGAGAGCGTACTCGCTATCCTTTCACACGATTTAAGGAGCCCCTTAGCCGGGATTATTGGATCGGCTGATTACCTGCGGTCTAATTTTAACAAAATGGAAGAAGGCACAATAAAGGAAATGCTTGACCTCCTTTATAAATCATCCACCAATGAGCTGGCAATGCTGGACTATTTAGTAGAATGGGCCAGAGTAAAGTATGCAGCAGAAGTATTTTCTCCGGAACAAATAGAACTTGCAGGATATGTGCAGAAGGTTTTTGAAATGTTAAATGAAACGACTGTCTTAAATACAATCAACCTCCATGCTGAGATTGAAGAAAATACCCTTGTTTTTGCAGATAGAAAAATGTTGCTTTCCATTATTCAAAATATTGTTTCCAATGCAATAAAACATACCCAGCCCGGAGGAAC
>JAYVUL010000036.1:0-9189 GCA_043787935.1 Chitinophagaceae bacterium | reverse complement strand
GTTATCGCTCCTGTTGTTGTTACTATGCCACATCCACCTGCCAGCGTCAGAGTATAAGTAAATGTACCCGATGAAGCTGCAGGTGAACCACTGATGGTTACCAAATTGTTTGCCCATGTGCCTGTTACTCCCGCAGGCAAGCCTGTTACTGTAGCCCCGTCTGCCCCGGTGGTGGCATAAGTAATATTGGCAATTGCTGAATCGATACAAACCGTTTGTATATTGCTACCTGATGTTAAAGTTAGGGCTATAGTATTGGCAGGCGTTACCGTTATCGTTCCTGTTTTTGTTACTGTTCCGCAACGACCCGTTAAATTGACGACATAATTAAATGTTCCGGGGGCTGTAGGTGTACCAATAATGGTGATGGCATTGGCTACCCAAAAACCACTGACTCCTGGCGGTAAACCACTAAAGGTTGCTCCTGTGGCGCCCGAGGTAGCATAGGTAACAGGTGCAATAGCAGTATTGATACAAACCGTTTGTGCCGCCGTTATGGGCAAAGAAGTTAAGTTGATCGTTTTACCTGGCGCTACAGTTATGGTTCCTGAATCTTTTACTATTCCACAGGCACCACCGGTTAAAGTCACCGTGTAAGTAAACGAACCGGCCACTGTGGGTGAACCATTGATGATCACCACATTTTCTGCCAATGAGTAGGTTACACCCGCAGGCAAACCAGTTACAGTTGCTCCTGATGCCCCGTTGAAAGCATAAATAATATTGATAATTGGTGAATCAATGCATACCAGTTGTGCGTCTGTTCCAGGAGCAGAATTTAGGGTAATTGTATTTTTAGGCGTTACTGTTATCGTGCCTGCTGTGGTTACTGTTCCGCAACCACCGGCTAAAGTAACTGTATAAGTAAACGTACCCGATGCTGTAGGTGAACCACTGATGGCTACCACATTGTTTGCCCATGAGCCTGTTACTCCCGGAGGCAGGCCTGTTACTGTTGCCCCGGATACTCCGGTGGTGGCGTACCTAATATTGGCAATTGCTGAATCGATACAAACCGTTTGTGCATCGCTACCGGCTGTGGAAGTCAACGCTACTGTATTGGCAGGCGTTACTGTTATGGTTCCCGTTTTTGTTACTGTTCCGCAACCAGCCGTTAAATTGACGACATAATTAAATATGCCGAAAACTGTAGGTGTACCAATAATCGTTATTGCATTGGCCACCCAAAAACCACTGACGCCTGGTGGTAACCCCGTAAAGGTTGCCCCTGTTGCACCCGTGGTTGAATAAGTGATATTAGTGACTGGAGTATTGATACAAACTGTTTGTGCATCAGTACCGACTGCAGAAGTTAATGTGACTGTATTGTTTGGGGTTACATTTACTGTTATACAATTGCTGTTTGCTACACAGGCCAATGTGTTAAGCGTGCTGGTGGTTATCCTTCTGTAAAAGGTAGTATTCGTCAATCCTGCCGGCGGATCATAAGTAGCCGCTGCTGCTCCGGTGATATTATTGAATACAGCAGCACAACCTGTTGTATTGCTTTGCCATTGATAACTGAGCGTGCCGGTACCCGCTGAAGGTACAGTTTCTGTAAAAGCTGCAGGGTTTCCGCCAGAACAGACTGCTTGGTCGCCGGCTACAGTTCCGCCGGTGACACTATTTACAGTTATTTTGCCCTTTGCAGTATCTGCAGCACCGCAAGTACCACCTGTAAGCGATATTATATAGTTAAATGTTCCCGGTACGGTAGGTGTTCCCGTTACCGTTACCACATTGGCTGCCCATGAGCCTGTTATTCCTGCAGGTAAACCGCTAACGGTTGCACCTGTTGCACCGGTGGTAGCATAAGTAATATTAATGATCGCTGTATTTAAACATACAGTTTGATTATTGGTATTTACTGCCGAATTTAACGCAAGAGTACATTGAGCGGACAACCGTGAATTAAATAAGGTTGAAACAAATATGATAAACAGGTATATCTTTTTCATCTTTATGATTAATAAATTTTAATATCAGGTTTTCTGTTTAGAAAATCGTCATTAACTTTTTTATATTTTTTATATTCTTCCAGCACTGAAGAAGTGAAAGGATTCCAGGAATAGATAATTTCCTTTGTTGTTTTTATGGACCTTACTTTAATATATACCATTCCTTTTCCTTTAGATTCATCAAATTTAGCATCGGTTATTTCAACCAGTTTTTTTTCCGGGAGTGAATTACCCAATAATTTTTTATCCGGAAAAGGTTCTTCCTTACCCAATTTATACACCACTACTTTGCTTCTTTGGGCTGCAGCCAATAAAAAAGAGTTATCTCTATAGTTAAAAAACTGGATGGCTGTTATTTTTGAGCCCAGGGCATTTTCAAAAACAGGCTGATTTTTTTTGTCTTTGTTATATTTTATATAGCCAATATCGCCGCTTTCCAGTCCGAAATAAATAATATTAGATTCATGGTCGTAACTAAGTGCCGTAACTTTTGCACCCATTGGAATTTTATTCTTCAGCGCAAGGGTATTCTTATCATAAACATAAATCCAATTATCCCCTGTAGAACAAATACTAAGCTGGTCATTTGTGTTTTCCAGGAATGCTATGATGTCAGTACCCGGTTTTTCAGCAGCCATTTTATTTTGTAACCTGTTTTTGTCGGGCCTCCTCTCAAAGTTTGCTTTATAATTATTATCAGTAACCCTTGCAAAGACAGGGTCTCTTGCTGATAATGGAGCCGTTTCAAAACAGGCATAAATTTTTTCATAGAGGTCGTTGTTGTAATATAGCCTGTCTTTTAAATTATTAAATTTTTCAATAGCCTTCCCATCATTAGTGCCATTAATCAAATCTTTCAGCTTGTCAAGATGCATGCAATAAGCAACCAGCTTATAGTCAAAAGTATCCTTTTGAATTTCCTTTTTGGTTGTTGGAGCTTCGCGGATTAAACGGGCATATTCGCTGGGGGCGGTTTTGTAGCTTTGATCAGTGGCAACTTTTTTTAGCCCCTCTGCCTTTTCTTTTTGCTGCCTTGCAGTATCTCTTTGCTTAGCTGCTTCTTTTGCACTATTCTCTGCTGTAGTCGCATTGACGTCCGCAATTTTTTTTAGTCGCACAGCTATTTCTCTTTGATTTACTGCTACTGCTGCACTGTCTGTTGCTTTAGCTTCATTTAATTTAGCAATAGCTGTGAGGTTATTGGCTATTTCTCTTTGTCTTTGTGCAACTTTTGCACTGTCCTTCGCTGCTGATGCACTGGCTTTTGCTTCATTTGTTTTTTCATTTAAGTAGTATGAGGATATAGAAGCTCCAATCAACAAAACTGCCATCAATGCGATAATCCAATTCACATATTTTTTCCTGGCTGCCTGTTTCTCTGCATTCATTTTTTCTTCAGCCAGCTTTGCCAACGCTTTCTTCTCAGCAATATCTTCTACCCTGCTTGCTTCCAGGTAAGCCATTGCCTGGGCAAATTCTCCTTTATACCCTTCAGCCCATTTAGGCGTAGGTTTATTACCGTCTTTCCATTTTAATGCAATTGCCAGTTCCGGGTCTTTCAGCAATCCCCGCTGGCCCTGTTCTTTCAGTTCTGCGGAATTTACCAGCCGGGTATATAATTCACTGCTGCGCCCTTCTTCTTCCGTCCATTTTACCAGCCGCTCCCACACCCGCATAAGGCTTTCATGGGAAATATCAATGATGGAATCATCAGTTAATGGTATATGCGGAGGCGGCATTAAAAAAGTGCGGCCTGGCTTCCTGAAAATTTCAACTTCCTTAATGATCTCCGCAGATGAAGCACCGGTAAGCAGGCAAAGGTCTGCTATGCTGCGTGGCCTGCGCACACCTCTTGTATCAGCAGCTTTGTCTGTTAATGCTTTAAACATCCCTTCGCAAACCTGCTGCTCTTTTTCTGTTGTCAATTCATCAAAGGCCTCATCTGCATGTTGCGACAGCGAGGACTTCATTGTTCCTATCTTATCATAGTCTTCAAAGTCAATGGGCGTATCCTGCTGGTTGCGTTTATACCAGGCTTCCCATGTACGCATCATGGCATGCTGCAGTATGGGCAACTGGTCGGTATCGTTATTGATATCATTTAATAGCCTGGTTACCAGCCGCTGGCTGATGGTAGCGGTACTAACGGCAACGGGCCCTGTAATGGCTTCCCGGATCTCTTCCCTTGTCATCCTGGGCACCAGGTACTGCCCCTGGTTTATGGCCTCGGGCAATCCACGAAACTCTGCACAGTCGCCCAAAAAATCGGCACGCATGGTGAGCAACACATAAATCGGGTATTCCTTTTGCTGTGCAGCAGTAAGCAGTATCTGTACAAAATGCATGGCATCACTCTTGCCCAGGTTATTTTCTTTTTCATACTTGCTGAAGCGGAACAATTCTTCAAACTGGTCCACCACGATCAATAAATTTTCATTGGCCGGTAACCGGGCATCTTTGTACACCTGTACCAATCCATTCTCACTCCGGCGCAGGCTGGTTTCAATAATTTCCTCATGTGGGATCTCCTTGTCATCAATATGGCCGTACAGCGTTCCTTCGGCAGCAAGCTTTTTTGTTAAATATCCAATAGGATCTTCGCCGGGCTGCATTAATGCTACCCGCCAGTTGCTGCCTACGGTCATAAAACCGCTATAGACAGCAGGCAGGAGACCTGATTTTACCAATGAGGATTTGCCACTGCCTGAAGATCCTATCACTGCAAGAAAGTGGCTGTTCTTTAATTTTTTTAACAGCTCATCAATCTGTTTACCTCTGCCAAAAAACAGGTAGTCTTCGCTTTCTTCAAAAGACCTTAATCCTACAAAAGGATTGACCAGTTGAGTAAGGTTGGTATTACTCATGAGCAGGCTGATTTAATTGCTGAATAAAGGATTCAAATAATGCAGGTGTAAACCCGTTAAGCCCGTTTATGATCTGGATGTCATTTGCCCTGAATGTTTCCTTGTCTTTATCTGCCGGGCCATCAATGTAAATTACTTTTCCGATCAGCGGGCTGGTGCGGCCCATTGCCGGAAGGCGCATCAGGTCGCTTTTCATGCTACCTGCCCAGCGGTAATTACCTGCACCATAATAAATGATAACCGCATCGCAAATTTTCAGGTTATCAAGGTGCGCCTGCCGCAACTGTGCCTGGTCCCCTTCAAAAAGTGGAAGCAATATTTCATTTCCTCCGTCGGTCAACAGGTCTTCGAGTGGCCTGGTATTGTCAAGGTCACGCTGATCACATACGAGGTAAATCAATTTGGGTCCGTGGCTTTCAACAACGGGAGTTGCTCCCGGGCGAACAGCGGCTTCCAGTTTTTTTGCTTTTGCTTCTCCTTCTTTTATTGCATCCTGCCTGGCTTTTTCTTCCGCCTCCAGCCTTTTAATGGTGTCATTGATGGCCTGTTTCAATTCTTCCAGCGGCCCCTCCAGGATGTCGGCCCCTTTTTGAAATTCAGCATTCGTTTTCAGTTCAGCAACAAATGCCTGTTGCTGTTCAATCATTCTTTGATTGGTGCTGGCATTTACCGCCGCAGGCGGGGTCCAGATAAGCCTGCTTAAATTATTGCTTTCACTTTTTTGTGCTGCCATTTCATTTTGCAATATCACGGTTGATTTGTCAGTGCCCTCCGGCTGGGCAGCATAATTTGTTGCACTGATCAAATGAATGGATAAAATACTCTGGTCCAGGTATCCTTCCACCTCTGCTGTATATTTACCAATAACATTGGGAAGGTTTTTATTGGGCAAAACTATGAAACCCCCTTCCTGCAATTCACGGGCAAGGTTATCCCGGTAGCTTTGCAGGTCATAGGTGGTTTCGGCCAGATAGATCTTCTTTTTTATTTCCTCCTTATTTTCAGCACTGTTCAGTTTTTTAATCAGGTCGGCTATGTCCTGCACTACATCATCCAGCTTATTCATATATTCCTGCCTGATGGTATTTTCAACCCAGCTATTCCGGCTGAGCTCTTTGAATTTGCCGGTTGCAGGCTCCTGTATGTAGAATTTATAATCCAGTATCTCCTCAAATATTTTATGGATCCCCTCGGGCAGATGTTCAATCACCTGCCTGTCCACCGGCGTTTTCATTATCTTAAAGATCCTTGATTTGTTTCCAATACTGATTCCTCCATAATCAGCGGCGGCTTTATAAAAATCGCCCAGTTCCCGCTTGCACCAGTCGGATTCAAGATAGCGGGGCGTTATGATGGATACCATCACTTTCAATTTGGGAAGCTTTGATTCAATTTCGGGAGCAAACACTTCATTGCCGGTGAGCTTTTCATCACGCCACACATCTAAATCATAGCCAATGGTTTGCTCAAGCCTTGTCTCCAACAGTTTGTGAAAGTCCGATATCCAACCTTTTGCTCCTTCATCAAGCGGGATATCATCCAAATGAGCATAGCTGATAAAGACGTCCTTTTCAAATTTCATTTGAATTAGTAAATTAGATTTTTATGAGCGCTATTAAAGTTAATAATAGCTTCATTTTATTACCACAATGTGTCAACAAAATGACCGTTTAGTTTTGGCTTTTAAAGGAGTATTTGGACATCAAACAGAGAGGTACCGTTTGAAAGATATAAAAGTTACTTTACATTTCAAATATTTAAATCCAGAATATCCATCCGGATGTAAGATTATAAATTAATGCCCCGCGCTTTGACAACCAAGGGGTGATCTAAAAGCCCGGCAATGCAACTTCACAGCCGCATGTTTAATGAAAGATACCCTATTCATTTTGCTCTTTTTTTCAACTCCGATTTTTAAAATCCTCTTCCGAAATGTTTTGGTGGCAGGCCTTTCCTTAATTTTTAAGAGCATATTTTTTGAACAGCAACAGTAAAGTATACCGATTATACCTTTATTTAATACAATGCCTTTTTCTATCGGTATAATACCTTTAAGATTTCAACGTAGTCCGCACCTGTTCGGTCAGGCGGGCTTTAGACTGCTTATTAAATCAAGATGGTATTAAATGTAATCAGGTAGGAGTTTACTATAGGTTTTGTTGCATTAATCCTTTCATTGGAAAACACTTTGATGAACCTTGGAGAAAAATTTCTTGCAGCATGCTTTGGGTTGCACAGCAGTTGTACCGGGAAGCCCGGCTCTAATTATCCTGTCAATAAAGCAAGCCGGGATAAGGCTAAACCGGCTACAGGTGATCTGGTAAAAAATAAAAATGGGTATAAATAATTAGTTATTTATACCCATTTAAGGCGGAGAGTTAGGGTCTTGAACCTTCCTCTCAAATCCTTTATTGGTAAGTATTTCAAACTTTCAGTCCTTGCAGGTCTCGGTAAAGTCTCGTTTTAATCATCTACCCTATCCTCACTATACCTTTACTTTTCTGCTATGCTAAGATACAAATTTCAGTGGCATTTGAGCCATAAAATTTATGCTCTCAGGTTCTCTTTTACAGAGTTTACAGACAACCCGGTGAACTGGCAAAACTCATCTACAGTAACAAGATGATGTTGCTGCTTTTTTAAATGCTCTTTAATCTTTTTGATTAAACTCCGACCATACCTTTCACTTCGGCCAGTTACAATCTGAATGTCCTTTGGATAAATACATAATCGTTCCATCTTCTAAAATTGATTTAATACTTTATCAATACTTCATCCATACTTTAAGTATAGAGGAGCTGTACAAATTTACTAAAGAATTGAACAGGAACAATGTGCAGTCTGCGGCAAAATCGGCACAGATGACAAGTGGCAGAGCTGCTTTACAATTATTGCTTTGTAAGTGCAATAGTTTTGAAGTATGAATGTAAAAGTTATCCTGTTTTCATTTGCTTTCGTGATATGTTTTTTAACAAAGAACAAAGCACAACAAACCGCAAGGGTTGTAAGAGTGAAAGACGGAGATACTTATGTTTTTCAAAATGGTGATAGATTATTTACTGTTAGACTAACTAAAATAGATGCCCCTGAAATAAAACAAAATGGTGGGCATGGTGCATATCAGTTTGTAAGTTCTTTAATCAATGGTAAAATAGTTGAGTATGACAGTACTGGAAAAGATAAGTATGGCCGGGTGCTGGTTAGTGCAAAGCTCAACGGTAAGCGACTGGATAGTTTTATTATTCGCAATGGATGGGCTTGGCATTATTTAGAATACGATAATGAGCCAATGCTAACTATTAGCACACAAGAGGCTATTAGAGACAGGTTAGGGCTTTGGAAATGCGGCGTTGATAAAGTGTGCCCTCCCTGGCTCTTTAGAGGCTATAACAGCCGAAACAGGCTTAGGTATTGTAAAGGTTGTAAAAGTATTTTCTAACACAATAAATTTAAAATTATGGCACGGTTAAAAGGTTTATTAAAAATTGAAGGCACATTGGATAATTTGACCTTCTACAAAACACAAGATGGCCACCTTGTAAAAACAAAAAGCGGCGTATCGGGAGATAGAATTGCTAACGACCCGAATTTTCAAAGGACCAGGGAAAATGGTACTGAATTTGGAAGTTCAGCAACTGCTGGCAAAGTTTTACGCAATGCAGTTCGTAATTTGATGATGAACGCTTCTGATAGTCGTGTTACAAGTCGTTTAACTCAAATTATGACAGTGATTAAGAACTTTGATACAACCTCTGCAAGGGGTGAAAGAAATGTTGCAGTGGGTATTGCTGACCCTGCTGCTTTAGCTATCCTGAAAGATTTTGATTTCAACGATAGTGCAGCTTTAGGTGGTGTTTTGTTCGCACCTTTCACCGTTACAACTGCTACTGGTGAAATAAGTATTCCTGCATTCGTACCAATTAATGATGTGTCTTATCCATCAGGTGCAACTCAAATCAGCATGAAAACTGCCTATGCAAATGTTGACTTTGTTAATGGTATAAGTGCAATTGAATACAGCCCTGTTACCAATTTGCCAATTGATGGAACCAATACACCTGTAACACTTACACCTGCGGCAGTTCCTGCCGGTACTGGCACAAAGTTTTACCTGATATTGATTGAGTTCTTCCAGGAAGTAAATGGTATTCAATATTCATTAAAAAATGGTTCTTACAATGTGTTAAACATTGTTGAAGTAGCATAAAATTTGTTCATTCTTTCAGTCAGATAAAAGCCCCTCTATTCCTGGAGGGGCTTATTTATTTTATGCAAAGCCCCTAAAAGGGTAATGCACAAAACTGACGGCGACCTGATGGAAAACACCACAGATACCAACCGCAAGCAAGCTGATAAACGAAACAGCC
>JAYVUL010000035.1:0-9354 GCA_043787935.1 Chitinophagaceae bacterium | reverse complement strand
ACAAATACTTTATCCAGCGATAAAATAAAATGCACTTGTGCGTTCAGCTATATTTTTGCAGAAATAGATTGGACTAATTAATATTTATAATTAGTATTATAAAAAAAGAACAGCCCCCGCACTGATGCAGGGGCTGTAAAATCCGGGTTAAAAATCAATAGCCGAAAATCTCTTCAAGCTTCAGTTTTTTTACCTCGCCGTATTTCTTCAGTGTTTCTTCTGGTAATCTTTTTTCAGAAGCTACCACACAGTAAGTGTAAGGCTTATGGGAAAGGTTTTGGGTGTGAAATGCTTTCAGCTCATCATACCCTATATTGTCAACTGCAGCATAGGTTTTCTTGCGGATGTCTTCAGTCAATCCTTTGCGCTGTGCAGCAAGATAGTTGTTAATGATGGCGTCCTGCGTAATGCGTTCTGTTTCGATATCTTTCTTGATGCCAACTTTTGCACTCTTTATATTTTCTACTACGTTTGGCAGATCATTCAGTAATTCATTCATGGCAACAATAGATTCATTGAACTTATCTGCCTGGCATCCTACATAGGCCAGGGTATAAAATGGATCTTCTTTTTTATCAGGTTTGGCATAAAAAGCAAAAGTGGAATAGGCCAGGGCCTTGCTTTCCCTGATGGTTTGAAACACCAATGCACCCATACCGCCGCCAAAGTAATTATTAAAGATATCAATTACCGGCTCTGCATCTGCATTGTACAAACTGGTATTGCGTATCCAGCGGATCTCACTCTGCACCATATTGTAATCAGCAAACAAAACCTGGTTTGCCGTTTGTGTAGTGAAAGTAAATGCAGCTTTTTTATCAGCTTCAGTAAAAGTTGCCGGAACAGTATGCAATGTTTTTAAGCTGGCAGTTAAAGTGGTTAAAGGCAGGGGGCCATAGTATAATATTTTGTGTGAATACTTGTTCAAAGAATGCAGGGTGCTTACCAGTTCTTCGGCATTGAGGCTATTCAATTCATCATTGCTTAAAACAAAATTGAAAGGGTTTTTTTCGCCAAACCTTGCATAGGAAACAAGCCCGCTCATGATAGCCCCCTTATTTAATTTTGCATCCGCTCTTGCTTTTGATATCCTTGCTTTTAAAGATTTCAATGCCTCTTCATCAGCTTTGCAATTCTTCAGCAGGCTTTCAAATAAGGTCACTGCCCGGGTAAAGTTTTCCTGCAGGCCTTCAATCGTAACCGTTGTAAATTCAGTGCCGGGAGCAACAGTAAAGCTGCACGCTATTTTATAAAATGCTTTGGTAATATCTTCAGCACTCATTTTATCTGTGCCTAAAAATTGCAGGTATTGTGCAGCCACACCCAGCTTCTTATTGTTCCAGGTGCCCACATCAAAGCGGTACCGGAGGCGGAAAATGCTGTTGTCTTTATTAGGTACATACAATATCTCTGCTGCACCCGCTTTGCTTTTTTGTATGTCTTTGCTGTAATCTAAAAACATAGGCTTTACCGGTGTGGCAGGCATTTCATTCACCGCTTTTACAAAATCACTCTGTGCATCCCTGTTGGTTTCCACCGGTGTGATAGGTGGCTTTTCTACTTTTAATACATTTTTGTCTTCGCCCTTGCGTTTTAAAATAGCTACATAGTTGCTGCCGAAATATTTATTGGCAAAAGCCATGATATCCGCTTTGGTAAGCTTACTCAGCAGGTCTGTGTAAGCAACCTGCTCTTTCCAGTCCAGCTCGCTGGTAAAAGCATCCATCAGGTCATTGGCCCTGTTGCTGTAGGATTCTGTATTCTGGATCTTTGCTTTCTTCTGGTTATTGATAATGGAAGTGATCAGGTTATCATCAAAATTCCCTTTTTTCAGGTTCTCAATTTCACCCAGCATCAGTGCTTTCACCTCATCCAGTGATTGGCCGAGTGTTGGGGTTCCCTGCATGAAAAGAACGCCATAATCAATCAGCGTATAGGCAGATGCAGAAGCCCTGAGCAGTTTTTGCTTTTTTACTAAGTTCAGGTCTATCAGGCCTGCTTTGCCATTGGTTAATATCTGTCCTACCAGGTCAGCCAGTAAAATATCTTTGGCCTTATTTCCCGGCAGGCGGAAACCAATGGTTACCGATTCTGCATCCGGGCCTACCACTTCTTTCAGGATGGGTGCAGCAATGGGTTGCTCTGGTGCAAAACTATATTTGGGAACAGCTTTCGTTTTCATATAACCAAAACTGGCTTCGATCTTTTTGATCATAGCATCCGGATCAAAATCACCACTCATGATCACACCCATATTGTTGGGCACATAATATGTATTGAAATAATTCCGGATCGCTTCCAGTGAAGGGTTCTTTAAATGCTCAATGGTGCCGATAGTGGTTTGCTTGCCATAATTATTGTTCTTGAATAATTCAGCAAATAAGGTTTCAAATACTTTTCTTCCGTCATTGTCAAGGCCCCTGTTTTTTTCTTCGTACACTGCTTCCAGCTCGGTATGAAAAATACGGAACACCGGGTAGCGGAACCTTTCGCCCTGCACCTTCAGGTATTTGTCCATTGCATTTGCCGGCACATCATCAGTATATACCGTTTGCTCAAAAGAGGTAAACGCATTGGTACCTTGTGCCCCCATGCTGCTCATCATTTTGTCGTATTCGTTGGCAATGGCAAACGTAGCCGCCACGCCGCTTACAGAATCAATCTGGTGATAAATGGCTTTCCTTTGGTCTGTATCTGTAGTCTTGTTGTATTGCTCATACAACGCATTTATTTTTTCAAGCTCCGGTTTTTCTTTCGCCCAGTTAAGTGAGCCATAACGGTCTGTGCCTTTAAACAGCATGTGCTCTAAATAGTGAGCCAATCCGGTGTGATCAGCAGGATCTGTTTTACTGCCGGCCTTGGTAGCTACATAGCACTGGATACGGGGGTCTTTGCTGGTAGGGCTCAGTATTACCGTCAGCCCGTTTTTTAACGTATAAAACCTCGCTTTGGCCGGATCGTTGGTTACATACCTGTAGGTAAAACCTGCAGAACTGGCCTGCTGCCATTGGTATTTGGAAGGTTGTTGGGCTGCGGGTTTCGTTTGGGAAGGTTGCGCCATCAGGGCTATTTGCATCAACAACACTGCAAACAACATCAGATTTTTTTTCATATTCATGATTTGGTTAAATAAAATGGATGGTAAATATAGCAAGCTATTATTGTAAGTGATGCGCCGCTTAAAACAATTTGATTCATTTTTTGGGATACAGGTTATAATAATGAATTATTTTTGAGCATGATGCTGCCAGAAGGAAAACAAAAATATACAATAGCTTACCGGTGGCTTTCATATTGTATTGTGTTGGCTTTTGCTTACTACTGGTTCTTTACTATGGCAATGGTTTTTTTTCCAAAAACAACGAATGCCATTACCTCCCGGCAGGCAGCTGTTTACAATACTTTCATCAGGCAAAACTGGCAGTTGTTTGCCGTCTCAAAAGTGTACAACAGAAAATTGAATATGGTGCTGAGGAATACCATTGATCATCAGCAGACTGATACCATAGATTTGGTGAATTATTGCATTTTGGAAAAAAGAAAACAGGCACCGTTTAATAATTACGAAGATGCCATCGACCATATGCTGTATAAAGTAATGAACGGGTTAGAGCAGCAGCTGGCAGCAAAGAAAACTTTACTGCAGCAACAATTCCCCGGCAGGCCGGATAGTTTTTATATGCAACAGAGTTCCCTGCTGGTGGAACAGGACAGCCTGAAGCAGGAAAAATTGCAGAATTTAATAAATTACGGGAAATACGTTTTAAAGCAGAAAGGCATCCCTGCAGCAGGGAAGGAGTTTCAACTGGTGGAACTTCATAAATATATTCCGCCTCAGCTGCCCCAATACCATATTGCAGGCGACAGCACAAGTCAGCCCCTTTTTATTTCAACCTTTAAAAGCCTGTAACCGGTGTTCAATATCAAACAAACCATAGCACACCTGCAGCTAACCAATCAGAAGGCATATTACCTCGCTTTCTTAAGGGTGGCATTAAGCATATGGATTTTAAAGGAGCTGCTCTTTCGCTGGCGGGCGCTCGAACTGGTGTACAGTAACCACAGCCTTTTTAATTTAACCTCCGGTAACGGCATCTACCTTTTTCATCTTGACCCCTTATGGTTTAAGCAATATTACATGCTGGTGGTGTACGGCTGCATCATGCTGCTGCTGTTGAATATCCTGGGTATTGGCAGAAATATGGTATCGTTCCTGCTTTTCATTTCCCTTGCCCTTTTACAGAATATGAATGATACATTTGGCAATGGGGGAGACTGGATGGCATTGATACTGGTATTTTATTTATCCTTTGCAGACACCTTTGCTCATTTTACTTTATTCAAGCAAAAACCCCGTTCCGCTTCAAAGCAGCAGTTACGCAACCTGCTCAGTAACCTTGCAGCGTATAGCATTATGATCAACCTGTGCCTTGTATATTTTATGGCGGGCTTGTACAAAGCGCAGGATCCTTACTGGTTAAAAGGAACAGGGATATATTATTTCCTCAACGACGAACGCTATTCAATACTTGCCGCTAATAAACAAATCACCACCTCAGCTGTATTGCCATATATTGTTAATTATGGTACCCTGCTGTTTGAAATAGCCTTTCCTTTTTTAGTGTACTTCAGGCGCACCCGTGCAATTGCTTTAATACTTGGGGTATTAATGCACCTGGGTATTTATTTCTTTTTGATGATTTATGGTATGTCTCTTATTTTTATTATACAATATGGGTTGTTTTTCAGCAACGAAGAAATTGTTTCCACTGTTGAAAAGGTAAAAGGGATGTTGAAGTGGAAAGAGAAAACCGTTGCCTGGTCCAAGCAGGATTGACCTCATTTTGCAAGCTGCTTTTTTGATACGGGATGAATAGCATTCCAGGCACCCACGCCCCCCGGCATTGATCCATGCAATTAGTTTCAGAACATACCGTTTTCATTTTTACCAACCTGTTAAATAGGAAGCCTGCTGTTTGAACAGCTTTTCATTTACAAAAACTGTTATATTTTTACACAACAACCAATTGCAAGCGGTATGAAAAAATTCCTGAAAATTATCCTGAAAACATTGCTTATCTTATTCATCCTGGTGAATATTATCACTGCATTTCATGCGTATAAGTTTACCCACTTTTATGACCGGGGCCAGGTGGCTGTCATAAAGAATGAAGCCAAAACAGGGTGGGATAAAACCAAAGACATCTTTTTTGGGATCAATTCGGTGAAGCAAAATAATATAACCCCTGATTCAGCTTTTGAAGCGGTTGTACTCACTACCAAAGAAGGTATTAAACTGCAGGGCTGGTATATTAAAACCAGGGAAACCCCTAAAGGAACCGTCATTTTATTTCATGGTCATGGAAGTAAAAAATCATCTGTATTGGATGAAGCCGAAGGGTTCAGAAAATTAGGATACCATACGTTTTTACTCGACTTCCGGGCACATGGCAGCAGCGGCGGCAACACCAGCACCATTGGTTATTTTGAAAGTGAGGATGTAAAGCAGGCCTATGATTTTATCAGCAGCAAAGGGGAAAAAAATATTGTATTGTGGGGGATATCAATGGGCGCCGCCAGTATCACCAAAGCCATGAATGATTATCCGTTGCATCCTTCCAAACTGATTTTAGAAATGCCTTTTGCCTCCATATTGCAGGCAGCAGAAGGGCGGATAAAAATGATGGGCCTGCCCGGGCAGCCACTGGCCACCTTCATTACTTTTTGGGGCGGTGTAGAGCATGGCTTTTGGGCTTTCAACATGGAGCCGGCGGAGTTTGCCAAAAAAATAACGGTGCCCACTTTGCTGCAATGGGGCAGGCAAGATCCCCGGGTACAGCAGGCAGAAACCGATGCTATCTACCATAACCTGCCGGTAAAAAAAGAATTAGTGATTTACGAAACCGCGGGCCATGAATCACTTTGCGATAAAGAACATGACAAATGGATAGCATCGGTCAGGGTTTTTTTGAATCAATACTAAGCACCAATGCACCCGAAAGATATTGCTATTGCAGACTTCACATATCATTTGCCGGAACAAAAAATTGCGGCTTTCCCTTTGGCAGAAAGGGATTCCTCCAGGTTGCTCTTGTATAAAGAGGGCATTATCTCCAGGGATGTGTATAAAAATATTGCAGCACATATACCTGCCAACAGCCTCCTTGTTTTTAATAACACCAAAGTAATACAGGCCAGGATATTATTTCAAAAGCCTACAGGTGGCGTGATAGAAATATTTTGCCTGGAACCCTATGAAGCCATCAACGAATACAATCTGGTGATGGCCAAAAAAGAAAAGGTGAAATGGAAATGTATGATTGGCGGAGCCGGCAAATGGAAAGGCGGAGTGTTGAATAAGAAAGTAATAAAGGGAAATGAAACATTCGCTATGCAGGCAGCATTGATTGAAAAGCTTTCTGATGCGTATGTGGTAGAACTTTCCTGGCAGCCTTGCCATTATACTTTTGCAGAAATGCTTGGATCGTTCGGGGATATGCCATTGCCGCCCTACATCAAAAGAAAAGCGGAGGATACCGATAAAGAACGGTATCAAACCATTTACGCAAGGCACGAAGGCAGTGTGGCGGCACCTACCGCTGGCCTGCATTTTACCGAAAATATTTTTACCTCCCTGGCCTCGAAAAACATTCACAAAGCACAGGTAACCCTGCATGTGGGAGCCGGTACCTTTAAACCCGTTAAAGCTGCCAGCCTGCAGGGCCATGAAATGCACAGTGAATGGATAGAGGTAAACACAGAAACAATTGACCAGCTGGTTAATGCGCTGGAAAATAATATCATTGCGGTAGGGACCACATCGTTGCGTACTATTGAAAGCCTTTACTGGATGGGAGTGAAAACAATCTTACAGCCGGAAATACAAGCAGGTGGCCTGGTCATTCATCAATGGGATGTGTATGAAACACCTTTGGCCGAAACAAAATATACTGCTAAAGAGGCCCTTCAATCATTGCTGCAATGGATGAAAAAAAATAACAGCCAACGGGTACTTACTACCACCCAGATTTTGATTGCACCGGGGTATCAATACAGGATAGCCAGTGCTATTATTACTAATTTTCATCAGCCACAATCTACTTTATTGTTATTGGTAGCAGCTGCTGTTGGCGAAGACTGGAAGAGGATTTACCAGTATGCAATGGAAAATGATTTTCGCTTTTTAAGCTACGGGGATGGAAGTTTATTGTTTACTTCTCCCCTAAAGGATTGATGCAATAACAAATACGTGGTTAAATCTCCCCTTTAGTGGCAGGGTTATTCTTTATGGTTGTATAGTCACCGGAGTTCCTACAGGGATATAACTAAACAGGTCCTTCATCTCTGTATATTTTACCGATACACATCCATCAGTCCAGTTATAAAAATTGTCAACAGCCCATTCTTCCTCAGGCCGGGTGGCATGTATGGCGATACCATTGCCAATTTTTGCAGTTTTGGGGATCAGGCCTCTTTGTTTTCTTTCGGCAAACTTTTGAATGCTTTCTTCATTCGGGAAATCCAGCAATAGTTCCGGGCCCCATTTTGGATGTATCTTTTTCAGGATGATCTTAAATTTCCCGTTCGGTGTTTTCTTATCCCCTTCCCTCATTTTATCACCCAGGTCTTTGCTGCCAAAAACAATGGGGTAAGTGGCATACCAGCCCTCTTCATCATATACCTTTAATTCATAATCACTCTTATCAACGATAATATAGTAAGGATTGTCTTCTTTTGCCGCTGCAGGTTTTCTTACCTTCCTGCCAATAGTTGATTTTTTTGCTGAACGCATTTTGTTTTTATTGGGGGGCATAAATGACACCAGCGCAAAAAGGGAAACAAAAAAAGCGGCTACATACAAAACTGATTTTTTCATAACGGGAAAATATGGGATGTCACAAAACAAACGCTGTGCCACTCAAAAATATTTTAATCCAATGAGAAAAGCTTAACAAAAATAAATCGTTAACAAAAAAATACCTTTCTGCAGGTAATAATAACAAAAAAGGTGAAAGCACCGGGTTAAAATGCTTTCACCTTGTAAAATAATTATGGTTGCTTTTACCAGTTACTGAATCTTACACCCAGTGTGTACGGCCGCATATCCAATCCCCGCTTATAAAAACTATTGGGCGAGTAAGAACCATAAAGGCGAACCGGCCCAAGGCCGATCTCTCCAATACAGGAAATTTTGAATTGCTCCATGTCGAAGCCGCCGTTGTTTACCTGCTTGCCCCTTGGCTCGCTTATTTGTT
Source organism: Chitinophagaceae bacterium (assembly GCA_043787935.1). Taxonomy (GTDB): domain Bacteria; phylum Bacteroidota; class Bacteroidia; order Chitinophagales; family Chitinophagaceae; genus Ferruginibacter. Next base: position 1,099 of record JAYVUL010000035.1, on the reverse strand, counting down.
TATTCCGGCTGCTGTAAAGATAGCCGGCACTTACACCCAGGCTGATGCTGAAACCTTTGTTCTGGTTATTCGGATTGGTGCAGTAATTCAGCATGAAGGGTACCGTAACATAATCTGCCGCGAGTTTGTTTTTTGAAAAAGCCACACTGTCTCTGATGATCACCGGGGCAGGAGTTACACCTGTTACAAAAGGATTGTTTCTTAAATAACTTACCTGCGATTGATAACGGTAATTATTCAACTCGATGCCCAGCCCGTATTTTAAATTCAGGTGATGATCAATAAGGTTAAGGCGCTGCATAAACAACCAGATATTGATATCGATGCTTTTACCTGTGTTCAAATTGAAATCATTTGCTCCTAAAGGTGCTGCACCCGGCCTGTTATAAAGGTAGCCGCCGGTATTACCGTAATTTGTTTTATCTGCATAGTTGGCAAAACCAATATCAAGTATCACCCAGTTGGTGCTCACATTGGATGGCTTTTTGCGGTGTTTTTTTTCATACCCGGTTTCTGCAGGGTAATTTTTTTGATCATGGTTTTTTTCACCATTGGTAATAATGATCATGTTGCCGATCCTTATGCTGTCCTCTTCTTTGCCGGGAGGTTTGGTGGTATCTGCGGTCATTTTTATTCCGTCAGCAGTATTATTGTCCATTGGCTTTCCGCCTTTTTTTACAATGATCATATTGCCGATGCGGATGCTGTCGGTTTGTTTTTTGTCAACGCTTTGGGCGTTGCCTGAAGTGCAATACAATACCAGCACCATTAAAGTAAATAGCTGTTTCATAAAATTATATTTTCTGATTGTGAAGCTTTGTGTCCTGCCATGAGCTTTCCTGGGATAAGCCTGCAAAAAAATTATTTCATGGCAAAAGACATATTGGCAATTTTGATATTATCGCTGTTCCCGGTTTTAATTTTGGCATTCCTTTCCAGCACCCTTTTTACTTTTTTAAAGAACCCCCCGATCCGGGTTTTCTTTGGTGCATCATCTTCCTCCTCATCAAAACGGGCAAAGTTTTTCCTGCTGTCATCGTTATCTGCAAAGGCTGTATTCACAGCATAGGTATTGGGTGTTGTAATTTTATTTTCTGCC
>JAYVUL010000034.1:0-8835 GCA_043787935.1 Chitinophagaceae bacterium | reverse complement strand
TGCAGTCAATAGCAGCGGCTGTTCCGATACTGCCTTCACTCCAGTTGTTATCAAGCCTTTACCAAATGTATCTGCAGGAAACGATACTGCCATATGCTTAAACGCTTCAGCCCCATTGCTGGCTACAGGCGCTGATTTTTATGAATGGCAGCCCGTAACATTTTTAAGTTGTAATACTTGCAGAAACGTTGTTGCAACACCACCCAACAGTACAACCTTTTATGTAAAAGGAAGTACCGCCGCCGGTTGTGAAAAAACAGACTCTGTAATCATTGTTGTTAAAAAGCCTTTCCGGATGGCTGGCCTTCAGCCAGTAGATTCTGTATGCGCAGGAAAGAGCATTCAGTTGCATATTACCGGTGCAGAAATTTATTCCTGGGTGCCGGCTGCCGGCTTAAACAATTCCGCTATTGGAAACCCCGTAGCTGCACCTGCTGCAGGCACCAGTTACAAAGTGATTGGCTTTGACAGCATCAACTGCTTTAAAGACAGTGCCCTCATATTCATAAAAGTAAATAGCAAGCCCTATGTAAATGCAGGCACCGATAAACTATTGAATGCCGGAAATACAGTTACCTTAACCCCTCAATATGCCGGAAATATTACCAGCTGGTTATGGCAGCCGGCAACTGGCTTAAACTGCACTGATTGTCCCAACCCTGTTGCAAAAGTAAATAATGATATCACTTACACGGTGAAGGTAACTAACGGCGGGGGTTGTGTTGCTGAAGATGATATTTTTATAAGGGTAAGCTGCAATAGAAATAACCTGTTTTTGCCAACCGCTTTTACTCCCAACCACGACCCATTAAATTTAAATGAATTATTTTACCCCATAGGTACCGGTGTTTTCAGAATAAATGTTTTCAAAATTTACAACCGCAATGGCCAGCTGGTTTTTGTAAAAGGCAACTTTTACCCCAATGATAAAAATGCAGGCTGGGATGGGTTTTACAATGGGAAACCTGCCCCCCAAGGCAATTATATTTACACTATAGAATTTACCTGCGAAAATAATGAAGTAGTAAGTTTCAACGGAAATATTTTACTCCTCCGATAATAAAAACCACCGGTATCCGTTTCATATAGGACGAAAGTCAGTATCCAAACCGAAAAAAATCCTATTTTATGAAAACCATTCAACGCAATTTATTGTGGGGTATCCTCACTTTTATTGCCTCACAAAATGCCCAATCACAAGACATACATTTTTCACAATTCAACGAAGCACCATTGTTGCGTAATCCGGCATTAGCAGGGATTTTTACCGGAGATTTCAGGTTGCAGGCAGTTTACCGCACCCAATGGCAGAGCATTACGGTACCCTATCAAACCACTTCTTTTAACGGTGAGTACAGGTTAAAAGCCGGAAAAAGCGAAGACTTCATTACGATTGGTGCCCAAATATTATATGACAAAGCAGGTTCGGCTGCGATGACATCCACCCACATATTACCTGCAGTAAATTATCACAAATCATTAAGTGAACAACGCAATATGTATCTCTCCTTAGGCTTTATGGGTGGTATGGTTCAACGAAGGATAGACAGAAGCAAAATAACCACCAACAGCCAGTTTGACGGGAGCACCTATAACGGAAGCCTGAGCGATGGAGAAAATTTTGACAACCCCTCCTACACTTATTTTGATGGTACGGCAGGTATGAGTTTCAATACCCAGGTTGGAGACAATACAGACAATAATATTTTTGTAGGCATCTCTTATCATCACTTTAATAAGCCTTCCAATATTAGCTTTTATGGTAACACTAAATTAGAAATGATACCTAAATGGGTGTATTCAGGAGGTGCCAAACTAAGTACATCAGAAAGGTCTTATATAACCATACAGGCCGATTATTCGCAACAGGGGCCTCATTCAGAAATGATAGGGGGAGCGATATACACTTACAAACTGGATGATGAAGTGGATCCAACTTACCTGATACACGGCGGTGCATTTTTAAGATTTAAAGATGCCATAATACCGGTAGCAAAATTAGAGGTGCGGCCACTGGCAATATCTGTAAGTTATGATACCAATATCTCGCCACTAAGTTCTGCAACAAGCGGGCGTGGAGGGTTTGAACTGGCACTGTCTTATCAAACATTTCTTAACAGGGATAATACCAGCCGGGACGCTGTAAGGTGTCCAAGGTTTTAAAAACAGTTGCAAACAAACCTGCAAATTCAAAAGTCGTGACCTAACAAGCAAGAGCTTTTGTTTTTATGGATTGTTTGGATAACTAGAAAGGCTCCGCTGAAAAGCGGGGTTTTTTTATTTTACGCCCAGGTGATTTTTTCAGAAATTTTACACATTAAACCTGAAATGCATCACATCCCCGTCATTCACTACATATTCCTTTCCCTCAATTCTAAGCCTGCCATTTTCCCTGCAGGCTGCTTCTGATTTGTACTGAATAAAATCGTTATAAGCAATAACTTCTGCTTTGATAAACCCTTTTTCAAAATCGGTATGAATTACACTGGCGGCCTGCGGCGCTTTCCAGCCCTGGTGGATTGTCCATGCCCTTACTTCCTGCACGCCGGCGGTAAAGTAAGTTGATAAGTTCAGCAATTTATAAGTGGAATGTATAAGGCGATCCAGCGCAGGTTCTGTCATTTTATATTCATCCATGAACATCGCTTTGTCATCCGCATTTTCAAACTCGGCTATTTGTGCTTCAATAGCATTGGTCATCACAATTACCTGGTTACCTTCATTCTTAACTGCTTCAGTTAATGCAGCACTGAATTTGTTGCCGGTATGCATGCTGGCTTCGTCTACATTGGCCACATACAAAATGGGCTTGTCGGTCAATAAAAAAATATCTGCCACTGCCGCCTTATCTTCTTTTGACAAGCCCAGCGATAAAATATTTTTTCCCTGTTCTAAATGCAGTTTACATTTAAGCAGTACTTCCAGTTCCGCCCTTGCTTTAGCATCATTTTTTGCAAGCTTTTCTGTGCGTTGTATTTTTTTATCTACGCTTTCAAGGTCTTTTAACTGCAGTTCCGTTTCAATGATTTCCTTATCGCCTACCGGGTTGATAGGGCCTTCATCTCTTAAAATATTATCATCTTCAAAACACCGGATCACATGAATGATGGCATCCACTTCCCGGATATTGGCTAAAAATTTATTTCCCAACCCCTCTCCTTTGCTGGCACCACGCACCAGCCCTGCAATGTCTACAATTTCAATTTGGGTAGGAACTACCCTGTCTGGTATCACTAACTCTGCCAGTTTATCCAATCGAGGGTCGGGCACATTTACCAGGCCCACATTGGGTTCGATGGTACAGAAGCGGTAATTGCTAGCCTGTGCTTTGGCACTGTTGCTAACTGCATTGAATAAAGTTGACTTCCCCACATTTGGTAACCCCACTATGCCTGCTTGTAATGCCATGTTTATCGGTTTGGTGTTTACGGTTAACGGTTTACTGTTTGGAGTTTATCGTTAATTCCCATTAATAGATTTTTGTACAACCGGGCAACCTCCCGGTTTTTTTTGCGGTGCAAAGGTAAGGGATGGAAGGGAATGATAATTTTGAAATGAAAAGAGTATCTTGGAGGCCGTTTTATGGGGTACCCATTTCAACTGTTATTTATTCATCCTGCCGGTTGAATAAAGCGAGTTACCTATTTTTGATTTTGAGTATATGAGATGCAATGGTTTGCCGGTGAAAGCCTGTATTGCAGGAAGGGCATGAATTGTGACGATGAGCCGCATTAAAAAACAATACCGGTATATAATTAACAGCGGAAAAAAAAGTAAACAAACCAATCAATAAACCAATATGGCTTTAAGCAGGATCTGGAGTGCATTCATCATCGTGGCATTGATGGTTGCAGGTTTTCATTTTACATTTAATAAAAGCAGGGATGATATTTTTGGCCGGCTGGTTACCGGTACAGCCAAAGACGAATTCAAATATGCAGCCATCGGAGATGTTACCAAATATGGCAGGCCTTCTATTGACAGTTTTACAAAAGAGATGAGTGAATTTGGATTTAAGCGGCAGGATAAAGTAACGGATGATTGCAGGTACCTTGTTACAGACAATATACATGCAGATACGGTAAAATTACTTACCAAACAGTTTCCCTCTTTACGAACCGTTGAATACGCTTATATACTGGGTAAGAAACAAAAACCGGTGGATGGTGTAATAGCCACCTGCAAAGTGGCAGTGGAAATATGCATCGGGCTTATTGGCATCATGGCTTTATTCATGGGCTTTATGAGCATTGCGGAAAAAGCCAGGGGAATCCGGTTCTTATCAAAAATTGTGGGACCCTTCTTTTCAAAATTATTCCCTGAAGTTCCTAAGCACCATCCTGCACATGGCCACATGATGATGAACTTCAGTGCCAATATGCTGGGCCTTGATAATGCGGCAACACCTTTCGGTATCAAGGCAATGGAAAGCCTGCAGGAGCTGAATCCTGACAAAGAAAAAGCAAGCAATGCTCAAATTATGTTTTTGTGTTTGCATGCAGCGGGGCTTTCGCTAATTCCAACAACCGTAATTGCGGCAAGAGCCATCACTACAGGCAACCACGGAGAAAAAGCTGTAAACCCAACAGACATATTTTTACCCTGCCTTATTGCTACTTTTATTGCTACGCTCGCTGCCATGCTGATCGTTTCATTCAAACAAAAAATAAAATTATGGCAACCGGTTATTTTAGGCTGGATACTCGGCATATCAGCTATCATAGTACTGCTGGTATACTTTATTCTTTCTTTAAATACAGTTGGCGTAAATATTTTTTCAGAACAATTAAGTACGGGTTTGATATTATTTATTTTCCTGGTAATTGTTACAGGCGGCCTGTATAAAAAGATAAATGTATTTGATGCATTTATTGAAGGTGCAAAAGGTGGCTTTGAAACGGCGGTAAAAATAATCCCTTACCTGGTGGGTATGCTGGTTGCCATCAGCCTATTGCGCAGCAGCGGAACCTTTGATGTTATTATTAACGGAATAAAAAGTTTATTTGCTTCCCTGGGTACCGATACCAAATTTGTAGATGGCTTACCCACTGCCTTAATAAAACCCATGAGCGGAAGCGGAGCCAGGGGAATGATGATAGATACGATGAGAACATACGGCCCTGATTCTTTTGCCGGAAGGTTAAGCTGCATTTTACAGGGAAGCTCTGATACTACCTTTTATGTGGTAGCGGTATACTTTGGTGCAGTCAGCATTAAAAATACCCGCTATGCCATTGGAGCCATGTTGCTGGCAGACCTTGTGGGGGTGATTACCTCTATTGGGGTGTGCTATTTATTCTTTGGGTAAAAGAACGAAATACTTCTACCTTCTTCTTTTTTTATGTTTAACCGGTTTCTTTTTAGCCATTTTTATTGTGTTGGTACCGGGTACAACCGGCAGACCTGATAAAGTATCCGTTGGTTTTGCATTGGCTAAACTTTCCTCCTCTTCTTCCATGGGGCCGCCATAATCGCCAAACAAACCGGCCATATCTTTGGCATGATAAACGCCCCTGTTGAATTTATTAGCCACTACAATAATGGTGGCGGAATCTTCAATGAGCCTGATGAAAGACGCATTATTGCCATGCCACCAGCCATTGTGATAGATCATTTTTTTTCCGTTGGGATAAAGGTTCATGCGCCAGCCAAGCCCGTAATTCCTGATGCCGGGCTTTTCATTACTGTAAGGGGCAAAGGCTTCCTGTAATGTTTTTTCGCTAAATATTTTACCGCTGCTTAAAGCCCTGTCCCATATCAGCAGGTCGTTTGGTGTAGTATAAATATTTTTATCCCCGTACACTGCATCCAGGAAATTAAACGGCATTATTCTGCCTCGCCAGTCGTAACTGGGGTTTACGGTTGCCATTTTTGTTGTATCAAATACAAACGTGTTTTTCATTTGCAGGGGTGTGAAAAATGTTTGCTGCAGGAAGGCCGGAAATTTAGTACCACTGATTTTTTCTACCAGCAACGCCAGCAGCGCATAGTTAGTATTGCAGTAAGTGAAATGCCTGTTGGGCGGTGCTATATTGGTGAGTTCTGCTTTACGGGTAATTAAAGCACTGAGTACATCTTCATTCCGGATAAATGTTTTTTTATCCCATCCCAATGTCTCCATAAAATAAACATAGTTGGGTAAGCCACTGCGGTGGTTTAATAAAGTGCGGACAGTAACTCCGGGGTAATTGAATGCCGGAAAATATTTACTCAGTTCATCATCTATATTTAATTTACCGTCCTGCCAGAGTTTTAGCACCGCCATGGCAGTAAACGTTTTAGAAACGGAAGCAATATGAAATGGTGTACTGGTAGTAATGGTATCGTTTTTATCTACATGCCCGGTGCCGTTGTATGCTTCAAAAACTATGTTTCCATTTTTAGCTACAAGGATGCCTCCATTAAATCCCCTGTTCTTCAAAACGGTATCATACCATCGTTCACAAACCGCTTTATACTTTTCCCTGTCTGCAGCTGATACCGGCGTTGGGGCAGGCAATGCAAACTGCAAACTGTCAGCAGTTTTTTTTTCGGGTTGTTTGGTGACAGCATTGCAGGATGCAAGCAGCAGTGCTGCCTGTGCCACTACCAAAACTGATAAGGAACAAATGAGCGAGCCTTTGGATTTATAATGGATAAACTCCACAATGCCGGGCAGGATTCTTTTTGATGGTAACATAATAATAGTGAAGGATGAAATATATTTGTGCAAAATAAAGCAGTAATAAGATGTCTGACAAAAATAAAACAAGTTATCCCAAAGAGAAGATCAATATCCTGTTTTTAGAAAACATCAGCGATGTGGCGGTAAAGCATTTTACAGGCACCGGCTACAGTAATGTAAAAAAGCTAAACGGCGCATTAAGTGAAGATCAACTGATGAAGGAGATAAAAAATATTCATTTACTTGGAATCAGAAGTAAAACAAAAATTACTGCAAAAGTACTGGCAGCTGCAGAAAAGCTGCAGGCAATCGGGTGCTTCTGCATCGGTGTTAACCAGGTAGATCTGAAAGCCGCCACCAAAAAAGGTGTAGCGGTTTTTAATGCCCCGTACAGCAATACCAGGAGTGTGGCTGAACTGGTCATTGGTGCATCCATTATGCTGATAAGAAAGATCATTGATAAGAATAAAGCCGCACATAATGGCGTATGGATGAAGGAAGCCACCGGCAGTTATGAACTCAGGGGAAAAACATTGGGCATCATAGGTTATGGCAATATCGGAAGCCAGTTGAGTGTGCTGGCAGAGAGTTTAGGCATGAAAGTAATTTTTTATGACACCGAAACAAAATTGCCGCTGGGCAATGCATCGTCTGTAAAAAGTTTGAAGGAAGTGGTGAGCAAGGCAGATATTGTATCCTTACATGTGCCGGAATTACCTTCCACAAAAAATCTCATCAACAAAAACAATCTTAAATATTTCAAAAAAGGAAGCATACTGATCAACTATGCCCGTGGTGAAGTGGTGGAATTAAACGACCTTGCAAAAGCCTTCTCTGACGGGCATCTGGGAGGTGCAGCCATCGATGTATTTCCCTGGGAGCCAGAAAAAAACGGAGATACTTTCACCACACCTTTGCAGGGCCTGAGCAATGTACTGCTGACACCGCACATTGGCGGAAGCACACAGGAAGCACAAAATAATATTGGTGAAGATGTTAGCAGCAAGCTGTTCAATTACCTTGAAAAAGGAGTAAGCTTTGGCTCGCATACCATCCCTGCACTGAGCCTGCCGCCACAGGAAGGCACCCACCGCATACTGCACATACACAACAACGTGCCGGGGGTTTTGAGTGAGATCAATACTCAATTATCCAAAAACAAAATCAATATCCTGGCACAGTACCTTACTACCAATGAAGACATTGGCTATGTGGTATTAGATCTGGATAAGAGCCTTAGTAAGAATGCGCTCGAGTTGCTGAAGAAGGTGAAGGAAACCATTAAAGTCAGGATGTTGTATTAAATGTATTCAAGACAATAATGGAGGGCCCTTTTTTATTTTTGGGAAAAATTGTAATTTTGAAGATCCAATATTCAATTTTCAATGATGAACAAAGATTATCCCGGGGAGAAATGGAAAACCATCGTGTTTGATTTTAACTATACCAACGAAGGCCGGTTAGAAGTTTCAAACTTTGGACGCATCAGAACATTTAATAAAATTTCTGATGGAAAAATTATAAAAGGATCCATGATAAATGGCTACCGCATTATCAGGCTAAAACTATACCAGCCCAGGGAAGAGAAGGAACAAAACCGTTTTGATCATTTGCAGCAAGAAGTTTTTAAGCTGGCAAGAAAATTAAAATCACTTGAAGAAAATAATGAAAGTAAAGTTGTAATTATTGCAACCGGGGCAATGCTGGATAGCCTGAAGAAAAACCTAAGTAAAAAATTCCAGGATGATTTAAAAGCAAGGACCCTTCACAAGCATTTCCTTTTTCACCGGTTGGTAGCCAATTATTTCCTGCCGGTGCCTTCTGTAAATCAAACCATTGTAGGCCACCTCGACCATAATAAACTCAACAACCGGTCATCCAATTTAAAATGGATGACCCCGGAAGAAAATTATGCACACCAGCAAAGCAGCCCGGTTGTGATCAAAGAAAGAAAGGAACGGAGCGAACGAAGGGAAGATTCCAAAACGGCAAAGCTGAGTGTAACCAAAGTAATGCTGTTAAAAAAATTATTGAGCCAGGGTAAGCCATTAAAACAACTGGTTAGACTATTCAGGGTCTTCCCGTAATTGCGGAGGATAAAATACGGTGTCAAAATTTCATGAATAAACGTTGTCATTTTGAGGTGGTATTCTATTTTTTGAGGTGAATTC
>JAYVUL010000033.1:0-7924 GCA_043787935.1 Chitinophagaceae bacterium | reverse complement strand
CAGGCATTGTAAATCTTTGCCGGGTTCATTGCCTCAATTTGTTCTCCTTCTGCAAATTCTTCTTTTGCTCCCAATAAAATGATGGGATAGTTGATAGCGGCGCAAAGTTCTTTCAGTTTATGCAGGGGCAGTTTTTTTGTTGCCAGCGAGGCTCCTGTAACGATGGCTACATAACCGTTTCGGTGAGTAACCGGGATGTCATTGTTTGTTACCAGGTCTTTATCGGGAACAAAGTAATCCATGCCCATGCCATCATTCACCACTCCGAAGGAAGCTACGGTTTCCATATTCCTGTCAACAATATGTTTTTCAGGCAGCGTATTGATCTTAAAAGCGGTGTAGATGAATTTTTCAATATTTAATTTATTGAATGAAAAAGCCTTCACGTCTTTTAAAAAGTGTTTGATTTTAAGGGTACGCAGGTTGTGGTGCAGATCAATGATGAAATCGAATTTTTCTTTTTCCAGTTCCTGCATTGTTTCCTGGAGATTATCATCGAGCACATGGAGTTTGTCGATGTAAGGATTGTTTTCCACTATCGCTTTAAAGTTCCTTTTTACAAGGAAATGAATGGTTGCGCCTGGCAATTGTTTTCTCATGCAGCGGATAACAGGAGTGGTAAGTACGATATCCCCAATGGAGGAAAAACGTATGATCAGGAATTTTGCCATTTGAATTGATATTTAAAACCTGTTAATTGGCCCCTTTTTTAACCACCCTGATATCATCTGCCGTTAATACATAAGTGCCGGTATGCTGCACCGCAATGGCCGAAGCTTTGTTGGCAAAAGGTATCGCCTCTTCAATGCTGCCCGTTAATAAATAGAAATAGGCCAGTGCAGCTAAAAAAGTATCTCCTGCACCAACCACATCAAAAACGGTCACTTTTTCTGTGGGGTACACGGTGCCGTTGTACAGTGCTCCCTTATCCCCCAAAGTAGTGATGGTGTTTTGTGGCGGATTGTCAAGTGCTTTATATTCGGCTTCGTTTATCTTAATGTAGCAGTTGGCTTTATCAGGGATCACTTTTTTCTTGGTATCAATAAATACCGGGCAATGCGCCGTTTCAGTAATCTCAAATAATTTTTCCTTCGTGATGAATCCTTTGTTGTAATCAGAAATTACTATGGCATCAAAACTTTTATCAAATACGGTATCTGTTAAGGGCGACAAGGTTTCATGCCGGTCTACCCGGAGAATCTGGTGGTTGTACTTATCATCTACAAACCGGGTTTTGATAATGGTTTCTTTGTTGGTCAAAAAGGTTACATCTGCATTAAATGCTTTCAGGTTTTCGAATACATTGGAAGCCATGCCGGGCTTTGTTTCCGTTCGGGTGTAATCCATTACCGGCACAGGTGCCTCAGGGTTAAGACGGGTGCAGATACCATATATATATTCATCCACACAGCTATCGCCTATCAATAATAGTTTGAATGGTGGCTGTGGTGGAGTAATTTTCAATTCTGTCATAAAATTTTAATTCTGTTGCAAATTGTGAACCGATGACGGGCTTACCTTTCCAGTCGCTGCCTACGATCATGATATCGGGCCCATATTCGCGGATGGTATTTTCAAGTTCTTCATCAGAAGAAAAAAAAGAAACCTGGTCTACCGCCTTTAAATTTACCAGGAAAAATTTCCTTTCTTCCTGTGTAAAAACCGGGCGGCTGTTTCCTTTTTTTTCTCTTACCCTTGTATCCGTATCAATAGCCACGAGTAAATGATCACCCTGGCTTTTTGCGTAATTGAGCAACATAATATGTGCCGGGTGCAATACATCAAAAGTACCGTTTACAAATATTTTTTTCATATAAATAAATCAACAGATAGCTGTACCTCATGCAAATTTAAGCATTGCAGGCAGTATTTTATTTTCCCTGGTTGCACTGTATCAGGCTTTCCTTTTTTGACTGACTGCAACATAATATAAAGGGATACCGATTAGTGTAATGATCAATCCCGGCCAGGTGAATGCAGGTTTGTAAATGATGAGCAGGGTACAAAAGCTGATGCCCATCAAAATATAAACAGCAGGCAGCACCGGGTAGCCAAAGGCTTTATATGGCCTGTCTGCACCGGGGTATTTTTTTCTTAAAATAAAAATCCCGGCAATGGTCAAAACATAAAAGATCACTACAATAAAAGATACCATATCTAACAGATCGCCATAACGGCCACTAAGGCACAAAGCACCGGCCATGGCGCATTGTATCCACAAGGCCCATGCAGGTACGCTGTTTTTATTAAGTGAGCCCGCCGGTTTAAAAAATAATTTATCATTTGCCATGGTATAATATACCCTTGCACCTGCCAGTATCAATCCATTATTACACCCAAAGGTGGAGATCATGATCATGATGGCGATGATGATGGTACCGCTGCTGCCAAAAATAGCTTCAGAAGCGCTCAATGCCACCCGGTTGTCTTTTGCAAAAGCAAGCTCCTGTAAAGGCACGGTTGCCAGGTACACTACGTTTGTTAAAATATAAATAACGGTTACGATCAAGGTGCCGAGGAATAAACTCAGCCCGATATTTCTTTTTGGGTTTTTTATTTCTCCTGCAATAAAAGTAACATTGTTCCAGGCATCGCTGCTGAAGATGCTGCCCACCATGGCGCTTGCCATGGCTCCTAATGCGGCGCCCATCAGCAATGGTTCAAAATTGACTGTGCCATTTGTTTTTGTTAAATGCTGCACTGTCCATGCATGCTGCCAGTTGGCAGTCCATACCTCCCATTTAAAAGCAATGAACCCGGCAATCAATAATCCAAAAAGCGATAATAATTTGGTGGAAGTAAAAATCGTCTGGATGGTTTTGCCTGCCTCAATGCCCCTGGTATTTACAAAGGTTAAAAAAACAATCAACACGATGGCTACCAATTGCGCATAGTGAATGGAAAGGCCCAGCACTTTAAATGTATTCACGTCTTCCCATGCCAGTGCAGGAAAAAAATACCCTGCAAATTTGGCAAAGCCAACCCCAACAGCAGCGATGGTGCCGGTTTGTATCACGGCAAAAAAACTCCAGCCATATAAAAAGCCTACCAATGGATTATAGGCTTCTTTCAGGTAAACATATTGCCCTCCAGCTTTTGGGTACATGGCACTTAACTCCCCATAACTCAATGCAGCCGTTAATGTCATAAAGCCGGTGATAAGCCATGCCGCAAGCAGCCAGCCAGCACTGCCCAGGTCTTTCAGCATATCTGCACTCACGATAAAAATACCGGACCCGATCATGGAGCCGGCCACAATCATCGTGGCATCAAATAATCCCAGCGATGGCTTAAAGGAGGCGTTGCTGCTGCTGTTTGCTGTGGTGGTGGTGTTTTGAGGCATAAAAAATCCCGTTTTTTGGTAACGGGGTTCAAGATAAATAAATTGGCCGGAATTATCAGTTGCCTTTTTTATTCATTATTTCGTTAAAGCCCTTTACTATATCGCTGGTGATATTATGTAGGGAATCTTTATACAAAATATTATCCACGCCGGAGCCGGTGGCAAATATGTAAGAGTACCTTTTATCTTTGTTGTACTCATTGATAAATGCTTTCAGTTTGCTTTGTATGCCTTCCATGATATTGGCTCCCTTAGCTGCCAGCCCCTGGCCTTTTGTTTGTTTGTTGGTTTCCACTTCCTGCTGCTTTTGCATCAGTTGCCCCTGGAATTCTTCTGCTTCTTTTTGTGTAATGGCATTGCCTTTTTTCAGGAAATTGTTTTTCTCTGCTTCCAGCTGGTGATAAGCATTTTCGTATTCTGATGCAATCTGTTTTTGTTCTGCCTCCAGTTCTTTTTTTCTTTCTTTTATAAAGGTTACATTACTGTTGAGGGAATCAAGATCCACATATGCTATCAGGTGGCCGATGGCGCAACTGTCTTTTTCCATCGATGCAACAGCGTTTGCCGGGGCGGATTTTACCTGGTTATTGCTGCTGAAATGAAGATAATACAACACCGCCACCGCAGCCAGTAACACCATATTAAGGATAGAGGAAAATTGCTTCATGCACTTTATTTTAATTAGGGTGGCAAGTTAGGCACAATTGTATATTTATCCATATTTGGGCCGGGTAATTTAGGAAAGGGTTAACAGGGGTGGTTTAGTGGCCAGTTATCAGTGGTAGGTTGATAAAGCATTTTGTTATCGGTTAAATTCCTGTATTCAACATCGTTGTGAGGCTGTATCAAAAGTCAAAAATATTTCACACAACAAACACAAAGACCAGGATGTAATCAAAAAAGCCATTAGAATGTCAATCTTTGTTTCTATGCCTTCTTTGCTGCATGGTGTAAAATGAAAATATTGGGGACAGCCTCCTGTTTTGCAACATACCTTTTGGTAACTTTTGAACACTATGCTCCGGCAAATTTTCGGGATAATAACTGAATCATTTGTTCAATTGCGGCTTCATCTACCGTTACTGATTTCAGTGTTTCATCCATGGATGAGATAGTGTATTCCATTTTACTGCCGGCTGATATTCTTGCAGAAGAATGAAATTCTGTTGCGCCTGTTTTTTCTGCAAGCTCAATGATGTTGCCGATTCCAACCCCACTGCCCGGCATGATAATGATCCTTTCATCAGCCTGTTTGATTAGATCTTTGATCAATTCAGCGCCTTCCATTGCCGTGGGATGTTGTCCACTCGTTAATATTCTTTCACAACCGGTGGCAATAATATCCTCCAGCGCTTCAAAGGGATTGGCACAACGGTCAAATGCCCGGTGAAAGGTAACACCTAAGGGATACGCCAGTTCTACCAGTTGCCGGCATCTTTTTTTATCAATGCTGCCATCTGTATTCAGTATGCCAATTACCACACCATCGCACCCAATTTCTTTGCACAACTGCACATCTGTTTTCATGATGTCAAACTCAGCGTCACTGTATAAAAAATCCCCCCCTCTTGGCCGGATGATGGGATACAATTCTATTGTCAATGCTTTTCTTGCCGCTTTGATAAATCCATAGGATGCAGTAGTGCCGCCTTCCCCGGGGCCATCACATAATTCAATGCGGTGGGCACCGGCAGCCTGGGCAAGCCTGCAACTTTCAATATTGAAACCAATTATTTCTAATATGCCCAATCCGCTAACCGGCGGCGGTTTAGTATTTTCTACATTCATACTCTATGTGTTAACAAAAAGATCCTTTATACTTGAAATCTAAAAGTTGCTTTAGGGATTAAGGGCAAACTTTGCTGCATAGATCTTGTCCTCATGATTGGTTTTCACTGCATACACAAATCCTTTTTGTATGCTGTATGCGCCATGTTCGCCTTTTTTATTTACGGCTGCAAAACCCACCTGGATATCTTTTGCCCTGGCAGGGTCTCTTTTTATTATTCTTTCTACTGCTTTTTTGCAGGCTTGTTCAGGGTGGTAACCGGCACGCATAAATTCCACTACCAAGTGAGTGCCGCATATCCGTATCACTTCTTCTCCCACCCCGCTGGAAGTGGCTGCACCCACTTCGTTATCTACAAACAAGCCGGCGCCAATCACTGCCGAATCACCCACACGCCCGTGAATCTTAAATGCCATGCCACTGGTGGTTACGCCGCCTGATAAATTCCCTTTGGCATCCATTGCAATCATTCCCATCGTATCATGGTTAGGGGTTCCATTATCAAAAAAGGCTGCTGCAAAAGGACCGTTTTGCTTTTTACCATCCTGCCCGGAAGGCCGGTTTTCAATATTAATGCTGGGTTTATATTCACTTTTTTTCAACCATTCCCGGTAAGCTTTTGTTGCCTCTTCAGAAAGTATGGCCGGCTCTTTTTGAAAGCCATTTTCTACAGCAAATTGTTGTGCCCCATTGCCTACCAGCAGCACATGCGGTGTGGTTTCCATTAGTTTTCTTGCAACGGAAAACGGGTGCTTTATTTGTTCCAAACCTGCCACAGCACCACAATTGGCATGTTCATCCATTACACAGGCATCCAAAGTTACCACGCCATCCCGGTCAGGGTTTCCGCCCAGCCCCACACAGCAGGAAATTTTATTTTCAATGTATATCGCCCCCGCTTCGATGGCATCCAGCGCCCTTCCCTTTTTCGCTAAAATATCCCATGCAGCCGCATTCACATTTTTGCCTTCATCCCAGGTGGAGATGATGATTGGTTTGCCGGCTGCCGGTGGCTCAATGATTTTTTTAAAGGATAAGAGGGGAGCTGTTAATGCAGACAGGTATAGAAATTTTCTCCGGTTAATATTTCGATCCATAGCAGTTAGTTTTTTGTGAGCATGCCTTTTATTTGTGCATTGAAAGCTTTTGTATCATATCGTTGCTGATACTGTCCGCATACATCCCGAAGGCGCTGGTGATGGTGCCTTTTATTTCACCATCCTTTGATTCCACCGAATATACCACATCTTCATCCGAAGGGTTTGTTTCCCCTTCAAAGCGGTATACTCCGGTAATTTCAAATTCATCCGGGTTGAGGCAGATATTTTTTTCAGCACAGATAATATTGTTGAAATCGATATTGAAGTCGTGGGTAAAGCCTCTGGCTTTTAATCCATTCAGTGCAGCAACAACAGTATCGTAATTTTCCATACTAATGTTTTATTAAAATTAAAAAATTATTTTAGTCAGCAACTGTAAATCTTTCCGCTAATTACGGTTACACTCTCAGCATACAAAACTATTTCCTGGTAAACTCTATGGATGCCAGGTATAACACCACTATCAATGTGGCAGTGGCGGTAATTAAAAAAGTAGCCATAGCACCAAACCTGTACCAGAGAAACCCCGTAAGGCTGCTGGCCAATAAAGCTGCAATGCTTTGCATGCCGGTATAAGAGCCGATTGCTGTGGCGGTATCCTTACTATGGGCAATGTTGCTGATCCATGCTTTTGAGATCCCTTCTGTTGCAGCCGCATACACCCCATATAAAAAGAACAATGCAATAAAAACAATCAGGTTGGTATTGAAGGCAAAACCCGTGTACACTATTACAAACAATATCAGCCCGGTTAAAAATATTTTTTTCAACCCAATTTTATCAGCCAGCATGCCGATGGGGTAGGCTGTTAAAGCAAATACCAAATTGTAAAAAACATACACGCCGATTACTGCAATGTCGCCCATGCCGGTTGCTTTCATTTTCAGGAGTAAAAAAATATCTGAACTGTTGAACAAGGCAAACAGGAGCAAACCCGCCACCAGTTTTTTATAATCACCGTCGCTGTTTTTCCAGTAAGTACCGATGGCAAAAAAGCGAACCGCTTTTAACTCCTTTTTTTTCTCCGGATGTTTTTTTTCTTTTAAGATACTGGTGATAATGATTGCCAGCAGGCCGGGGATGAAGGCCAGGTAAAAAAGCGTGATATATTTATCAGGATAAAAATAGAGGTAAATCAATGCTATCACCGGGCCAATTGCTGCACCCAGGGTATCCATACTTCTGTGAAAGCCAAACACGGTGCCTTTTGTTGCAGGCGTGGCTTCATCACTAAGCAGGGCATCCCTTGCACCAGTCCTGATTCCTTTGCCAAGCCTTTCCAGTGTCCTTGAAAAAAATATCCATGCCGGGTAAGCAAACAGCGCCATTAACGGCCTGCTGAGGGCGCTGAGGCCATAACCGAATTGTATAAAGGGAAGGCGCTTTCCTGAGGCATCACTGAGTTTGCCAAAATAACCTTTGCTTAAGCCTGCCACTGCTTCTGCCACACCTTCTAAAATGCCAATAAGTAAAACGGAGAAGCCGATCTTTTTTAAATACAATGGGGTTACCGGATACAGCATTTCTCCTGCCACGTCAGTAAACAAACTTACAAAGGAAAGCAGCCAGATGGTTTTGGTGATGATCTTTTGTGGAGAATTTTTGGGTGGCTGCACTATGCTGGTTTTGGCTCAATGTAGTAATTTGTTGGTACATTGCAGGTGTTGTGACAAGTTACCTTTTGCTATTTGT
>JAYVUL010000032.1:0-42743 GCA_043787935.1 Chitinophagaceae bacterium | reverse complement strand
ACTACAAACGCAATCATCATAATGTTTCGCCAGGTAATTCCTTTCTTCTTCTGATAATTTTACAGTAAAGCAACAGCACTGTGTTATGCTGCCCGCCTTACATTCAAAGCTATTGTTGCACCGGGGACAGTTCTTTTGTTCATGCTGGCACATAATAAAGAATTAAAATGTCCATTTTACGCCGGCAGTCATGTTGAATTTCCTTGCATTATACCCCAGTACATCAAAGAATTTTTCATTGGTGATATTCCGGAGGTCAGCAAATAAATACAGGGAAGAGCGAACCGAAAGACCAGCATAAACATCAATGGTAGAATAACCTTTCAATTCTACCGGCAACGCCTCAAACTGGCCTTCATATCTTTTACCAACAGCATGTAAGCTGCTGCTGAGATATAATTTTTTTGTAGCCTGGTAGCCCAAAGTAGCGTTCAGTGCATGTTCTGGCCTTCGGAATAAATTATTAAAGGCAGTATCCCCAATGATGGAGTAGGAATAAAATACCGGGTCAAATGCATACTTCCAGGTGTTTACTTTGCCGGTGATATAACTGTAGTTGGTATTAAAAGAAAACTTTCCGCAACGGATACCAGCTTCCAGTTCAAGCCCCTTATCATTTTGTTTGTTATTGTTAAAGTAGCTGTAGGTTTCAAAGTTATAATCAATTCCCTCTTTGATGCTGCGGTAAAAATATACAGCCCGGAAACTATATTTTTTAACGGCATATTGAACGCCGCCCTCATAGGTAACAGATTTTTCTGCTTCCAGTTTCCTGTTGGCAACACCAGGACCAAAAAGTTGGTACAAAGAAGGGGCTTTGAATGCAGAGGATACATTGGCAAACAGTTTCCAGCTGTCATCGATATTAAAAGAAGGATTGAAAGTATAAGTAAAGCTGTTGCCATACTGGCTGTGATGATTGAAACGGCCACCCAGTTCTACATTAAATCCGCCCACATTTTTTACAAACAAAGAGGCAAAACCACTGTACATATTATTTTTTACAGAGTCTTTCCCAATATTTGTTTTGTAGGGCCCGTAAGCACTGATGGATAAATAATCCTGGTTGCTGTTTTGAGAACGGAAATCTGCACCGGCCAGTAATTCAACATTGCCGGAAAGCGGCTGAACGGAATATACTTCTGAAAAAAATGAATTGCCAACGTATTGCTCATTGCTGTAATTACTAAAACCACTTACATCAAAAGAATCGTTTACATATTTTCTTTTACTGCTGTTGTAATTTGAATTCATATACACTGTTGCTTTGCCGGTCTTATATTGCGCATTTACGCCAGCCTGAAGGTTGCTAAGAGCACCGGTGTAGTCCTTGTCATCAGTAAAAGCAGCCCCGTCCAGGTGAGTGGTGTAATGACTGTATTGCCCGTTAAGCCTTACCTGGAGTTTATCAGTAAGGGTGGCCGTAAAGTTCCCGGTGATGGCATTTTGCTTAAAGCCATCCCTGTCAAAATTTTTGTTCCCGCTGCTGTCAAAAGCTGATGAAAAGCCTTTACTATTTACGTAATTGTAATTGATATTGAAAGCAGTGGTTTTTGATTTTCCATTGATCCCGGCATTACCCCTGTAGGTATCATAGCTGCCCGCGTTGAAACCGGCATATACACCAATGGGTTTCGGTCCGCTTTTTTGGGTTATGATATTGATGACGCCTGCCACCGCATCAGAACCATACAAAGTGGATTGCCCGCCCTTTAAAATTTCAATGCGTTCTATGCTTTGAACGGGCAGCTGGTTAAGATCAAATCCTGCACTGATATAGGATGCATCATAAGCAGGCACGCCATCCAACAGTAATAATACTTTTCCCGATCCCCTCAGGTACAACTCCTGGTTGCTGCCTAAAATATTTTGTGAGCCGGGTACCACAATACTGGTTTGCTGGTTGAGGAGGTCGCCAACCGAACGGCCGGCACTTCTTTCAAGGATCTCTTTTCCAATTACAGTAATCACTTTACCCGAACTGCTTTGCTTTTGCAGATACTTACCGGCGGTAATCACTACTTCCTCCAGGTTCTTTGTGGTGTCTGTCTGTGCTTGCAACTGGCCGCTGAAAATTACAGCAGCCACAATAAAAATTTTCCTTTTCATTTGATAGAAAATGTTTTTGTAACTGCTCCCGGAAAATAAAACGAAATATAAATGCCTTACAGCGCTTACACTCCATGCCTTTCACCCGAAAGCTGTGAATGATAAATACGGTATCTGGCAGGTCTTCTGGCTCACCTTTACTCTGATTGCCTTCCCATACTTACGACAGTGGCATTGAGAATCAGACTTTCTAATCATTCCGCTGAGAGCGGAGTTTAGCAGGTTTACAGCTACGGGGATAGCGCCGGATTTTCACCGGTCTTCCCTTTTAATCCCTCACCTGAGGTGGAGGAACCAAATCCGGTGCAAATATGCAGTATTCCTTTTCAAATGCCAAATATTTAGTCGTTTACCAGTTTGAAAATTTTACGAAGCAATTTTGCGTTCTCTGCGTCTCTGCGTGCCAAAATCCCACCCTGAGCTGAGGAGAATGCAGAAAAGGACAACATCGTTATCATTTAATTTTTAATGTGAGACAGTACCAAATATTTCAATGCCGGTGGTTGTGGACATAAAAAAGCCGCCCATTATGATTACGGGCGGCATTAAAAAAATGATGCACCTAAATTTATTCTTCAGTTCTTCTGCACTCTCCTGCAATGGTATGAAATGCCTCGTGCACTTCCGTTATCAGCCTTTTTAATTCTGTGTCACTCAACTTTGCCATAACACCTTTACTGGCTGCACCACATTTGATCACCAGCGTTTTTAAGGCTTCCTTTGTTTCGGTTGGTTTAAAGTTAGCAGGGATTGCTGATTTCTGCCATATTCTTGCGGCCTGGAAAAGGCTGTCTGCTTTTGCTTTTAATGGCGCTAAATTACCTTCCTCTGCAGGATGAAATGAAGCTGATATCAGGGAATGGAAATTCTTCATTTCCGGCCACCCGGCTTTTTGATTTTGTGCAAAACTGATGGCTGGTATTAATGCCAATAGTATTGCTGTTAATTGAAGTACTTTTTTCATATTGATTTTTATTTTTTTACAAACTTACAAAATATTACAGCGCAAAACTTACATGTAACATCCCTTTTACTTTTGTTCTCGTTTGCCCGTCAGAAAAATTCTGAACTAATGGCAGCTGAACATTGCACCCAATAGTTATTTTATTAAGATTCACTTCCACTCCTGCAGCTGTACTGAGCAGGCAGCCTCCGGTTTGGTCAATCTTTTCGCTTTGCAGTTTGTTGCTATTGTTATATTCGTACAAAATACCGGCATTGGGCGTAATGGTTGTTTTTTTACCAAAAGAACAGTAGGCAAAACTGTTAGCAGAAAACTTGTTGCCGAAATGATATTGGTCGGTATTGGCAGTATTGATTTTGTACCTGGCTCCTGTACTAACACCAAATGTATTGATGCTGATATTGTATTGTGCATTCAGCAAATAATCTGTACTGGCAGAGCCTGTTTGTGTATTCGCCAATGCCACCAAAGCTGCATCACCCGGGTCAACACTAAATTTTCCGGTGGCCAATTTTACACCACCGCCGATCCACAATTGTTGCGTTATTAATTTTTTTGATTGGGTGGCCGACAATTTTTCGAATAATTTATAATTGGCAATTACTGCAATATCACCAATCCCGCTGTTGTTGGTGGTTCCATCGTCTGATGCCTGGTGAATGAAATTTACCGGAATGATGGCGAGTAACTGCCAGCGCTTTCCGATATTGATGCCGCCCCACAATTCAACAGTTTGAAAAAAGTCTTTACTGTATTGTGAAGGATCATCTTTCATCGTCGTTTTAAAACTGCTGAACTGGTAGCGCAAACCCATAAAGTGTTTATGAAAATTGGGAAGCAGGCCGATATAATAATTTCCTGTGCCGCAGCCGCAAATTTCGCAGGCGTTGGCTGCTGTGAAGGAGCATAGAAAAATAACAGTTGTTATGATTATTTTTTTCATTTTGTGTTAAATTGATTGTACAAAAATTGTTTGGGTCTTATTTTTTACTGAGATAAACCGCAGGCTCTTTTAAAAACGCATCCTTGCATTCTACGGAGCAAAAGCCATACACTTTGCCATTGTAATGGCAGGTATCTTCAATGCCGGATCTTACAGACATACCGCAGGCAAAATCCTTTTTGTTGTCTACCATACAGGCTGTATATTTTGCTTTCGTTATGGTTGAGTCTTTTACCGGAACAGCTACCGGTGCTTTTGTTTCTGCTGATTTTTGATTGCTGCAGGATACCATTGCGGTTATCAATGCAAAAAACAGGATATTCCTTTTCGTGTTTTGATTTTATTTGTTGCCGTTCTTAATACAGATGCAATGGTGGTTTCAGCATCATTGCTGATAACTGAAATATTTGAAACATTTTTGATACTAACTTTTAAGCAAATTGCGGCAATGCGGTACCCCTCCCAGGTTAACAAAGGACATCGATCCATTGTGAACCTCATGGAATACATAAAATGAGAGAATACCTGCCTTTACATTACCTGTGGCGGATGGAAAAAATCGGTGGGGCGGTCAGTTACTGAAACATTGCAATAAGCCGCATTTTTAACTGCTGCCAGGTTAACCAGTTCAGGATTGATCAATGATGGATAAAATGATCTGGAAGAAAGTACTTCATTTTTAGCACCGCCTGTTCGCTGTGAATTTTCCTGTTCTTTCTTTTCTGCTTCTTTCATTTTCTTCATCACCTGGCATTTACCGTTACAGTGCATTTTAGGCCTGGCTTTATTGATACAGTTTCTGGCGTATGCATCAGTGTGGGCATAATAGTCCAACACAATAAACGGTGCACTAAACGATTGCGCTGCAAACGTCAATAAGAAAACTAGTGCTGTTATCCGTTTAAACATGAACACAAAACTAAGGTAACCGGGTTTATTTTTTATGATGCAAATCACAAGCTGTTATAATTTTTATTGGCCTGATTATATTTTATTCTTTGCATGCTGTATCTTTTCAGTATGCAATCAACCTCCAAACTGAACCTGTTTTCTTTCACCATGATAGTGGTGGGTCTTGTAATTGGCATGGGCATTTTCCGAACGGCCGCCACCAGCGCAAAGGATGCCATTGCCCCATCAGTTTATTTCAGTGCCTGGATAGTAGGCGGTATCGTTGCCTTGTGCGGGGCGTTAACCTATGCCGAAATTGGCAGCCGCTACCCTGTTACCGGCGGCTATTATAAAGTGTTTGCCAAAGCCTATCATCCCAGTATTGCATTTGCCATCAACTGCATTATACTGGTAAGCAATGCTGCCAGCCTGAGTGGGGTGGCATTGATTGGCAGCGGGTATCTGCTAAAATTATTTCCAGGCGAATGGACAGACATACACAAGGCATTGGTTAGCACAATAGCTATCATCGTTTTTTATTTTATCAATTTAAGAGGCCTTAAAATGAGCAGCCGGGTACAGAATATTTTAATGCTGATTAAAATTACCATGATAGTGGTATTGATAGGGGCCTTGTTTTTCCCGGGCAAATATGCCACACAAAGTGCATCACTGGCACATCAGCAAATCAGCACATCAACCCATTACCTTAACTGGGTTAGGAGCCTTGGCATAAGCCTGATTGCCGTTTCATTTACTTATGGCGGCTACCAGCAAACCATCAACTTTGGCAATGAGGTAGCGCATCCTGCTAAAAATATTCCCCGGGGGATTTTTATGGGCATTGCCATCATCATTGCCCTGTACCTGCTGGTAAACCTGAGTTATTACAATCTTGTAGGGTTTCAGCAAATGAAAGGGGAAAAAGAAATTGCATATGTGGTGATTGATAAAATCTTCGGAAAAACGGGCGCCATCATTTTTTCAGCATTCCTTTTCCTGGGCGTGCTGGCCTATGTAAATGGATTGCTGATGAGCAACCCCCGGGTGATGTATGCGATGGGAGCAGATGCCAGTTTGCCCAAAATTTTTGCCAGGCAAAACCAAAAAACAAATGTGCTTACTTTTTCACTGACTGTCTTTGCGGCCGTTTGCATCATCATTCTTTTTTTCTCACAACAATTTGAAAAGATCTTAACCTTCACCATTTTCCTGGATTGCTTTGGAATGGTACTGAGCGCCGCTACTATTTTCTGGTTCCGTAAAAAAACAAAAGCCCTGGATGACACCGGAATTTATAAAATGAAATTGTTTCCATTGATGCCGGTGATATTTATGGTTGCCTATTTATTTGTTGGCATCAGCATTGCCCTTGCAGACCCAAAAGCCGCATTGGTTGGCTTGGGCGTGCTGGCTGCTTTTGTTGCTATTTATTTTTTATCTCACACCAAAAAAACAGCATACCATGCTACAAAAACTTAGAACGGTTATCTATCATGTAAATGACTTATCTAAAGCCAAAGAATGGTACACTGCCCTCACCGGCATTCAGCCTTATTTTGATGAACCTTTTTATGTTGGATTTGAGATCAATGGCTGTGAGCTTGGCCTTGACCCTGACATGAGTAAAATTGAAACAGGCAACCATTCCGTAACTTACTGGAGTGTGGAAGATATTGGTGCGGCTGTTGAAAAAGCACATTCATTGGGCGCCAGTATTTTTTCACCCGTTGCCAATGTGGGCGGAACTATTGAAGTGGCAACAATTGCAGATCCCTTTGGTAATCACATTGGCTTTATCACCGGCGTATAAATTTAACACCATGGATATCTCATACATCATCAACGAACTGGCAGAAGACAGGGAGCATTACTTTAATGCGGTGGCACCTCCCATCATTCAAAGCAGCAATTTTGTTTTTAATAAAGTGGATGATTTAAGAAAGGCTTTTGAGGATGAATATTCCACTTTCCTGTACAGCCGTGGACTCAATCCTACGGTTGATATTTTAAGAAAAAAATTGGCCGCATTGGATGGTGCTGAAGATTGTCTTGTATTCAACAGTGGCGCTGCAGCCATTTTTGCTGCGGTACTGGCCAATGTAAAAAGCGGCGACCACATTGTATCCGTTGACAAGCCGTATACCTGGGCACAAAAAATGTTCAATGAAATTTTGCCGCGGTTTGGGGTTACCACTTCTTATATTGATGGAAGGGAGATTGAAAATTTTGAAAGGGCCATCCTGCCAAACACCACCGTTATTTATTTAGAAAGCCCCAACAGCTGGGATTTTGCATTGCAGGATCTAAATGCTGTGGCAGAGCTTGCAAAGTCTGAAGACATTATCACCATCTGCGATAACAGTTACTGCACCCCCATCTATCAGCGGCCAATTGAATATGGCATCGATCTAACCCTGCAATCTGCTACAAAATATATCGGCGGCCACAGCGATACAGTTGCCGGAGTATTAAGCGGCAGCAAAAAAATGATTGAACGCATTTTCAACAGTGAGTACCTGAATATTGGCAGCGGTATTTCAGCATTCAATGCCTGGCTGCTGATACGTGGTCTGCGTACACTTCCCCTGCGCCTGAAACAGATCAGCGAATCAACCATTCAAATTGTAAATTATTTAAAACAACACCCGAAAGCAGAGCAGGTATTATTTCCTTTTGATGAAGCCTTTCCGCAATACCACCTGGCCAAACAGCAAATGCAGGGAGCTTGTGGATTGTTGAGTTTTTGCATCAAAGCAACCCATATCGAACAGGTAGAAAAATTTTGCGAAAGCCTGCAGCATATCATGATGGCAGTAAGCTGGGGTGGGCATGAAAGTTTGGTGATCCCAAAATGTGCCGGTATCAGGCGGGAAACATTTGATGCGGAAAATAAAGATCACCGGATGTTGCGGTTGTATATAGGGTTAGAGGAAGCCGATTATTTAGTGAAGGATTTGGAGCAGGCATTGGAGAAAATATAACCGGTCATTAAACAAGTTGTGGGATTGAAACAATTTCCGTCACAAACGCATGCATCTTCTTCAAAAAATGCCACAGGTCTTTCATTTCCTTCATGTCTTCTACCACCAATATTCCATTCTTACCTACCTGTTTTAATTTGGCTTTGTTGGTTCCTTTCTGCAGGAAAATTAACAGTCGGTTAAAAATTTCACTCTGGAAATACGGCGAGTCGGGATTACTTACAAAGAAGCCCTTTAGGGTTTCATGCTTGAGTAATAATTTTTCAAAACCCAGGTCTACTGCCAGTTTACGTACCCTTACAGTGGTAAACAAATCTTCCACCTGTGCAGGGATGGGGCCAAAACGGTCAATCAATTCCTGGTGAAAAAAGGTAAGTGCATCTTCATTTTCACACATATCCAACCGGGTGTAAAGGCTCAATCTTTCCGTGATGCTTTCCACATAACTGTCGGGTATCAGAATTTCCAAATCAGTATCAATGCTGCAGTCGGTTACAAAATCATCCTGCTGCTGTATCTCTTCTTTAAATAATTCCCTGAAGTTGGTTCGTTTCAATTCTCTTACGGCTTCATCTAAAATTTTCTGGTACATTTCAAACCCGATCTCTGCTATAAATCCACTTTGTTCTCCACCCAGTAAATTGCCTGCACCACGAATATCCAGGTCCCTCATGGCGATCTGGAAGCCGCTGCCCAGGTCGCTGTATTGCTCCAGGGTGCTTAAACGCTTGCGGCTGTCGGCAGGCAGTGTACTCATGGGTGGTGCCAGTAAATAACAGAATGCTTTTTTATTGCTGCGTCCCACCCTGCCCCTCAACTGGTGCAGGTCGCTGAGGCCAAACTGGTGTGCATTGTTTACAATGATGGTATTTACATTCGGGATATCCACGCCACTTTCTACAATGTTGGTACATACCAGCACATCGTATTTCTTATCCATAAAGTCGAGGATGGTATCTTCCAGCTGGTCGCCTTCCATTTGACCATGAGCGAATGCAATGCTGATATCCGGGCACAGGCCCTGTATCAGTCCTTTCATTTGTGCCAGGTCCTTCACCCGGTTGTGGATAAAGAAAACCTGTCCGCCCCTTTCCGTTTCATAATAAATAATATCCCGGATGGCGTCTTCATTAAATACCATCACTTCTGTTTGTATCGGCTGCCGGTTAGGTGGCGGTGTATTAATGATGCTCAGGTCCCTTGCTCCCATCAAACTGAACTGCAGGGTGCGGGGTATTGGGGTAGCGGTTAATGTTAGTGAGTCAACGGTTGCCCTTATTTGCTTTAATTTTTCTTTTGCTGCCACACCAAATTTCTGTTCCTCGTCAATGATCATTACGCCGAGGTCTTTAAATTTCACATCTTTCCCCAACAGTGCATGTGTTCCTATGATGATATCTATTTTGCCTTCTTCTAATTTTTTGTACGTCTCCTTTTTCTCTTTAGCAGATTTGAAACGGTTGATAAAATCTACGGTTACCGGAAAATCTTTTAAGCGGTCAGTGAATGTTTTGTAATGCTGGTAGGCAAGGATAGTGGTGGGAACCAATATTGCAGCCTGTTTTCCATCGCAGCAGGTTTTGAATGCCGCCCGGATAGCGATCTCTGTTTTACCAAAACCAACATCACCACATACCAGCCTGTCCATCGGCATCGGTTTTTCCATATCCCTTTTTACATCTTCACTTGCCTTGGCCTGGTCTGGTGTGTCTTCATAAATAAAGCTTGCCTCCAGTTCGGTTTGCATGTAATTATCCGGTGAGTGTACAAAGCCTTCCTGGCTTTTTCGCTGGGCATATAATTTTATCAGGTCGGTGGCAATATCTTTTACCTGCTTCTTTGTTTTCTCTTTCAGCTTGTTCCAGACATCACTGCCCAGCTTATTCATTTTGGGTATCGTGCCTTCTTTGCCGCTGTACTTACTGATCTTATGAAGCGATGAAATATTTACATAGAGCAGGTCGCCATCTTTGTATTGTATCCTTACCGCTTCCTGCATCCTGCCGCTGGCTTCGATCTTTTGCAAGCCACTGTACACGCCCACTCCATGGTCAATATGCGTCACATAATCACCGGGCTGAAGTTCCCTAAGTGTTTTTAAAGTAAGCGCCTTATTCTTGCTGAAGGCCTGCTTTACTTTATATTTATGGTAACGTTGAAAGATCTGGTGATCGGTATAACACACGCATTTAAGGTCATCATCAATAAAACCCTCATGGATAGAAACGGGCACAGGAGTTACCTGAATCTCGGCTTTCAGGTCGGTGAAAATGATGTGCAGCCTTTCTAACTGTTTTGGGTTATCTGCAAAAATGTAAATGTTGTATTTCTTTGCTTCGTATTCTTTTAAATTATTTATCAGCAGGTCGAACTGCCTGTTAAATGCAGGTTGTTCTTTGGTTGCAAATTTTATTTCGTTTCCCGTTTCTTGTTTCCCGTTATTGGAGAAGAAGGCTGATTTTCCAAACTCAATAATATGGTGGCCCCTGATCTGTTCTTCTAATTTTTCAGCTTTTACAAAATCATTTTCGGATACGTCTTTCTTCTCGTGTATATCATCCTCGTCCGTCGTCTGTCGTCCGTGGCCTGTCGCCGTCTTCACCACCTCCAAAAAAATCTCCAAATCCTCTTCCTGCTGTTGTATCTTTTCTTTGGTGTATTGCCAGTTTTCAGACCACACCACGGTATTTTCCGGCAGAAATTCAAAGAGGGAAACTTTCTCCCCGGTTTCAAATTGTGTTTCTACATTGGGGATGATATTTACCTGTAATAATTTCCGTTCACTCAATTGTGTTTCGGGATCAAAGATCCTGATGCTGTCTACCTCATTGCCAAACAATTCTATCCGGTAAGGTTTTTCATTGCCAAAAGAATAAATGTCCAGTATCCCGCCGCGGACAGCAAACTGGCCCGGCTCATACACGAAATCTGTTCTGTCAAACCCGAGGTTCACAAATTTTTCCAGCATGCCATTTACATCCAGCACATCGGCCTGTTTGATGGCGATGATATTTTCTGACAATGCTTTTGACAACACTACTTTTTCAAAGAGTGCTTCAGCATAGGTCACTACTATTTTCTTATTGCCGCCGCCGGCAATTTTTGTTAATGCTTCTGTCCGCAACATTACATGGCTGCTGTTGAGCAGCGAGTAATTTTTTTTATTTTTAAAAGAAGATGGGAAATAAAAAAGGTCCAGTGCGCCGGTAAGGTTTTCCAGCGTATTGTGAAAATAGGCTGCTTCTTCAGCATCCCCTAATACAATGATATGATTGAGCTGGCTGGCGGCTGGATTGGCAAATATGGCCGCTACTATAAACCCGGGAGCACTTCCGTAAAGGCCGGAAAGCCGTAAATGCTGTGGTTGAGACAAAGTGATCCTGTCCGCTATTTGAAAACAGCGCTGGTCATTTGCATAATCTTTCAACAACACTTCCAGGTTCATCCGTTTTGCAAAGATAGCTGGATGAAAATAAAAAAGTACCCGGTTTTTGAAAAAGCCGGCCTGCCTGACAAAGCACAGCCAATATAACCGTTAAATAAAGTTTGACAGAACTTAGCCACTATCTGAAACCCATCAAGGCAGTTGCCCCCTGGCCAAAAGCCTCAACAAATGCCTATTTTCGCAATAAATTTTATTACATTCGATAAAATCACGTTAAGCCAATCACGTAATAATTTGTTTCTGATGAAAATTCAATACTACCTGATCCTCACATTTCTGTTTTGCTATTCCTGCACAATATCATTTGCCCAGCGAAAAGATATTCCTGTGCGTTTTGCCAATGGTGATTTTATTACCGGCAGCAATATCAGCAATCACACATTTAAAATAGAAGACATCAGCAGTGCTCTTTTTGCAACTGACTATTATGTACTGGTTCAGTTTAGCAGTATTCCCTCTGTTGAAACAAAACAAAAAATGACTGCAGCGGGTATCGCATTAGGTTCTTATTTACCCGGCAATGCTTATTTTGCCATCATAAAAAATTCTGTTGATTTCAGGAGGGCAAAGGAATTTAATATCAGTTCAATTAATACCCTGCCTTTGGCATACAAAATTCACAGGCAATTGCAAAACTATAAACCCACCCGCAACAAAGAAGAGGTGCAGGCCATTGCAGTGAGTTTTTTTGAACCGGTTGATATAGCGATGGCAACAGGAGAATTAAAAAAAGCAGGAGCAATTATCCTTTCTTCAAAGTTTGATGCTGCCGGTATGATCCTTATACAGTACAATCCAGCTGTCATAAATACTATTGCCACATTTCCTTTTGTCAGCAGCCTGCAACTGCAACCGGTAAAAGATAAAGCACTTAATTACAACAGCAGGGCAGCCCATGGCGTAAGTGGATTGAATGCTTTGAACGGGAAAAATTTAAATGGAAAAGGGGTAACCGTTGGTGTTGGCGACAATGCCGATATTTCCACCCATATTGATTTTTCGGGCAGGCTCATTAACCGCAACCCCACTGTTCCTTCAGACCATGGCACACATACCTCCGGCACCACAGCCGGGGCCGGTATCATCAATATCAAAAACCGGGGTATGGCAGCAAAGGCTGCTATTGTAAGCCAATATTTTAGCGATATCATTGTAAATGCACCAGCTTACCTTACCGACTATGATATGGTGCTCAGCAATAATTCTTACCACGCTGCTGAGTCAGGCTGTGCCGGTGAAGGGGAATATAATGTATTAAGCAAATATGCTGACAAGCAGATCAACACCAATGGCCAACTCCTGCATGTATTTGCCGCAGGCAATGATGGCGACCTTACCTGCTCTCCCTATCCAGCCCACTTTGGTACGTTAAAATCGGGATGGCAATGTTCGAAAAATATCTTAACCGTTGGCGCATTGAATGTAAGTGATAATACCATTGCTTCTTACAGCAGCCGTGGGCCGGTGCAGCAGGATGGAAGGATAAAACCTGAAATAACTGCTGATGGGTATGCGGTGCTTTCCACCAATTCCAACAATACTTATGGCTATAATTATGGAACCAGCATGGCATGTCCTGCAGTAACTGGTTCACTTACGCTGATGTATGAACGCTACCGTCAGCTGCATGCTGGCGCTGATCCTAAAAGTGCTTTAATAAAAGCTTTAGCCTGCAACACAGCGGAAGACTTAGGCAACTCCGGCCCTGACTTCACTTACGGTTTTGGGATGCTCAATACCAGGCGCGGAGTGGATGCCATTGACAGTAGCCGCTACTTTATCAATAGTATAACAGAAGCAGGCAACGCCACGCACAACATCACCATTCCTCCCAATACACGCCGGGTGAAAATTATGCTCTACTGGGCCGACGTGGCTGCTGCCAGTTCCGCCGGCATGGCTTTGGTAAACGACCTGGATATGGTGGTGATAGAACCATCTTTAACATTACACCGCCCCCTGGTATTGAATACAACACCAGCCAATGTAAACAATATTGCCACAGAAGCACCCGATCATCTCAATAATATTGAACAGGTAGTGATTGAAAATCCTGCCGCAGGTATTTATGCTGCCAATATCACAGGGTATAACATTCCCTTTGGCCCACAGGAATATGTGGTTGCCTATGAAATAATTAAAAATGGGGTAACCGTAGAATATCCTTTTGGCGGTGAAACATGGGTGCCGGGAGAAACAGAAAATATCCGCTGGAATGCCTACGGTAATGAATCCAATACATTTACCATTGAATATTCACCAAACAGCGGGGGTAGCTGGACAACAATTGATAATAACGTAGCTGCCACAACCAGGGTATACCCCTGGGCAGTACCTGCTGCAGCCACCAATGCCGCTTTGATAAGAGTAAGCAGGAATGGCACCGCCTTATCAGACCAAAGTAATTTTAATTTTTCTATATTAGGCCAACCAACTGTAACAGCTACCAATGTGTGCGAAGGAGCTGTGCAATTAGACTGGCCTGCCGTGACAGCAGCCAGCAGCTATACTATTTTACAATTGGTAAATGACAGCATGCAGGTGATTGGCAACACTTCATCCAACAGTTATTTAATAACAGGGCTGGATAAGAATAAAATATACTGGTTGGGTGTGGTGGCAAAAAATACTACGGTTGCAGGCCGCCGCTCCGTTTCGGTAAAAACACAACCCAACAGCGGGCCCTGCACGCTTGCTGCATTTAATAATGATTTAAAAGTAGACAGCATTGTAGAGCCAACTACTGCAAGACAATTATTTTCAAATGCTGCCAATGCAACAAAGCCTGTAAAAATCAGTATCAAAAATATTGGCACCGCTTCTGTAAGCGGCCCGTTTACTGCATCCTTTAATTATGGTGGGGCAACGGTTACTGAAACCATCAATACCACCATCAATGCCGGCGCATCGTACACCTATACTTTTACCGGTACATATCCAATTATTGCGGCCGGGTACCAATATAATTTTAAAGCATGGGTTACCAAAGCAACGGATAACAACCACCTTAATGATACAGCCTACAAAACAGTAAAGTATATTAACAATGATGCCATCAGCGTTATGCCGTTGACAGAAAATTTTGAATCCATGCCTGCGGTAGAAATAGTATCTCCGGAAATGGCCTTTGGAGGGAATAAATACCTGGACTTTATGGCGGGCAGCAGCAGGGGCAGGGCAAGAACTTTTGTCAACACCGGCATGGCATACAGCAGCAGCAAGGCACTTACCTTGGACCAGACGCCATACAGTGTCAACAGCAATGCAGACAGCGCTGTTTTGAATTATAATTTATCGGCTTATGCAGGCAAACAAATGCGTTTTGATTTTTATTACAAAAACCAGGGCCAGGCAGATGCTCCGGGCAACAGGGTATGGATAAGGGGCAGCGAAAATAATAACTGGATTGAAGCCTACAATTTATTCGACAACCAGGGCGGCATTGGCCAGTGGAAAAAAGCCCTTTTTAATATCAGCGATCTGCTTAGCACGGCCAATCCTCCCCAAACCATTACCCCCACTTTTCAAATAAAAATAGGACAGGAAGGAAATGCATCGGCCAACAACCCTAACCCGGAAGTGGATATTGATGATGGATATACTTATGACAATCTTATTGTGAATGAGGCAGTAAATGATGTGGCCCTGCTCAACATCATTGCACCAGCCAAAGGTGGCTGCGGACTGACCGCTGGAAATCCCATCAGCATAAAAATAAAAAATTACAACAATGCTACACTGAATAATCTGCAGGTGAATTACCAAATTAATGGAGCTGCCATTGTTACTGAAACCATTGCATCTATCGCACCTAACCAGGCATTGGATTATGTATTTGCACAAACAGCTGATCTTTCTGCCTACATTGATTATGACATTAAAGTGTGGGTAAAATATGCAACAGATAATTATGCCTCCAACGACAGCATTGTAAATTACCTTGTACACAATAGCCCGGTTATCAGCAACTATCCCTACCTGCAAAGTTTTGAAAATGACAATGGTGGTTTTTATACCACCGGTACCAACTCAACCTGGCAATGGGGTGCCCCTGCCAAAACCATTATCAACAAAGCACCCAATGGCAGCAAGGCCTGGGTAACCAACCTCAATGGTAATTATGCAGATAATGAAACTTCGTATTTGGTTTCTCCCTGCTTTGATTTAACCGGATTGAGAAAACCGGTGCTTTCTTTCAGCCATATTTTTGATGTGGAACTGGATTACGATTATACATGGGTGGAATATTCTTTGGATGGTAAAACATGGCAAAAATTAGGTGCTGCAAACAACGGCACCAACTGGTATGATAATGCTGCTTTAAACAACTGGCGTGCATCAAAAACCACCTGGCATGTGGCCAGTATTGATATCCCCGTTAGCAATGCTACGGTAAAGTTTCGTTTTGTTATGAGCAGCGATGGCGGCGTAACACAGGAAGGCGTGGGTATTGATGATGTAGCTGTGCATGAGAAAGCAGATATCGCTGACTATATACCGGCACAACCCGTTGTTTCCGCTCAGGTATCAGGCAACAACTGGGTTCCGTTTAACTGGGGGGATTCAATCAACGGGCCCTGGTATGTGCTGGCTGAGATTAACGCTAACGGGCAAAATCTTGGAACAGTAAATGTACTGCCGTACCTGAGTACTACAGGAATTACAGGCAACAGCAATAACCAGTATTATGCCAACAGGAATTACGTAATAAGCTCAACGAATAGCCCTACAGGAAATATCAATGTCAGGCTCTATTTAACAGATGCCGAAGCCAATGCACTGATCAATGCTACAGGATGCGTAAGCTGCACCAAGCCAACGGATGCTTATGAATTGGGAGTTGATAAATACCGTGGCAGCCCTCAGGAAGAAAACGGCACACCTGATGATAACTTTAATGGTTACTACCAGTTTATTGTACCGGCTAACACCCAAATTATTCCGCATGGAAATGGCTACTACGCTGAATTTAGCATCAATAATTTCAGTGAGTTCTGGTTCAGTAAAGGAGATATTACCCCTCCGGCTGTAAGTGTTTGCGCAGGCAATATCATTACCTACACAGCCCCTTCAGGCGGCACCGTTTACCAATGGCAAGCTGATACCGGTAGCGGGTATTCTAATATTTCAGACGGGCCTGTCTATACCGGTACCAGCAATGACAGTTTGCTGCTGAATAATGTTCCAACCTCCTTCACCGGCTATAAATACCGCTGTGTAGTGGATGGTGTTAATAAAACTGAATTCACTTTACGCTTTAAAAATCTATGGACAGGTACTGCAAGTACCAATTGGTTCACTGCAGCTAACTGGAGTTGCAATACAGTGCCGGATAGCAATACAGATGTCATTGTTCCCGGCGGCTTAACAAGGTACCCGGTGCTTACTTCCAATACGGCTATCAGGAGCATCAGGGTATTGGCAGGCGTACCGGTGGTTATTAATGCAGGCGTGGTGCTGGATGTGAACGGGAGGTAAAGATCCTGAATAAGAAATACTTGTGTATGCGTTCATGTAAACCATTATTGATCTTAGTTCTTCTTGTGTATACAGGTTGTAAAGCCACTGCCTTCTTTGGTTCACCAAATAATGTACTGAAAAAAGAGGCCGTCATTAATATGTTGGATGGCTCACAAAAAAAAGGCCTGCTTACCATTACATTGGAAACAGCATATTACCCTGTCGAATTTATAAAATTTTCCTATGATGGTAAAGAAGAAGAAATCCTCATTGATAGTGTTCAATCGTACAGCATTGGTAATGATATTTTTTTTCCAAAAAAAATTATACTTGAATACAATGGGCCCCAAAGGTTGCTTTTTGTAAAAAGGCTGACACCTGAAAAGTCGGGGATTCAATTGTATGAACTTTACCAGGAAAGTGTACAAAGGGACGATGGCCAAAATTTGATCCTGTATTTTGTTTCACTTCCGGCATTCGGCAGATTTGAAGCCTGGGGGCTGGGAAACAACAACCTGGTGCCCCATTTTGATAAAAAAATGTGCTTAATTGTTGGTGATTGCCCTGTTCTGGCAAATAAAATCAGCAGCCGGAAACCGGGGTACTATTTTTCGCAAAATACATTATCCAACCTGACCAAACTGAAGGTATTAAAAAGGATTATTGAGGAGTATAATAGTTGCCACTGATATTCCTGAAACTATACTGAAGCTGTTGTTATACGATCACCGGCACGCTATGCACTGCTGCCGCCATTTCTTTTATGAGGGAATCATCTTTTTCAATAGCATTGCCCACTACAATTACATCTGCACCCGCTTTACAGTTGAGGTAAGCTTTTTCAGGCTCGATGATGCCTCCACCAATAATTAAGGGCACACTGATAGACTGGGCAACTTTTTCGATCATGCCTTCATGTATGGCCCTTTTGGCACCACTACCGGCATCCATATAGATCAGTTTCATGCCAAGCATTTCGCCCGCCATGGCAGTACATACAGCTATCTCATTTTTATCCGCCGGCAAAGGGCTTGCATTGGAGATATAAGAAACGGTTGTTGGAGCACCACCATCCACCACCATGTAGCCGGTAGACATAATTTCGAGGCCGCTCTTTTTTACAAAAGGTGCTGACACCACATGCTGGCCGATAAGCAGTTCGGGATTGCGGCCACTGATTAAAGATAGATACAACAAAGCATCGGCATATTTACTTACCTGCGAAGGACTGCCCGGAAACAATATGGTAGGAATAGCACAATGCCGCCTTATCATTTGCAGGCATTCATCCAAATAACTGGATATTACCAAACTGCCGCCCACTAAAAAATAATCTACTTTAGCTTCTACGGCAAGCGCTATCAACTGCTCCATGCTCTGGTCGTTCACCTTGTCGGGATCAATTAATACGGCGAAAGATTTTTTACCCAATCGCTTGCGTTCTGTTAAAGAATGATATATGCCTTTTAACATCAATGAATTATTGATTATTTGCAAATGTAAATTTTTTTGGCCTTATTAAAATAAAGATAGTAAATGAATGTATATCGCTGTTATCATTTGTGTAAATAAGGTAAATTTGACTATGGATATCAGCGCTGAGATAAAATTTAAAACAGCCCGCAGCGGCGGCAAGGGCGGACAAAATGTGAATAAGGTAGAAACCATGGTGGAAGGCTACTGGGATGTACAAGGCTCTGCCCTGCTGGATGACGAACAAAAAAAATTGGTGATTGTAAAATTAGCCAATAAAATAAATGCGGAGGGAAACCTGCAGGTAAAAAGCCAGGAAGAACGAGGCCAGCTGGGAAATAAACAACTGGTTATAAAAAAGATGACTGCACTGGTTACCAGGGCCCTGGTAATACCTAAAAAAAGAAAACCCACCAAAATAAGCAAGGCAGCAAAAGAAAAAAGGATCATCAGTAAGAAAAAATCGGGGGAATTAAAAGAGCTAAGAAAAAAAGTAAGTTACTAAAAATGAAAACTGCTGCCTGTTTTACTGCCCTTCTCCTTTGCTGCGTATCTTTTAGCGCCGAGGGGCAGCCCCAAAATATTAAAAAGAAAATTACCCGTACCGGTTCGGTGACCATTGTTTTTAAAAATACCATTAACCACAACCCTGTAGTTTTGTTTGACAGCAGCTATACCAACCCGTTTGGCGAAAGCTATCGTATCAATAAGTTCAAATATTATATTTCCAACACCACATTGTATACTGCAGGAAAAGCCCGCACAGAAAAAAACGGGTACCACCTTATTAACCAGGGGATAGACAGCAGTTTATATTTCAGCATTACCTTGCCCGAAAATAATTATGACAGTATTGGATTTTTACTGGGTGTTGACAGTGCCAGGAACACCG
Organism: Chitinophagaceae bacterium; assembly: GCA_043787935.1. GTDB lineage: Bacteria > Bacteroidota > Bacteroidia > Chitinophagales > Chitinophagaceae > Ferruginibacter. Next base: position 23,582 of record JAYVUL010000032.1, on the reverse strand, counting down.
CCGGTGCACAAACAGTGGCGCTGGACCCTTTGAACGATATGTTCTGGACCTGGCGTACAGGCTACGTAATGGAAAAGCTGGAAGGCACATCACCGCAAAGCAAGGCAGTAAATAATAAAATGGAATACCATATCGGTGGGTTCAGTGGTGAGAACAGTGTGCTGAAATTCCTCACCCTTCGCTTTCCGGACAATAAAAGATTGCAAATAATAGAAGGCAGAAAAAGCATTGTATTGATTGAGGCAGATATGAATAAAATCTGGAATGGGCCGCTCAAATTAACAATCAGCAACACCCCTGTATGCAGTTTGCCCGGGCCGTTAGCCAAACAGATTGCTGGAAATTTTTCCCGGCTGTTTACAGTAGCGGCTGTTATTAACAGCGATTAATATGAGATACCATATAACGTGAAAATAAAGATCATCATATCGCTGTTGTTGGTTGTACTGACCGGCTCTGCATTTTTGTATGAGACTGCTCCGTACAAACCCACTTACCTCAAACTGGTTATTCCAAAGGGCTGGCCCAAACCTCCCACGGATATTTTTGCCAAAAACCCTTTAACCGAAGAAGGGTTCCAGTTGGGAAAAAAATTATTTTATGATGGCAGGCTGAGCAAAGACGGCAATATTGCCTGTGCCGGTTGTCACCAGCAGTTTGCCGCATTCTCTACATTTGATCATGACCTGAGCCACGGCTTCAACAACAGCTTTACCACCCGCAATGCGCCTGCTCTTTTTAATATTGCCTGGATGAAAGAAATGCACTGGGATGGTGCCATCAACCACATAGAAGTACAGCCGCTGGCACCCATCACTGCTGCCAATGAGATGGCAGAGACACTGGAAAATGTATTGAAAAAGTTAAGCGCAGATACTGCTTACAAAAGAATGTTCAAAGCTGCTTTTGGCGATGCCACTATCAATAGCCAGCGGATGCTGAAAGCAATGGCGCAATTTACCGGAAGCATACAATCTTACAACAGTAAATACGACAAAGTAAAAAAAGGAGAAACAACTTTTACCATTAGTGAGCAATTGGGTTATGAAACATTTAAAGCCAAATGCAATGCCTGCCATGCGGAACCTTTGTTTACCAATAATTCATTCCGCAACAATGGCCTTGATATGAATGCAGCATTAAAGGATGCGGGCAGGATGGGCATTACCGGCAACCCAAAAGACTCACTAAAATTTAAAGTACCCAGCCTTCGGAATATTGCTGTTACTTCACCCTATATGCATGATGGCAGGCTGTACACCTTAACACAGGTGATAGAACATTACAGCAAAGCCATTAATACAGCCCAACCAACACTGGATTCATTACTGAAAAATAGAATACCCATCACCAAACAGGAAAAGGTAGACCTGCTTTCATTTTTATATACCCTTACAGACAATGAATTGCTGCACAATAAACGTTATGAAGAAACAATAAGAAGCATGAATACTTTCCAGGCCCCCCATTAAAGATTTGGCTTGCCCTTGTACCAGCGGATGATAAACCAGATAAAGGAGGTAAAGGCAGGGATACCCAACAAGGTGGGAAGGTATGCCTTTAGTACAGGCATAGGCCTGGCGTTTTTTTCCATCAGGCTTTTATCAATAAAAATATTGTTGAATAAAAAACCGAGTAAAGCTGTTGTCCAGCTAATTAACAGCACAGGGAAAAGGATACCGGCTTCCACCTCGCTTTTGCTCCAGTTAAAAACGGTAAAGTTTCCAGGCAAGAAGCAGATCACCAGCAATATAATGCAGGAGGCGATACTTAAGCCCAGTGATACATACCATAATTTCATATGCCGGATTTGAATGAAAAAAAGTGCAATCTTCCGACTGCACTTCCCCGGAAACGGAATTACGAAGACTTTATTGTTTGCGTTTAGCCTTCAACGTACTAAATATCTGGTTTTGCTTTTCAACTTCTGCCTTTTGGTCTGACTGCTTTTTTTTATTCTCTTCTATCTCTTTTTCTATTTTTTCTTTTTTCTTTACCAGGTCCTGCCCATCTTCTACCAGGTTAGCCAGTTTCTTTTCTGCTTTGGTGGTTGCTTCCTCCTGGTCTTTTACCTGCAGTTCCAGGTCGTAGGCAACAGCATTTTCTGTATGGCTGTTCAAAAATGATTTTGAATTATCCATTACTGTTGAGTTGTCTGCCTCGCTGATAAATTTTTCGGATCCTGAAGATACCAGCATCGTTAAGATTGTTACCTCTTTATCTTTCTTCTTGCGGTCGGTTTTAAAATACAGATCGTAAGTGCCAGGGCCAATTTCTGACATGTTTACGCCCTTAAATACGTTATACCCTTTTGTATCCTTACCCTTATACCCACGCTTTTCCATTTTTTCTACCAGAGATCTCATTACTGTTTTTTCAGGAAATGGTATTTCAATTTCTACAGCAGGCTGCATTGTTTTGTTGTAATCTGCGGTGGCCTCCCGTGCTTGGGCAAAGGCACCTGTAGCCAGGAATAATATGGCTGATAAAAGGAGCAATTTTTTCATGATGATAATTTTTTTCAAAGATACAATTTGTAAAAAAAAGGTGGCACCTGTTTTTAAAATGACACTGTTTATTAAAGAAGATACAACTAAATTTGCCCAAACAAACCTTACTTGAGCAATATCAAAAAATTAGCCGGGCAAACAATGTGGTATGGGCTCAGTTCAATTGCAGCAAGGCTTATCAATTACCTGCTTACCCCTTATCTTACTTATGCCGATGCCATCAAAACAGAAGACTATGGAAAAATGGCGCTGGTATATTCTGCCATCCCCATTTTGAATGTGCTGTTTACCTATGGCTTTGAAACGGCTTATTTCCGCTTTTCATCCAAAGAAGAAAATAAAAAAACAATTTACAGCACGGCCGCATTGTCCATATTTTTTTCTACGGTCGTGTTTACACTCCTTCTTTGGTATAACCAGGAAAGTTTTGGAAAAATCACCGGCCTTACTGATTTTCCGCAGATCATCCAGCTAAGTATTTTCATCATTGCTTTAGATACGCTCAGTACTATTCCCTTTGCAAGGCTGCGGCAGGAAGGAAGACCGGTAAAATTTGCTGCAGCAAAAATTATTGGTATACTCATCAATATTTTTTTCACCTGGTTTTTTATCAGTTACTGTTCGCACCAGGTAAAATTAAACCCCAATAGCTGGGTAACTTCTTTTTACAACCCCGGAGTTAACCCCATCGTGTATGTAGTGATGGCCAATTTGATACAATCAGTAATTACCTTATTGTTTTTATCAGGAGAAATTGCCCAGGTACGTTTTGAATTTAATAGAAAGTTGTGGCTGCAAATGATGATGTATGCATTGCCGCTGGTAGTGGCCGGGATGGGTGGAATGATCAACGAAACATTTGACCGGCTGATGCTGCGTTGGTGGCTTCCCGGCAGTGCCAGCTTTAAAGATTCGCAGGTGGGTATCTATAATGCCTGTTACAAATTATCCATCCTCATCACCTTGTTCATACAGGCTTTCCGCATGGGAGCTGAGCCATTTTTCTTTAAACAGGCAGAAGGCGCTAACCCGCAAAAAGTATATGCCAGGGTAATGAAATTCTTTGTGATCATCATCACACTGATGTTTCTGGCAGTGAGTTTATTTATGCCCATCTGGAAAAATTTCATTGGCCCCAGGTATTGGGGTGGCCTGGCTGTAGTGCCCATTTTATTGTTAGCCAATATGTTCCTGGGTATTTATTATAATCTCAGTGTATGGTACAAATTAGGCAACAAAACAATGGCAGGAGCATGGATCACTTTAATTGGTGCTGCCATAACCATCGTTATTAATTTTATTTTTATCCGCCACTACAGCTACATGGCTTGTGCCTGGGCCACCTTCTTTTGCTATGGCAGCATGATGGTAATTTCCTTTATATGGGGGCAGAAAGCATACCGCATTCCGTATGCATGGAAAAAATTAGTTGCCTACATTGTAATTGTGGGGCTGTTGTTTTTTGCGCACAAAGGTATCTGCAGTATTTGGCCAAATACGGTTTTTAGCCTTGCCGTAGCTACAATATTAACAGGCTTCTATCTTTGGTTTGTGGGCAATGTGGAGAAAAAAGAATTGCCTCAATTGCCGCTGATCGGAAAATATTTCAGGAAATGAGTTTTGTTGGTTCCTTACCCGGTTTTGCATAGGCATACCTTGCAATGGGGCTTGCAGCATAATAACCATCAATTCCCAATGAGGCAATGCTGCCGGCTTTTTCCAATGCAATAAAACCATCAGGCTGTATTATTTCTTTGTCGAGGTATACATCGGTTACTTCCCCAATCACTAAAAAGGTATTGTTCTGTTTTATGGGGATCACTTCTGCCAGTTGCAATGCGTATTGAATATGGCTCTCCGCCACAAAGGGGGCTTTGCAGCTGTTTTTGTATACTGCAGTTAATCCTGTTGCCCCAAACTCATCTACACCTGTTGCATACTTAGCACTGGTTTGATGTGCCTGGGCTATGAAATCCTGGTTGATATGATTGATGGTATAGGCTCCCGTAGCCTGTATATTAGAAAGCGTATGTGGCGCTGCGTCTAAAGGCCGGTTGATAAAACCGATCAATGCCGGATCTGCCCCGATATGAACAATATTACTGAAGATGGCAAGGTTAGGCAGGCCCTCCCCGTTAACCGTTCCGATCAAACTCACCAATTTAAAACCCGACAGGCAATTGATAAAATTGCCCCGGTAGAAACGTTCCCATTCCTTTATTTCGCTGTTAGAAAAATGCACCATACTTCAATAATACTTTTTCTTTTAAAAGGTTCACTCCTTTTAATCGTCCGCTTCATTTGTATCCGCCGGTTTTACAAAAGCTGCTCGCCTCGGCGCAGGCATTACCGAATGGATTCCTTTTACCGCCTTCCATATTACTTCATTAAAAGGCCCGTCCGGCGCCCTGTCTTCTTTGCTAAAATCAAAACGGGCCGATTTTTCTGTAAGCTCATTCCATACCGTGGTTTTGTCAGTTAAATCTACATTGGATGGAACAGCTGCAAACGGCGTAAAGTTGGGCATTGCGGTAAAGCTCCTCCACATGGGCACTGCTGCTGCATCATACTGGCTCATGGGCGGAATACCCAATATCAGTTCCATGGTACGCAACATACCGCTGGTGGTGTAAGAAGTATGATCAACAAAATTTCTTTTTACATACGGACCTGCTACGTAAGCCGTGCTCCGGTGTGCATCCACATGGTCGGGGCCATCCTGTGCATCATCTTCTACAATAAATACCACACTCTCTTTCCATACAGGGCTGTTGCTCAATAATTCCAGGAACATCCCTACACTTAAATCATTATCAGCCACATGGGCAAAAGGGGTTGGCCTGCCTTTACTTAAGCCTTCCGTATGATCATTGATCAACCGCAAGGTATTCATTGCCGGCAAAGCGTTTATAGCTAACAGTGAGTCAAAGTCCCTTTTCCATTGCCTTACCCTGGTGGTATCCCTTACCCGTTGGTCCCAGCTGGTGTAGTAAGGGCAAAAATGATTTTCAAGCACAGGGATATTGGCTTTATAATCATCTGCAAATTCCCCGTAAGTACGGTAACTGATACCTGCTTTTTTACAATGATCCCAAATAAACCCACCCTTGTTGTTGGCAATTTTACGGGTTCCCTCAGCGTCATATTCACCACCCCTGCCCCCATAACTGGTCACCCAGTTTTTTTCCAGGTAGTCGGTGGCATAAGCGCCCAGGCTCCAGTTGTGGCCGTCTGCACTCACCTCTCCATCTACATAAAAATTATCCAGCAGTACAAAATCCTTTACCAGCTTGTGTTGATTGGGTGTGATGTGTTCCCCAAACAGTACCAGGCTGGTATCTCCATTGCCTGCTGGCACATCACCCAACACCTGGTCGTAGGTACGGTTTTCCTTTACAATGTAAAACACATACTTGATAGGAGAAGGAGCTCCAATCTTTTTGGGTATTGGATTATTTTGCTCCCCTTCACCCGTTAATTCTTTTGATTTGGAATAGGGCGTGTTGGCGTAAACTTTTTGTGCATAAATCCCCAATTGTTTTTCGGAAGGCATATCAATGATACTCATGGTTCCCTTAAACAAACCGCCGATATATTGCACTGCTGCCGGCTTTTTATCATCGCCACCCTGGAAAGTAACTGTTTGTTCTTTAGCAACAGGATTTGGGCCATAAGGATTGGCCATGGAAGACATTCCTTTACCGTTTGTGACAAAAATCTTTTGACCGATCACCTTTACACAAGTGGGATACCAGCCAGTAGGGATAAACCCCTTCGGCTTACCCGAACCAGGCCTGCTCACATCAAAAACTGCCAGGCAATTATTATCTGCATTGGCAATGAACAACATTTTTTCATCTGCGCTTAATGCCAGCCCGTTAGTGGTGGAACCCGGCGGTGCATCCGGGTACAGGGAAGCTGTTAATGTTTCCACTACTTTTTGTTGCCTGGTGCTGATTACCGATACGCTGTTATCATTGGCATTGGCCACATAGAGGTAGGCTCCCTTTTTATCCAGGCACAACTCATTAGGATTATCACCTACTGAAATTTCACCTGTCATTTTATTAAGCCTGGTATCAAACAGCAATACTTTATCACATCCCCAGCAACTGATGTACAATATTTTTTTATCCGGTGATAAAATACAGGTATAGGCCTCGCCTCCAAGTTTATGGACAGCAGTTACTTTTTTAGCAGCCAGGTCTACAACATACAATGTATTATCATCTTTTGTAACTACGTATAAAATATGCCGGGTATCATCTATGGCCATTCCCGCAGGAGAAATTTTATTGGGCCAGGGCTTTCCTAATGGTATGCTGTCTTCCAATAATAATTTTTCAGGGGTTACCCGGTATTTTACAATCCGGTTATCATTTCCCCCGCTTGCATAAAGGTATTTTTCATCCCCGGAAAATACAATTCCCATCCAGCTTTTGTCAATTTCTGTAACAGCAATTATTTTTTCTGATGCCGCATCAATCAGTTGAAGGCTTTGGGTACTTTGGCCGTTGTTGGTAACCGCCAGTAATTTTTTCGATTTACTAACCGCCATATTCAGCGGTAAATCACCCAAGGGCAAACTGCGGCCTGCCGGAGATAGCTGCCATCCGTTTGGCAATGTAATGGATTGCTGTGCGTTACCGGCAAATAAGAAAACAACGCCAATGCAGGTGAAAACAAATTGCTTCGTCATTGTAATTATTTAATTACAGTAAAGGTACAATTAGCAATCAGAAGGAAATCACTTTCAAAAGGCTAATAAATAAGGAGCGAAACCAGGTACAAATTCCTTTATCTGTACCCAATAATTTTTTACCTGTACGTTACTGTTAATTCAAACCCAATAAGCGGTAACTTACAGTATCAATTTTTTAATTTACTCAGCAAATGAAAAAAACAGGTTGCCTTTATTTACTGCTTACTTTATTTGTTGCTTACAGTGGAGCGCAAAATAAAACTTTCATCAGTACAAAAGGAACCAATATTATTGGCACTGATGGAAAACCATTTTATATTAAAGGCACCAACCTTGGTAACTGGCTGGTACCGGAAGGGTATATGTTTAAATTTAACAATGCCCCGTCTCCACGACTGATAGAGGGTATGCTTAATGAATTGATTGGCCCGGATTCGGCTAACGAATTCTGGCAAAAATATGCAGCGAACTATATTACCAGGGACGACATTCATTACCTCAAGACAATTGGGATGAATTCCATCCGCATTCCTTTTCATTATAAACTTTTCACCAATGAAGCATATATGGGCGGCCAGGGCATAGCACATGGATTTGCTATAATGGATAAAGTGATCAACTGGTGCAGGCAGGAAAATTTATTTGTTATACTGGATATGCACTGTGCACCGGGTGGACAAACAGGAGACAATATTGATGATAGCTGGGGCAGTCCTTTTTTGTTTGAGAGCAGGCAATACCGGCAACAAACGGTGAATACCTGGAAGCTGATAGCCAACCATTACCGCAATGAACCAACTGTAATGGGCTACGATTTACTAAACGAACCCATAGCCACTTATTTTGACAGCAGCCGGTACAACAAATACCTTGAACCACTATATAAAAAAATAACGGCAGCCATACGCAGCGTGGATGCCAATCATTTAATTATTTATGGTGGGGCTCAATGGGACGTAAACTTTAAAATATTTGGACCACCTTTCGACAGGAAAGCAGTATATACTTTTCATAAGTACGGAGGCCAGAAAACAGTAGCAGCTTTGCAGGAATATATTGACTTTGGAAATAAATACCAGGTACCCATTTATTGTGGCGAAACAGGCGAGAATACGGATGAATGGGTAGCTGAATTTACCACACTGCTAAATCAGCAAAAGATTGGCTGGCATTACTGGCCGTATAAAAAAATGAATAACACAAAAGGTATTGTCAGTTTTGCAATGCCTGAGCAGTATAAAGAAGTCATACGGTTTGCAGACACTGCCCGAAATAATTTTGACCTCATCCGTAAAGCAAAGCCAACTGATGAAACCCGGATAAGAGAAGCCCTGGATGGATTTCTTAATAATTGTTTATTTAAAAACTGCCTGCCAAATAAAGGGTACATAAGTGCATTAGGTTTAGGAAAATAAATGTGTTGACAGGTGAGTTTAAATAATAAAAGATTGCCCGTCCGTTACACCTGATATTAACACACTATTCCTCATCCGCCTCTTCATCAATAAAAATTTCATGCCCTGTTCCTTCTTTCCATTCTTCGGCAGGCACTTCTTTCCCCCCAATCAAATCTGCCACCAGCGACGTCCATCCGGTTTGATGGCTGGCGCCAAGGCCTGCACCGGTATCGCCATGAAAATATTCAAAAAATAAAACCAGGTCTTCATTACCCGGCCTGCTGTAAAACCAGTTATAATTTCCATACAATTTCCTGCCTCCTTTATCATCTTTGGCAAACAAACTCACCACCCTTTCTGTCAGCACTTTTGATACCTCTACCAGGTTGAGCATAGTGCCGGAACCTACCGGGCACTCCACTTTCAGGCTATCACCATAAAATTCCCCGTATTTCCGCACTGCCCGGATAATGAGGTAATTGATAGGCATCCACACGGGGCCACGCCAGTTGCTGTTGCCGCCAAAAAGATTGCTGGTGGAATCACCCGGGTCGTATTGTATGGTATAATTTTCTCCGTCAACAGTAACAGAATAAGGATTGGCTTTATGGTATTTTGACAGCGCCCTGATACCGCCATCAGATAAAAACTCCTCTTCATGGAGCAGCCTGTTCAGCAAAAAAATAAGGCGGTCTTTTTGTACTAGTGATAACAGGGTTTCTTTCCCATCTCCCCGCTCTTCATTTGGCCAGAACCGGTTATTTTTTTTCCGGTAGTTTTCAAACCAGCTGATACGCTTCTCAAAATCCGGCAGCTTATCAAACATTTCTTTATGAATGGTACTTACGGCGAACAAACTGGTGAGCCCAACGATACTCTGGATTCGCAGGGGCAAAGGGTCAGACCCCGCCACACATAAGGTATCATAAAAAAACTTGTCCTCGTCATTCCACATCGCATGGCTGTTGAGCGATTCTGCAATCATTACAAAATGTTCAAAGAATTTGGTGGCCGTATCTTCAAACGCAATGTCATGAATGGAAATTTCCAGCGCCATGTCCATCATGTTAAGTGCATACATACCCATCCAACTGGTGCCATCAGCCTGCTCCAGTTGCATCTCGCTGGTAAAATGATGACTCCGGTTAAAAACGCCGATATTATCCAGCCCCAAAAAACCACCTTCAAAAATATTATTCCCATTCCTGTCTTTGCGGTTTATCCACCAGGTAAAATTGATAAGCAGTTTCTGGAAAACCCTTTTTAAAAAAACCACATCGCCTTCACCATACGTTTCTTTTTCTATCCGGTAAATTTCCATAGCGGCCCATGCCTGCACCGGTGGGTTTACATCACTAAAATTCCATTCGTAGGCAGGCAACTGCCCGTCCGGTTTCATGTACCATTCCCTCATGATCAACTGCAACTGGTGCTTGGCAAAAACCACATCTACCATTGCCAGTGAAATGCAGTGAAAAGCAAGGTCCCAGGCCGCATACCAGGGATACTCCCATTTATCGGGCATGGCAATGACATCCTGGTTTTTCAGGTGTGTCCAGTCGCTGTTTCTTCCATTTCTTTTGGCCTCATTCACCGGCGTAATGCCATCGCTGGTAGTCAGCCAGCGCTCCACATCAAAGTGATAATATTGCTTGCTCCAGAGCAGACCTGCCAGTGCTTTGCGCTGAATATTTTTAAGGTCAGCAGAAATGCCTGTTGGTAAGATCGCATTATAAAAATCATCTGCTTCCTGTTTTCTGGAAGTAAATATTTTTTCAAACCCGTTTGTAAACGGCTTGCCATCTGCCCTGTTGGTAAGCCTGCAGTATATTGTTTTGGTTTCCCCACCTTTAATGTTCAGTTCATAAACCGGTGAAAATTTAGTGCCTTCTTTTTTCGTTCGCAGTTTGGCTCTGTTTACTCCATTGATGATGGCTCCATGAAAAGCATCTTTTGTAAAAACACTCTTATCGCCAGAGCCATTTACTTTATGCAGGTTCGTTTCATTTTCGGTAAACAACCTGTCGGCTGGCGCCTGGAAATAAAAATAATAATTACCAAGCCTTTTATGTTTTACACTAACAGATGTTTTATCCAGGTAGGTTATGGATGGCTTTGGCTCATCGGGCGTAAACGCCCATCGGTTATAAAACCACAGCGTTGGCAATACAGTTATGGGAGCAGTTTTTGTGCTACGGTTGGTAATATCTATCCGGATATATATGTCTTCGGGATTTTGTTTTGCATAAGTCACGTTAACATCAAAGTACTCATCGTTCTTAAAAACACCCGTATCCAGTATTTCATACTCAGGCTCCAGCTTGCTCCTGCTGCGGTTGGTGTTCAGCAAGTCATCATAAGGAAATTCATTTTGGGGATACTTGTATAAATACTCCATGTAATAATGCGTAGGAATATTATCCTGGTAGTAATACAATTCTTTCACGTCTTCCCCATGGTTGCCGTCATAATTGCCCACACCAAACAGCCGTTCTTTTAGAATCAGGTCTTTCCCGTTCCACAACGCAATGGCAAAACAAAGATTTTGAAAATAATCTGATATACCTGCTAACCCATCTTCACCCCAGCGGTAAGCCCTGTAATGGGATTGATCAAACGGCAGGTATCCCCATGCATCGCCGTGTGAGCCGTAATCTTCTCTTACAGTTCCCCATTGACGCTCGCTGAGATAGGGCCCCCACTTTTCCAGTGGTATTGGTTTTTTATTGTTGACTTTTAATCGCTGGTGTTCTGCTGTCATAATTGGTTATTGAAAATAGATCGCTGCCAAAGCCTCATTACTGCACGGCAACGCTCCTCGGTTTATGACAAACAATCTTTGAAAAACAATTCATAAAAGTAAACTATTTAAAAAGAGTATTTGCAGTCTCCCTGAAAATAATGCAGCAACTTTTATTTTACCTTAAGAAATAATTGATGATAAATAGTTTAAACCGGATTTGGGCTGTTACGTATGATCATTTTTGACAGCCCCGGCATTTGCTGCAGGCATAGTAAGGCCGGCGGATGCAATCCTTTTCACCCGCCTGCACCTTCCATTTTTTATCCTTCAATAAAAAGGGAGCAAAAAGTTTTACTGCCTTTTATTAGCAGGAGCATTTAATGCCTGATGAAATAAAAATAGCTTACTATCGTTTTTTTGGTATGCCGGATTTGTATTAATTTCATATCACACCATAATTTATCAGTATGAAAACATTATCTGAAACCTGGTTTGCTGAAGGCTACATTGATTTTGAACTTAAGAAATACACCTTACTGGCCTACCTGCAGGAAATCAACGGCGGCTTTCTAAAAAACAAATTATATCCCCAGTTAGCAGATATTATTTTTCATTACAATAACATCGTCGCTTTCAGGGATAACAAAAAGTTTCTTCAGGATCATTTCCCAAAGCGCCTTACCGGTATCCAGATGGAAAAATTATCCCTCTTTTATGAGCAGGTTATTGAAGACACTGAACTGATGAAAGAACTGGAAGATATCATACACTATGCCAGCGGGAAAATGCAAAAAACCATTAGTGATGGCACAGAGATTTATGAATTTGTAGAAGAGAAAATCAATATTGTACCAATTGGGCTGGTGCCGCTGGATAATACGGAAGGATATTTCTTTTTAAATAACGGTAACCAAAAAGATACCCATGTTTATCAATACCGGCTTACCATTTTTGAAAAACATGATGAAAAATACCGCGGTATCAAAACCGATTATATCGATCTGTGGTATCGGAGTTTTTCTTCCACGTATGAACAAATAAAAGGAGAATTGATAAGAAAAAAAACGGATTTGCCCAATCCTGCAGTGTATGCTATTGAAACCCCGCTGCGCTTTCCTGTAGAGGAAACTTTGCTGCCGGTGGCTAAAAGATATTTAGTGAAATTTATTTCTGCAGCCGCCTGACAGCATATGAAATGCCGCTTTACCAATACCTCAAACTATTCAAGGTAAACCCACCCTGCAATATTTTTGCAATTGTTATTATATTACAAAATACCGCAGGATGGGTAGAAATGTTTAGTGGTGCTACTCATCATGGCAACTGATCAATTTGCAATCGGTCAACGGGATTACAACTTGGCTAAAGTTACCCTTGGCATGATGGTGAAAGACTTAGAGTAGCTTTTTTTGCCTGCTGACAAATTGAAATCCAGTTCCTGGTTGTCCCTTTTTTCAATTTTAAAAGTTTGCTCTTTGTCTGTGCTGAACACTGAACTGTACAGTTCGCCTTCCGCTTTGTCGCTAACAGCAAATGAAACAAATTTGTTGCTGCCTGATTTCACAGAAACATTGAAGTACAGGTAATCTGCATCTTCTCCAAGATAGTTTACTATGAGGGGCTCTGCTGTTGGTTCATTCATTACAATGGGTAATGAGGCCGTTTTTACTGTTGTACCGGCAAAGCTGGTACCTGCAAATAACACGATCATTGAAAGTGCTGCTGCGATGTTTTTGATTTTTGTCATTGGTGTTTATTTTAATTGTTATAAAATACGTTTTTTGTACCTGCGCAATAAACCGCCAGGCAGTGTTATCTCATACGACGATAACTATTAAATGCAAACGTTACTATAAAATGGCAGGCTTCGCAGTAACTCTTTCGTTGAAGAGTTTTTTAAAAGTGGCGATAACAAAGTGTTGTTATTTTTTCTGCCTCTTTTGCCCGGTGTATTAATCTTTTGTTTTTAACGGATTAATTTTGATTGATAACGCAAAGGTAGGGCTGCGATTGTTATACCGGCAACCAACATTCAAGAGGTTTGTTTATTTTAAAAATTGTTTCCCTTACTGAAATGCTTGTCCATAGAGGGTTTCAGTACTTTTTTTTAATGACGCCCAACGGTATTTAACGGCTGGTCAATAATGATTTCTTAACGGTAACCGTTGATACCATAACTTTTTTTTAACAGAAATTAATTTTGATTACGCTGAAGAAATTGATTTTGCTGTTTATTATTGTAAAATATTACACATGAAATTACTAGCCGGATATATTGTTTTTCTTTTTGCTGCCTGTAATACATATGCACAGCAATCTATTACATCCGCACTCAATAAAACCTCTCCCCTGGCTGCATTTTCTACAGCTTGGAACAACCCGGAATACAACCAGTGCAATACAGCTGTTGATGAAAATTTTATGACGGCCAAAGAGAAGGAAGTAATTTATATTCTCAACCTTGTACGGTCGAACCCACCATTATTTGCCAATACGGTGCTTGCCAAATACCCCGCACTTACCGGAAAAGAATACCTGCTAAATGACACCTACTATTATCAATCGCTTATTGCCACCCTGCACAAAATGGAACAGCAAACATTGCTTTATGCAGACAAAGAATGTTATACCAGCGCAGCCTGCCATGCGCAGAAGTCGGGCAGTACTGGCTATACAGGGCATGTAAGGAATGGGGCAGATTGTAAATCAAAAAAGCATTTCCTCGGAGAGTGCTGCGATTATGGCAATGAAAATCCACTGGAAATCATTTTAGCACTGCTGGTTGATGAAGGTGTGCCTTCACTTGGCCACAGGATAATTTTACTTGGCGATTATGAAAGTATTGGCGTGGCTACCAGGAAACACAAAACTTACGGGTACAACACAGTGCTTGATTTTTATTGATATTTACCGGAAAGTTATTTTACATATTCCTGCGGTACTGGCCTCCTACAGAATACAATGCATTGGTAATTTGCCCAAGCGAACAATACTTTACTGTTTCCATCAACTCTTCAAAAAGATTACCATTGGCAACAGCCACAGCCTGTAATTTTTTCAGCCTGTCTGCAGTTTCATCTGCATTCCTTGCCTGGAATACCTGCAATGTCTTTATCTGGAATTCTTTTTCTTCTGTAGTACTTCGGATAACTTCCGTAGGCAAAATTGTTGGCGAGCCATTTTTATTCAAAAAAGTATTTACCCCAACAATGGGATATTCGCCGGTATGCTTGAGCGTTTCATAATACAAACTTTCCTCCTGTATCTTATTGCGCTGATACATTCGCTCCATCGCTCCCAACACACCACCGCGTTCGGTTATCCGGTTGAATTCACTCAGCACGGCTTCCTCCACCAGGTCGGTTAATTCTTCAATAAGAAAAGCCCCCTGGTTGGGATTCTCATTCTTGGCTGTACCCAATTCCCTGTTGATAATTAATTGTATGGCCATGGCACGGCGAACACTTTCCTCTGTAGGCGTAGTGATAGCCTCATCATAAGCGTTAGTATGCAAACTGTTGCAATTGTCATAAATGGCATACAAGGCCTGCAGTGTTGTCCTGATATCATTAAAGTCAATTTCCTGTGCATGCAAACTTCTTCCTGAAGTTTGTATGTGATATTTTAATTTTTGAGAACGGTCGTTGGCTTTGTATTTATACTTCATCGCCTTAGCCCAGATCCTTCTTGCCACTCTTCCGATCACACTGTATTCGGGGTCCATGCCATTGCTGAAAAAGAAAGAAAGGTTGGGTGCAAAATCATCAATATGCATTCCCCTGCTCAGGTAATATTCTACATAAGTAAAGCCATTTGATAAAGTGAAGGCCAGTTGTGTTACAGGATTAGCGCCAGCTTCAGCAATATGATAACCGCTGATACTTACGCTGTAAAAATTCTGCACTTTGTTGCTGATAAAATATTCCTGCACATCACCCATCAATTTCAATGCAAACTCAGTACTGAAAATGCAGGTGTTTTGCGCCTGGTCTTCTTTTAAGATATCAGCCTGCACAGTTCCCCTTACTGTTGCCAATGCCTTTGCTTTTATTTTTTCATATACATCAGCAGGCAACACATCTGATCCGCTTAATCCAAGTAAACGCAATCCCAATCCATCATTGCCCTCAGGCAAAGCGCCCTGCAAATTCCCTTTTACAGGTACAATGGCTATACCGTCAACACCTACATATTTGGGTAAAGTATCAATACGGTATCTTGCTTCAATCGCTTTATTTACCCTGGCGCTTAAATTATTTTCAATGATGTATTTTTCACATTGCTGGTCAATGGCAGCATTCATAAAAAACGCCAGCAACATGGGTGCCGGCCCATTGATGGTCATGCTTACAGATGTCTTGGGATCGCACAAATCAAAACCACTATAAAGCTTTTTTGCGTCATCAACTGTTGCAATGCTAACCCCGCTGTTACCCACCTTACCATAAATATCCGGGCGATGCCCGGGGTCTTCACCATATAAGGTAACACTGTCAAATGCAGTAGATAACCGCTTTGCCGGCTGGCCAAGGCTTACATAGTGAAAGCGCCTGTTGGTTCTTTCAGGACCGCCTTCGCCTGCAAACATCCTTGTTGGATCTTCGCCTTCTCTTTTTAATGGAAACACCCCGGCTGTGTAAGGAAACTCTCCCGGTACATTTTCCTGTAATTGCCATTTCAACAGGTCGCCCCAGTCTTTGTATTTGGGTAAAATAACTTTTGGTATTACGGTACCCGATAAACTTTTATAGGTAAGCGGCTGTTTAATGATTTTATCCCTTACTGTAAATTCGTAAAATTCTTTTTTATAGCGGGCTAAAACGGAAGGCCAGTTATGCACCAGGTCAAGATTGTCATTAGAAAGTTTCTTCAATAAATTCTTCTCTGTTTCACCAATATATTTTGCTGCATCAGGCAGTAATTTTTTCATCCCACTCAACTGGTAATACTGAGTGGCAATGTTGCTTTGTTCCTCTACCCAAAAATCATATTCTTTAATAGCTTCAGTAATTTCGGCAAGATACCTGACCCGCTTGGGTGGAATAATGGTGGATTGGCTTACCGTATTTTTTACATGTGCATGATGCGCTATTTCCCCATGAAATTTTACACCGGTTTTTGCTGCCACTTTTTCCATCAGCCTTTCAAACAATTCATTTACACCTGCATCATTAAACTGTGCTGCAATCGTGCCTGTAATTGGCAGGTCTTCGTCTTTGGCCGACCACAAACCAAGGTTGCGTTTGTATTGTTTGCGAACATCATGCAGCGCATCCAGTGCCCCGGCTTTATCAAATTTATTTATACAAACGAGGTCTGCATAGTCCAGCATATTTATTTTTTCCAGTTGAGATGCTGCTCCATACTCGGGGGTCATCACGTACATGCTTACATCACAGTAATCAAGGATAGAAGCATCACTTTGGCCCACACCGGCACTTTCTAAAATAATAAAATCATAACCGGCACCCTTGCAGATATCTATGGCTTCCTGCACATACTTACTCAATGCTTTTTCGCTTTCCCTTGTAGCAAGGCTTCGCATGTATGCCCGTGGCGAAGAGATGGAATTCATTCTTATCCTGTCACCAAGCAAAGCGCCGCCGGTTTTTTTCTTTGAAGGATCAACAGAAATTACAGCGATGGTTTTATCCGGATACCCATTGAGAAATCTTCTGACAATTTCATCTGTTACACTGCTCTTGCCTGCACCGCCGGTTCCGGTAATACCGAGAACGGGTATCGTTTTATCATTGGGCAGTGGTGTTTTATCTGTTGCCTGCAACCCATTCTCCGCATTCGTTATCTGTCGTGCAATTTTCCTTACATCATTTACTTCGCCAAGGGTCATTGCATTTTTGTATTCTCCATCCCCGTTGAGCGGGAAGTCGCAGGAAAGGATCACATCTTCAATCATGCCTTCCAATCCCATCCTCCTGCCATCATCAGGACTATAAATTTTTGTAACGCCGTATTTATGCAGCTCCTCAATTTCTGAAGGCAGAATAGTACCTCCGCCGCCACCAAAAATTTTTATGTGGCCGCAACCATTTTGTTCCAGCAGGTCTTTCATGTACTTAAAAAACTCCACATGGCCTCCCTGGTAGCTGGTAATGGCAATACCCTGAACATCTTCTTCAATGGCACACTCAACAATTTCATGTACACTTCGGTTGTGGCCCAGGTGAATTATTTCTGCACCTTTTGACTGCATGATCCTCCGCATGATATTGATAGCTGCATCATGCCCGTCGAATAAACTGGCAGCGGTTACAATCCGGACTTTATTGTTTATAGTAAAATTCATAATATTATTTTTTGAACAGGTAATATCGCATTGGCCATCATCCTGGTGTCAATCCCGTCCGAACAGCGTTCAACCGGGGGTACTTATGCATCAATTCATTAGGTAATATTATTGACGAAAGTATCACTGCAATGAAGATGGACAAACAATCTGCTGTAAAAATACAGATACCAATTGAAATGTTAACCGCTGTTAGTTTTGTGATGCTTTTTTATTGCCCCTCACTAATTTAGGCACATCCAGTACCACGCCGGCAGATAAATTAAAAGTGCGGTACTCCACAAACCGCTGGGTTAGCAAAAAAGCCATGCCTAATTGTAATTCGAACTGCAGCCCGGGTAATTTTTTAAACCCAAATGTATTCACAAACGCAGGTTCCCAGAATATTTGGGTCCCGGTACCCAACGCTTTCAACTGGTATACTGTTAATTCTTCCTCATTGTAATCTGTTGCCATATTCCGGAAGTAAATAAAACTGAACCTTGATGAAATAGAGGTTGCAAAAGTATTCCTGTACCTGATCATCAAAGCAGGCTGCAGGTACAGTTTGGTTACATCCATAGTAAAAAAACGGCTGTGTATTGGATTGCCCGGAGTTTGGTACTCGTCGGTAAAGGAAGTTTTTCCAAAGCCAGCGCCACCAAACACCTGGAAAACAACCCGGCTGTTTCCATTTAAAAAAGTATAATACCCTATACCAAATTCGGTAAGGTTCCTTTCGTAATTAATGGAGCTGGTATCGTTGCTGTATACATTAAATTCTGCAAAGTTATGCTCCGTGCGGTGCGCATAGCCAGCCTGAACTGCCAAGTGCCTGGTAATGGCAAATGCGCCCTGCAAATCGATACCGCTGCTTTTGCTTTTTTTGCCCAAAGCGGGGACTTTTGCTTTTTCGCCAATGTTTTCAGTATAGTGAAATGCCAGTTTGCTATCGCCTTTTTTTACCAGCACCGGCACGTTGTGCCCCACCGGGCTGTAGATATACCGGGGAGAATAGCAGGAGCAGATGCTGCCTGCATAAAGCAGCAATGAAAAATATACCGGCTGGTTTTTTATCATCAACTCATTTTAAAAGTGAGGAGGGCAAAATCTTCCACACTTAATGCTTCAGCCCTTTTTGTAAAAATCTCTTCTTGCAATATGTCGGCAGTAAATAAACTCTTTACTGCATTGCGTAATGTTTTGCGCCGCTGGTTGAAGGCTGTCTTTACCAATACAATAAAAGCACGGTCGCTTTTTACTGGTAAGGTTTCCTGCTTTCTTTTAAGCCGTATCACACCACTTTGCACTTTTGGCGGAGGGGTAAAGCTTTGAGAACTTACATCAAATAAATATTCCACCTCGTAAAAAGCCTGTATCAGCACACTCAATACGCCATATACTTTACTGCCCTCTTTACTGGCAGCCCTTTGTGCTACCTCCTTCTGAAACATCCCGATAGCTACCGGCACATCATCTTTCCAGTCTAATATTTTAAACAATATCTGTGTTGAAATATTATATGGGAAATTGCCAATTACAGTGAAAGGTTCATCAAAAGGCTTGTCTATATCCAAAAAACTTTTAGCAATGATCTTGTCTTTTAAAACAGGGTACCCTTTTTTGAGCCATTCAATCTTATCATCGTCTAATTCCACCGCTTTGAAGTTGATACCGGGTATTTTTACCAGGTGCTTCGTCAATGCGCCACCTCCGGGGCCAACTTCCAGTAAATTATTAAAGGTATCCTGACGGAGCACATCAATAATTTTTTGAATAACGGATTCGTCTTTTAAAAAATGCTGGCCAAGTGATTTTTTTAATTGCAAAATGAAAGGTGGTTTGTATTAGTTGATTGGGTGAAATTACTGTATTTAAGCCTAATAGCCGGCTACCTGTTCCTGGAGCCGGACTCCCGATCTGCGAATACCCCCTTGATGAAAAAAATTCAGGAGGGAAAGAATGTAAAAGCTGCAGTTGAAATTTTTGAAAATTGATTTGTAAAACAATGTTGTATTTTTACAGCTAAAATTTTTTTGCTATGCAGAATGAAAATAAACCGGTGATTGGCTTAAGTTGCGGAGATATTAATGGAATTGGGCTGGAACTGATTATTAAAACGGTGGCTGATAGCCACCTGCTTGAAATATGCACCCCTGTTATATTTGCCAACAATAAAGTACTGAACTTTTACCGTAAAGCTATTCCGGAGGTAAATTTCAATTTCAGCACGGTGAAAGATGGCAGCCGCATCAATCACAAGCAGGTGAATATGGTTAACTGCTGGGAGGAAGAAGTTGCTGTAACCCCGGGCTTACTGAATGAAGTGGGTGGAAAATATGCCGTGATCAGTTTGGTGACGGCTGCACAGGCTTTGAAAGATGGCAGGATTGACGGGCTGGTGACTGCCCCAATCCATAAAAAAAATACCCAATCAACGGAGTTTAATTTTACCGGGCATACCCCCTACCTTAAAAATTTATTTGGCGCTGCGGACGCAGTGATGTTTATGGTGGCAGAAAATATGAGGGTGGGACTGGTGACAGAACACGTGGCGGTAAAAGATATTGCACAGCACATCACCAGGGATAACATCCTGAGCAAACTGAACATCATCAACAATTCATTAAAAAAAGATTTTGGTATAGATAAACCAAGAATTGCAGTACTTGGCTTAAATCCTCATGCAGGCGATGAGGGGCTTATTGGAAAAGAAGAAGAAGAAATCATTCGCCCTGCCATTAAAGAAGCCAAACAAAAAGATGTTTTTTGTTTTGGTCCATACTCACCGGATGCCTTTTTTGCAAGGGCGCAATATGAAAAATTTGATGCGGTTCTGGCAATGTACCACGACCAGGGGCTGATCGCTTTTAAATCATTGGCCATTGGTGAAGGAGTAAATTATACGGCTGGTCTTGCTGGGGTGCGCACGTCACCAGACCATGGCGTAGCATTTGACATTGCCGGAAAAAATAAGGCAGATGAAGCGTCGTTCAGGCAAGCAATTTTTAAATGTGTGGATATTATCAACGGCCGCAGAGATCACAGTGAGAACCGGAAAAACCCTTTAAAGAAAATTAGTGCCGTTGCTTTTGCAAGAGCCGTGGATGAACGGATAACAGAGTTGCCGGAATAAAATATTATTTAAACATTTGGTCTGAAACGCCTTTGTTGATGCTGTAAGAATTAAAAAAAATCTCCGCTTTTCCACTCCTGGTTTTTTCTGCAGGTTTACCTGCATTGGTGCCATCATCAAAATCAAAGGTTACGCCTTTGGGCAATTTATAATCCTTGGTGTTAAAGGTGAAAATTATTTTGTCGGGCAGGCCATAAGCAATATACTTCCCAAACACCATATCTAATTGGTAGCTGCCATTTGCCCGGGTAGTGGTTTTTGCTTTCAGGATAACCCCATTGGCTTCGTCAATGTAAAGCGTAGATAATACCACATCTGCGTTATCATCTTTAGGTAACAATTTTACCACTCTTGTTTTTATTGCACCCACTTTGTCGTAACCTGCATCCAGTGCAGTGTATTCGCTGCCGCTTACAATATTATTCAGGTTTATGCTTACGGCCCCTTTGGGAACAAATGAAATGCCTTTTTCATTTTTAATTTTCACCAGGTTGGGTTTTTTAAAATAAATTTTCACCTGGGCTTCCGGTACTTTCAAAAAAGTTACGTTCGTCTTCATGGTACCGCTGGCTTCGTACTCATTTACCAGGTCAATTTTAGCTTTTACTTTTTGCACCAGCGTTGCTGCATCCTGTGCTTTGCATGCTGATGACAATAGCAGTATTGCGAATAATATCAATCCTTTCATCCGGTCTGTTTTTTATGATAAAATATCTTTTCTTTTAAACACCATTACAGCGGCCGTTACAATAATAAAAATATGGGCAACGAGTATCAACAAACTCTTTCGGATGGCGGGCCAGTTTTCCAGGCTCCCTTTTATGGTGTTGCCGCTGGCATCTGTACCAATATAAAAAAAACCTTTCCACCCTACCAGGTAAGAAGTAAATAGAAATGGCTTTACATTCCTGTCTATCACCGGCACACTGATATTAGAAATGATGGTGCATACAATAACAATGCAAACCGTGGCAATGATCGGCCCAATAGAGTTTTCTGCAAAAATGGAAAGGAATAAAGACAGCGCAGCTATCACCGTTAAGGCTACTGTGGCATAGGCAAATGCAGCATAGTAACGCCACATAATATCGTCTCTGGTTATCAGCAATATTTGAGAGTCTTCGCCCTTTGTCCTGAATATCAGCATATCGCCCGTGCCAAAAATTAGTATACTGATCAGCAACGAAGTGATGGCCATCCATATCAATAAGAAAACAGTAAAAATAGTAGCCGCTGCAAATTTTACTAAAATAAGCTGTGTGCGGCTTATTGGTTTGGAAAGCAGCAACCGGAGCGTACCCATATTGGCTTCACCGGAAATAGAGTCAGCCGCAATCAATGCAACCAATATTGGCACCTGTATCAACAAGGTATTCAATATAATATAACACATGAAATAACCATTGATCACCTGTATCCTGTCAAAGGTAAAATCGTCTTTCACCCCTTGCATCATCAGGTCCATATAACTTTGTCCATCTGCCTTAAAAGCAAACTGAAAAATAACAACGATGGCAGCAATGGCTGCAAAAGCAATATAAGTCCGGGGCCGCTTGGAAATTTTAAATAATTCAATTTGCAAAAGGTTCCACATTTCCGGATTGGGTTGTAAGTGATAAAAAATAATTCTCTAACGAATGGCTTGAATTGACAGCTAACAAACGGATATCCATGGCAACCAGTTCCTTTATCAGTAGCGGAACCTGTTCTTTATCCATCATTAATTGAAGAGGCTTGTCCTGCTGCAAATAAGCAGCCCATGAAGTTCCCTGCAGCTGGTGCCTGGCTTTAACATTATCGGTTGTATCAATATCTATTAAAGTGTGTGAGGGATCAAGCAATTCATCCACCACCCCTTCCACTATTTTTTTCCCTTTATGAATAATGATCATCCGGTTGGCAATCAATTCAATTTCACTGAGCAGGTGGGAAGAGATTACAACAGTTTTACCCATTTCCCTGCTCAGCCGCACGATCAGGTTACGCATGTCTGCAATGCCCTGTGGGTCCAGCCCGTTGGTGGGTTCATCCAAAATAATCAAGGCAGGGTTGTGAACCAGGGCAACTGCAATTCCCAGCCGCTGTTTCATACCCTGGCTAAACGTGCGTACCTTATCTTTTGCCCTTTCTTCCAACCCCACCATCTGCAATTGGGTCATCAGCAACTGCCTGGTAACCTTAACACCGCTCAACCTGGCAAAAATGGAAAGGTTATCATAAGCAGAGAGGTATTTATACAAATCTGGTTTTTCAATTACAGCGCCTATCTGCCGCAATATGGAAGAACGGTGTGTATGCAGTTCCTTCCCAAAAATATTTATCTCTCCCCCGGTTGGTTGTATCAAGGTAAGCAACATCCTGATTGTGGTTGATTTACCAGCGCCATTCTGACCCAAAAAACCATATACATCGCCTTCATTTACGGTAAAGGAAAGTTCGTTTACTGCCTTGAAATCCCCGTACTGTTTGCTGAGATGATTAACCTGTATGATGGTTGCCATGAAGTGTAATATTGCTAAAGGTAAAACGGATATTGTACTGAATTGTTCAAAATAAACTTAATAATGAAATGGATGAACTTAATAATAAATTTGCCCGTTTCAAATAATCTCCTATCTTTATCATCGTAATCACTACCCACTTTCCTGAATAAACCGTACCTGTTTCCAATTTTATCTTTTCTTATTATTACTGATTATCCTTATTGAAACTTCTTTAATTACATCCGGTATACTGTGCATTGCCTGGTTCAACAAAGGCATTTTTAATCTTTAATTATATACCCAAAATTTCACAGTATGAAACAGT
>JAYVUL010000031.1:0-11654 GCA_043787935.1 Chitinophagaceae bacterium | reverse complement strand
CCCTCCATCTGATATTGTGTTTAGTGAAGCCGCCGGTGGCAAACATGACCAGGCCTCCTGGAGCAGTGCATTGCCCGAATTTTTATTATGGGCTTTCGGGAGGTAAGGCTTGCCGGTTGAGAGGTGATTGGAGCGCAGGCAAACCCAATATTCAGTTGCCGTTTTATATGATTTATTTTACCCCTGCCTTGAAAAAAGAAGAGGCTGTATCCAACAGCCCCATTCCAATGTATCACTTATTAGCTTTTCAACCTAAACTCAACTTTTCCTCGCCACACTGCTTGCGCCACTAGTGTGTAAATCTTTTATCACAGCATTGCCTTTATAAAAAACATCGCTGGCTCCACTGGCATTTACATTCAATTCTTTATTTACGGTGATGTTTACATCAGATGCGCCTGATGCCTTTGCGGTACAGTTTTCTATCACAAGATCATAGCCTTTCACGTCACTGGCCCCACTTGATTCTATTGTAGTATTGGTTGCAGAACCGCTGATCCTTACATCGCTGGCGCCGCTCAAATCCATGGCCAGGTCAGTTACTGCAACAGCACCTTTAAAATCACTGGCCCCGCTTAAATTCAACATCAGTTTGGGCACTGAAATAATTCCCGCCACATGCACATCACTGGCCCCATGGGCTTCAATTTTTTCAAGACTTTTAAAAGAGATATACACTTTCAATTTCTTATTTCCCTTCGACCAGCCGCCATCAGCATCATAGTAGATACTGAGCGTGCCATTTTCAACCACAGTCCTGATATTTTGCCTGTACTTATCTTCAGTAGCACTCACCGCAAGTGATTCCGTTTCAAATTGGGAAAGGTAAATATCGATCCCCCCGGATACTTTAATGGCATTAAAACTACCCGTTAATTCCCTTGGCTCTGCATTGGCATCATTCACAATCGTTTTTTGGCCATTGCTGATCACTGCGGATAAGGCCAGTACAAATAATAAGAAATATTTTTTCATTGTTTTTATTTTTTAAAAAATTCGGAAGATTAATTAATTGTTTTTGACACCAATCACTCATCACTTGTCAGTAATAACTTGCTAACGGCTCAGGCCGCTGAAGCGTCGCGGCCCTGTTATGATTTTTTTACTGACCCTCCGCTGTTCACATTAATATCTTTCAGTACCGCTTCTCCTTTGTATTTAATACCACCGCCGCTGTTGGCTTTAGCAATCAGCTCTTTGTTGACATGAATACGCACTTCTCCGCCACTGCCTGCTTTGGCTTCGCAGTAGTCAACAGACAAATCAAAACCTTTGAAGATGGGGCCGCTGCTCAGTTCCACTTTTAGACTGTTTGCCTTACCGGTGGCAATTATTTCTGAGCCGCTGTTTTGAGATACTTCCATCTGGCCAATATTTAAACCACCATTAAATTGTGAACCGCTTGTGAATGACAGTTGTAATTTATCCAGCGTAAGCATACTCTTGGTTTTTACATCCGATCCGCCGGATGCTTTTAATTTTTCCAGTGTTTTAAAAGAAACATAAGCCCGGAGCCTTCTTTTTTCATTGCTGTTCCACACCATTGTTTTACTGTCGTAATAAATCTTCAACGTACCGTCTGTTACTTCTGTTTTAAAACGCTCCATGTATTTTGGGTCAGAGGCGCTTACTGCCACTGACTCTTCATTGCCCTGGGTAAGCAATAATTCAATGCCATCAGAAACAGAAATAGCATTAAAGCTGGATGACAATGTTCTTTTTTCTGCATTGGCATCGTTGATAGTAATATCCTGTGCAAAGCTTTGAAGGCCTGCAATCATAAGAAGAGAAAATAATACTTTTTTCATGGCTATAATTTTTTATTGGTACGCATAACAGTACCATTTGTTACAATTTTTTGGAAAATAATTTTAAACCCACCTATCTTTACGTTCTAATTGATCTTATTCATCGTCTGAATTTCCGGGGTGCTTCTTTTAGAGAGGCTGAGATTACACCCGTTAACCTGCTCAGGATAATGCCTGCGAAGGGAGCAAATACCCACATCCCCTAAAGGAGTGAAGAAATGGCAACTCTCCGCCCGGATTTCAGCACAAAATTTTTTGAATGAAAAAAATAGTACTCAGCAGTTTCTGCTGCCTTGGCTTTGTGTTGTTGTACGCACAGGTTGAAAAAAAATTTAATGACACTGCCTACCTAAAACCAATTGAGGTATTGGCTATCAGGGCAGCTGATAAAGCGCCGTTTGCTAAAACCAATCTTGCACAAAAAGACATTGAAAAAAATAACCTGGGTCAGGATTTGCCCTTTTTGCTAAGTCAAACACCCTCTGTTATTATCAACTCAGATGCCGGCAATGGTGTGGGGTATACCGGCATAAGGATAAGGGGTACAGATGCTACAAGAATAAACGTTACCCTCAACGGCATCCCTTACAATGATGCGGAAAGCCAGGGAACTTATTTTGTTGACCTCCCGGATATTGCCTCTTCTGCCAACAGCATACAGGTGCAGCGTGGTGTAGGTACCAGCAGCAATGGGGCAGGCTCTTTTGGTGGCACCATCAATTTAGCCACCAACGAATTGAATAAAACTTTCTATGCGGAAGTAAACAACAGCTATGGCAGTTACCACACCTGGAAAAACACGTTCAAATTTGGTAGCGGCATTATCGGAAAACATGTAACCATTGACGGCAGGCTAAGTAAAATAAGCAGCGATGGCTACGTTGACAGGGCAAAGACAGACCTGAAATCTTTTTATGTAAGTACTGCCTGGACAGATGAAAATAATTCTTTCCGGTTAAATATTTTTTCTGGCAAAGAAAAAACATACCAGGCATGGAACGGAATACCGGAAATTTATTTAAAGACTGACCGTACCTATAATTCTGCCGGGGAAGACCAGCCCAACAAACCCTACGATAACCAAACAGACAACTACACCCAAACACATTACCAGCTTTTTTACAATCACCAGTTTAACCAATACTGGAAAACCAATGCGGCGGTATTTCTTACCAAAGGAGCAGGATACTACGAAGAATATAAAGGCAACGCCACATTAAATAATTATGGATTGCCCGATTATTTTGATGGCACGAATGTGATCACTACAACCGACCTGGTCAGAAGGCTCTGGCTCGAGAATAATTTTTACGGTACTATTTTTTCTGTACAGCATCAAAAAAACAAAACACAGTTTACTGCCGGCGGTGGCTGGAATAAATATGACGGGAAACATTTTGGTGAGATCATCTGGGCTAAAGTGCAACCTGCCATTCCCTTAAATTACCGTTGGTACAACCTGACTGCATATAAAAATGATTTTTCGTTATACAGCAAATGGACCGAGCAATGGAGCAGTCAATGGCAAAGTTTTTTTGATATGCAATACCGTACGGTTAATTATCATATCAATGGTTTCAGGGACAACCCCAATATCATTATCAACCAAAACTACCATTTCTTTAACCCCAAGATGGGCATTACCTATTCCAAACACGAATGGCAGGCGTATGCCTCTTATGCTATTGCCGGGAAAGAGCCTAACCGGGATGACTTTGAGGCAGGCACTACCCTTCAGCCAAGATCAGAACTATTGCAGGATATAGAACTTGGCGTAGAAAAAAAGAATAAAAAATTTGCTTACAGTGCCAATATTTACTACATGAACTACCGCGATCAATTGGTACTGGCAGGCAATATCAACGATGTTGGCGCTTACACGAGGGTCAATGTACCAAGCAGTTACCGGATGGGCATTGAACTGCAGGGGAAACTGCAACTGGCTAATTTTGTAAATATTGCAGCCAATGTAACTTTCAGCAAAAACAAGATCAGCAACTTTACTGAGCTGATAGATGATTATGATAACGGTGGTACAAAAAGTAATTTTTATACATCAACTGATATCTCTTTTTCTCCGGGTATCGTGGCAGGCGGCAGCATTAATTTTACTCCGTTTAAAAACGCCGGCATCAGTTTACTCAGCAAATATGTGGGCAGGCAATACATGGATAATACCTCACAGCAAAGCAGGAGTTTACATCCTTATTACGTGCAGGATGTTAGGATGAGCTACCTGATAGAAAACAAATTGTTTAAAGCCACTAATATCATTGTACAACTCAATAATGTATTCAATAAAAAGTATGAGGCAAATGGCTATACGTTTAGTTATATTTCCGGCGGACTAACTACAGAAAATTATTATTTCCCCATGGCCCCATTTAATTTTATGGTAGGCGTAAATGTGAGGTTGTAAGAGATAACAAAAGATCATTATTTAACAACAGGCCGTCTCATTCGCTGTGAAGACGGCCTGTTGTTTTCATTCCGGTATTTAATAAAATGAGAAAACATTATTTTCCAAACACCTTTTTCAAAAGGTCGGTCACCTGAGCCGCCGGGTCTTTTCTTATCTTCTGTTCTTCCAGGCTGATCTGGTAAAATAAACCTGACAAAGCCCTTTCCGTAACGTAACCTGTAAGGTCGGTATTCACTTTTTTGGCAGCAAACATATTGTATTTGGAGAAGATATCTTTCCAGTATTTGGTGGCATCCACCTTTATTAAAGAGGCTTCAATCACCGGCCGGAATTTTTCTGTCAATTCCGCAGTGGTGGTTTTCTTTAAATAATCTGTAGCAGCAAAATCGCCACCTTTCAATATTTGCAACCCATCTGTCACAGTCATTTGCTTAATGGAGTTCCAGAAGATATTTCCCACTCCATTGGCAGCATCTTCTGCCGCCCTGTTCATGGAAAGAATTGCTTTATCCACCGTGTTGCCCATACCCATACTGCGCAGAGAACTCTCCACTTTTTTTGCTTCCTCAGGCATTAAAATTTTAATGGCTGCATCGCCAAAAAAACCATCCGGTTTACTGAGTTTTTTGCTGCTGCTATCGGTGCCCACTCTCAGCGCTTCTTTCAATCCGCTGATAATATCGTCGTTATTGAGGCCCTTGGCACTGCTGCTGCCCGGCAATCTGGTACCGATCGTTTTCTCTAAGGTATTTTTCCCGGTGGAATCTTTCTTGGTAGCTTTATCAAGCAAGCCTTTAAAGCCCTGGGCAGTTGCTCCAAAATATATACTATTTGCCAATAGGGTAAGAACCAAAAATTTTTTCATGCTATTTTTTTTCGTTTGAAAAACAAAAATAGTGCACCCTGTTGGTACGTGGCCCATTTAGTTTTTATCTTTAGGCACTTTAACAAATGTACATGTATGGCTCAGTTATCGGTATGGGAAAAAGAAACCTTTTTTGCACCACAGGACGTGATTATTGCGGGGAGTGGTTTTGCAGGCCTTTGGAGTGCGTTAAAACTGATGGAGATAGATCCCGATCAAAAGATCACCATTCTTGAAAGAGGTATTATACCAACAGGAGCCAGCACAAGAAATGCAGGGTTCAGTTGCTTTGGCAGCCCTTCAGAATTGTTGCATGATGTGACTGCAATGGGAGAAGATAAAACCTTTGAATTAGTTAACCTGCGTTACCAGGGCCTTCTTGAAATAAGAAAGTATTTTAGGGATGACGAGATTGATTATGATCCGTCTGGAGGGTTTGAATGTTTTATTGCCAACGCTGAAGATTGGCACCTTAGCGTTAGCAATTTAAAATGGCTCAATGAAAAACTTCAACCCATTACCGGCGAGGCAAATACTTTTTCCATTGCCGATGAAAAACTGGCTGCATTTGGCTTTAATGGCTTTGACCATTTGATTGAAAACAAATTAGAAGGCGGGCTTCATTCCGGGAAATTAGTTAAAGCATTATTGCAGAAAGTACAAAGTATGGGAGTGCAGGTGCTAACGAATATTGAATTGACGGGATATCAGCACCAAGAAGGAAGGATAAGGATAACTACGGATAAGGAGATTGATTTTTCTGCAAAAAAACTATTACTCTGCACCAACGCATTTACAAAACAATTAATTCCAGGCATTGATATTAAACCCTGCAGAGGGCAGGTATTGATAACTGAAGCCATTGACCAATTTAAAATAAAAGGTACTTTCCATTTTGACCGGGGTTATTATTATTTCCGAAATCTTGGTAACCGTTTATTGATAGGCGGAGCCCGGAATAAGGCACTCCTGGAAGAAGAAACGACCACCATGCAAACAACTGCTTTGATCCTGAAGGAACTGGAAAATTTCATTGCTCAACATTTATTATCTGGTACCCCATTTACCATAACAGATCATTGGAGTGGTATCATGGCTATGGGAAATGAGAAACTGCCGATTGTAAAAGCAGTTGATCAGAATGTATTTTGTTGCGTTCGCATGAGTGGCATGGGAGTGGCACTGGCACCAGTAGTGGCCGGGCAGATATCAATGTTGATGATGCCGGTAGTTCCTGGGAAGCAACAATGACAGGCTGGGATTTCCAGGGTACAGATGCCAAATGCGATGCCGATGAATGGGCCTCTCCATGGGCGCAACGATTACCCGGTAAAAATCTAATTTGGTTTTCAACAATTGAGCAATAAGGCCTTAGAGCTTAAATATTTTTTTGATAAATACATTAGTTCCGTCACCGATACGAACGATATACATACCGGCAGGAAAATGTGATAAATTGAAAGTACTTTTTTCTTTACTTAGCTCCCCGGTAAAAACATTTACCCCAACCGCACTGTAAATGTGTATTGATTTTGTGATCATTTCTGCTGCTGGCTTGTATTCTATTGTTAGGTCAGACTGTACCGGATTTGGAAACACATTAAAAACATCAACTGCTGCAGCAACCGGTGCAGCAACCGGTGGTATCGGGGTTGGCCCTGCCTGAACCAATGTGCTATCGCAGGCAAAGGAAGTAAGAAATGAATTACGCAGGTTGCCTGTTGCAAACATTGCCCTCATCTTTTTCTTTTGCCCAACAGTAAACATATTCATACAGGCATCATCAGAAAAATCCATGTAGTTCATAAACATATCACCGTTGCTGTCGGCAGAACAGGCGCTAAGATGGGGGAAGGAAGGGCAGCCAAAATTATATGATTGCTGCTGCGGTGTATCTTCTATTCCATCATCACCACAAATGGCATCTCCCCATAAATGTTTTAATGCAAGCCAGTGGCCTATTTCATGTGTGGCGGTTCTGCCTTTGTTAAACGGTGAACGCAAATTACCAACTACACCGAATACATCATAAGCTATTACCACTCCATCAAGATCTGGTTGTCCTCCGGGAGGTGTTGCGTAGCCAAGGCTTCTGCCACCCAAAGAACAAACCCAGATGTTCAGGTATTTTTTACTGTCCCATGCATTATCTCCTCCTCTTGCATTTTCTTTCATGGCATCATCAGCGGAAAATCCGGCTATCGAGGTTTGCTTTCTTATAATACCGGTTGTGCCTTTATTATCGGGCCCCACCTGTGCGAGGCAAAATTTAATCCTGGTATCAGCAGACAGGTTTCTAAATACTTCCGGAGTATTCATCCTGTCTGCATTTTGATTGGAAAAATCATTATTCAAAACTGTTAGTTGCGACAAAATTTGTGCGTCGCTTAAGTTTTGGGCAGCCGTATTGTATAATACATGCACTACCACAGGTATATAAATGATCTCATTTGCCAGTGTATCGCGTTCAGGCGCTGTGGGCCTTTGTAGCTGAGATACCCTGTTTATCATTTTCTGTACAGGTGAATTGCTGCCTGCCAGTTTTTGTGCATATTCAACAGAACCGCAGATACGTTGTGCCTGGGTTGTAAGAAGGAGAAACAAGAAAGTTATTGTGCTGCAAAATGTTTTCATAAAAGAGGAATTAGGTATTTGCTATACCAATTCATGATTAGTGCCAAAGCCATAAGGCTTTGCTGGCCTGCGTTTCAGAGGATAGAAGGAATTGAAATTTTCCACATTTTGGAAAAGATCCCAAAAATGGTACTCGTTCAGTTGATTACTGACGGAAATTTTGATAAGGATAGCAGATTAAAAAGCAATAAAAAACCTGTATTTCTTGCAGCGCAAAAAAAAGGAAAATGGATAATAATCAGCAAGAGATATTGGAAATAACCTGTTTGGTGTACAGCTCCGAAAAAATATACGGTAAAACCATTGGCTGGTAAAGAGGAAATAGCCGTCTCAGAGATACTGCAAGTAACCTAATAATGAGAAGAACACCAAAATTTATTTGCAATCTTTTATGCAATCCGGTCCGGCTAATCTGCATCAGTTTATTACATTTGCCTGCAAATTGAAATATTTTAAGATGAATAAATTTATTGTACTGGCAAGTGTTGTATTTTTTGCGGGCTGCAACACCAACACAACAGACCCTGCACCGGATCCTGCAAACACAACAGCCACCGGCTTGCCGGCCCCAAAAATGCTGCAGGCTTCTTTAATGGCCGAGTACCCGCATGATACCAATGCTTTTACAGAAGGCCTTTTTATTTATAATGGAAAACTTTATGAAGGAACAGGAGAAACAAAAAAATCCTTTATTCAGATCACCGATATAAAATCCGGTAAGATTGAAAACAAATATGTTTTGAAAGACAGCACCATATTTGGTGAGGGCATCAGCATTATTAAGGATAAATTATACCAGCTCACTTATCAAAGCCATATCGTTTTTGAATATAACCTTTCCGATTTATCAAAGCCAGTCAAAACATTTCCCTGGCAGAGTGAAGGCTGGGGAATGACTAGTAATGGCACAGAACTGATCATCAGCGACGGGCAACCTTCAGGCAATTTGTATTTTGTAAACCCGGATGATTTTAAGATCAAGCGAATAGTACAGGTGGTAGATAACAACGGGCCCGTTGATTCTGTTAATGAGCTGGAATATATTGACGGAATGGTGTTTGCCAATGTTTGGGGAAGTACCTACCTCATCCAGATTGACCCTGCCAACGGCCATGTTATTGGCAAAATAGAAACTGCAGATATCCTGAAAAGTTTCTACGGCAGCTATCCAATCCGGGAGATGGACAATGTATTGAATGGCATTGCTTACGACAGCAGCAGCAAAAAAATGTACATCACCGGCAAGCGTTGGCCAAAATTATTTGAGTTGAAGTTGAATTAAAAACCGGTGCAGCAGGGTAAATGCTATTTTGCAGCAACATCAAACAGGGAGTTTAAAATTTAAACCCAATACCCACCCTTGCATTGGTAGAACCAAGCGCTCCTACCTCGGCAAGGGCTCCTATATTTTTCAAAAAATAATATTTGGCACCAATGAAAGCCCCTGCATAAATCCTGCTCTCATATGCTGAACCCCGATCAAGCCCCGCATCATTCCACTTAAAACTTCTGTAGCCAAGTGCTGCACCGCCATACAAATCCACCTTATTATTATCAATTTCAAATGATTCATTAAAATGGTAAGATATCCTGGTTCCAAAATACAAAACCGTAAATTGAAGGCCATAGTTGGTATTGTCCAGGTAGTCAAAATTGCCTCCCACACTTAATTCATCTGTGATGCCCAGTTCAAAAGATGCCCCAACAGGATGGCCTCCGGCATAATAAGAATTGACCCCAATACCAACATTGAGTAATTTATCCCCCTCGTTATAACCAAAACCGCTTTTGCTGCTGCCTTTTTGTGCATACAATACAGTACTTGTTAAGATGATTGCAGCGAGGCTTGCAGTTACTCTTTTCATGTTGTTTATTTTTAATTTAGGTCAATGCTTGCGGTTGTTTATTAAATTGGCTCTTCAGTGCAATATTACACAGATTCCTGTTGTATTATAGCAGGCAATAATAACCCCGTGAACATGCGCTTACGGATCACTATGAAGTACCTCCTGTTTGACCAGGAGACTCCTCCCATATGGATTTACTTTAGGTTACCTGCCTCTCCGCCCTGCCACCACCAAAAATCCTGCACAACAATTGCGGTTGTACTTAAAAAAATTCCCACGGGAAACGGTAGTTGCAAATACCCGATGTTGCCGTAGGGCACCTGGAGTTATCCCCCACTATTATATCCCGCTGGATGCCAAATTCCAAACTTCCATGGGTAGTATTCAAGCCCGGCTTTACAATTTCTGCATCATAGCTGATACCCATTTTATTGGCGTATTCGTTACTGTTGGTAGACACAGTTTTGGCTTCACCCCATTTCCAGGTAAAGCCAACACTAAATGCATTGTTATTGGAAAAGCCCACATTGTTCCTGTACCAGCAACCCAGCTCAATCGGAAATTCATTGAAGTCAATTAAAGTACCCAGGATCAATGCACTGCCTTGTCCCTGCTTCTGCAGGATGAGTGTGGGCTTTAATTTCACCACATCCGTATTGTAAATATAACTCACATGGGCTGTGATCTTTTTTGGGAGCCTGCCGTTTTCAGGTTTGCCGTTAAAACTGATGTTGGGTTCATTTACATGATGTACTGCTCCGCCAAATAAAAAATTATTAAATGCAAATACCGCACCGGCAGACATATCAAAATAATTTTTGTTGGTATAGCTGGTAAAAAGATCCACCTGCGAAGGATCACCCGTCATACCATTCTGATCCAGCTGGTCTATGAACACAAACCCTTTGGGATTTACACTGCTGAGGGTAACCCCTGCCTGTAATGCCATGCTCAAAAACCAGTTGGAACAATCGCCATTGTTGGTGCCAAAACTCCGGCCAACAATTCCGGAAATATTGGTGTTGCTTAAATACCCTTTGCTGGAATGATTTACTGCCAGACCAAGGTTAACCACGTTTCTCAACCAGTCATCATATACAGACAAATCAACTGAACCGGCAATAAATTTATAGGGTTTGTATAAATTGAACCACTGCATTTTTGTAACGCCGGTTACCCGAAGATTATTTTTTCCGCAGCCGGTAAGCCCCGGATTAAAATTTACGGGGGCATAATGAAACTGTGTAAATAAGGCGTCCTGCGCCAGGCCTCTTGCGCCAGCAATTGTAATGAGGAGGAAAAGTATAAATATTTTTTGTTTCATAGTTGGTTATCTAAATAAGGTGACTGTGCCAAAAGTATTACCGGGTTTTCCACTCCATTGATTGCCGTAACTCATGCCATCCCATCGCTTGCCACTTTTAAAAACTGCCGTTATCCGCCAGGCATAAGCATCCTGCGGCATGGGTTTGCCTTTATTGGTCCCATCCCATCCTTCTGCGGGGCTTCCGGCGGCATCCAGTTGTGTTGTTACAAATAATAATTTACCCCAGCTGTCAAATACCTGTAATTGATATTCAGCAAGGCCCTTGCCCAATGGTTTAAATGTTTTGAATTCACTTCTGATACTATTGGGATAAAAAGCATTCGGCAAATACAGGTAACCGGGATAGCCATCGATCCTCGCAATTTTCACAATGGTATCGGGACAACCGGAGCTGGTATCCAATACAACTAACTGCACTGCATAATTTCCGGTATCTATGTATTTATGTGATACAATATCCCTCGTGCCGGCAAATGTTCCGTCGCCAAGGCTCCATTGGTAAGTGTATTTATTGCTGTTCAATGTGAGGTTGTTGAAACTAAAAGTATAATCCGGCACCGTAATGATGGGTGAAGGGCTGATGAAGAAATCCGCTACCGGCGGCACTTTTGCTAAAATAAGGTTTGATTTTATCAACTGGTCTTTGCAACCGGCAGCATTGAATGCTTCTAACTTTACAGTATAATGCAGCAGGCTTGGAGCAAAGCTTTTTGCCGGCTCTGCATCGGTACTGGATGTGCCATCACTAAAT
>JAYVUL010000030.1:0-3080 GCA_043787935.1 Chitinophagaceae bacterium | reverse complement strand
ACCAATACGCTAAAAAAGTACAAGAGGGCGATGCAACAATTTACCACATAGCTTCTTTGCCCGGAAAATAATTTGCTGCTCTAAAATAAATTAACGTATGCCCTTTAAAAATAACTCAAATTAGTTTTAGGTGTCAGTATCAGCACGGTTTCATAAATCAGTTTGATGGTATTTTCTACATCACTTTTATGAATCATTTCAACGGTAGTGTGCATGTAACGCAGCGGCATTGAGATCAGCACACTCGGGCAACCATCGTTGGCGTAGGCAAATGCATCTGTGTCGGTACCGGTGCTCCGGCTTACTGTATGTAACTGAACCGGTATTTTATTTTTAGCAGCTACAGCCTGCACTACATCCAATAATTTATTGTGTACCGCAGGGCCAAATGTTAAGCTGGGGCCTTTACCACAAACCGTATCGCCCTGTATAATTTTACTGATCATTGGTGTAGAGGTATCATGCGTTACATCAGTAATGATAGCGATATCCGGCTTAATTCTGCGGGCAATCATTTCTGCACCCCGCAGGCCAATCTCTTCCTGCACCGCATTTACAATGTACAGGCCAAAAGGTAATTTCTTTTTATTTTGTTGCAGTAACCTGGCAACTTCCGCAATCATAAAACCACCCACACGGTTATCAAATGCACGGCCAATAATGCTATCATAGGCCAGCTCTTCATAATTAGCCTCATAAGTGGCTACAGCGCCAATGTGAATACCGAGGTCTTCCACTTCTTTTTTGTTACGGGCACCACAATCTAAAAATAAATTATCCACTTTGGGTTGTGGCTCTTTGCTGTCGGCACTCGCCATCCTGGTGTGTATGGCCGGCCATCCGAACACTGCTTTTACAATACCTTTCTTTCCATGCACCAATACCCTCATTGACGGCGCAATCTGATGATCTACTCCCCCATTGCGTTTAAGGTAAATAAATCCTTCAGGAGAAATATAATTTACAAACCAGCTTATTTCATCTGCATGTGCTTCTATCACCACTTTAAAAGGCGCAGTGGGATTAATAACCGCCACGGCGGTACCATAAGGATCGGTAAAATAACTATCGGTATAAGGTTTCACATAATCTAACCACATCTTTTGACCACTGCTTTCAAAACCTGTGGGAGAGGGATTGTTGATATAATTTTTGAGGAACGTGTAAGACTGATCAGTTAGAATACTTTTTGGAGTTTTTGATTTTGTTGTTGCTTTTGCTTTTGCCTTTGCCATTAAAATATTTTTTTACAAATTAACTAAATACTTGTCATAGTGAGTGTATTAAACATATTGAAGAAATTAAACGGGATAACAACACAGGTGTCTTCGGGTATTTACAAGGCCGATAAAAAACCGAGCAACAGAAAGTGGTTGCAAAGCAATAAAGGGAGCGGTAGGTTAAATTTAACCGGATGTTGAAAAGTCTAATTAGCAACAACAACAATTATTTCAGATCTGACAGTATCGCTTTTATTATTAGCCCTGTCTTTTATCATAAAACGAAAATAGCAGCTATCATCATAACGACAGCGGGAAGCAATAGTTGTGTAACCGGGATTGTTGATACCGTTAGAATAAGATACCAAAATATCTGCTTTTAAATTGTTATTGGTAATAAATTTAGGTATGGGCACCCTTTCAGAAAAATTACTGGCCGGACAATTCAAACTTACTTTTTGAACATACATGGTATCAATCACATCTCCTTCTGCATCGGTAACGGTTAAATTAAATTTAATTACCTGGTCAGGAAATAAGCGGGTGGTATTAGTCGATTTATAGGTTAATTGCGGCGTGGTAGAATAAGTATCCTTTTTACAACCTAAAAAAACAAAACAAACAAGGGCAATTAAAATAGTGTAACGCATCTTTGTAAATTATACATCAAATTTAATGATAGAAATTGAATAGTTCCGTTAAAAATATAACTCCATCAGATAATTTACTATCCGTAACTCCACAAAATTTTGAGGAAACAGCCCTGGCTGTTTTTAATTTTCAATACTTGCAAAACCCGGTTTACAAACAGTTTTGCAAGGCCCTGCACATTGAACCGGCAAAAATTAACACCATTAACAAAATCCCATTTTTACCAATTGCTTTTTTTAAAACGCATATTGTTACCACCACGCAATTTGAAGCAGCAGCCCTTTTTGAAAGTAGTGGTACTACGCAAACCATCAACAGCAAACATTTGATAAAAGATATTGCCCTGTATGAGCAAAGTTTCTCAGCCGCTTTTCGCCTCTTTTATGGCAATCCTAAAGACTGGTGCATTATTGCACTTTTACCATCTTACTTAGAAAGAAAAAATTCGTCGCTGGTAATGATGGCCGATAAATTGATAAAAGAGAGTGGTCATGGACAAAGCGGTTTTTATTTGAATGAACTGGAAAAGCTACACTATACCTTGCTGCAACTGGAAAAGCAACAAAAAAAAACATTGTTAATCGGCGTAACGTTTGCCCTGCTGGATTTTGCAGTACAATATCCCATGCAGTTACAACACACCACCATCATGGAAACCGGTGGTATGAAAGGACGCAGGAAAGAATTAACCCGGCCGGAAGTACACGATATTTTACGTGCAAGTTTTAACGTAAGTAAAATTCATTCAGAATATGGCATGACGGAGTTGCTTAGCCAGGCCTATTCAAAAGGAGATGGTATTTTTAATTGCCCGCCATGGATGAAAATTGTGTTAAGAGAAGAAGATGATCCGCTATCCGTACAACGACCCAATAATAGCAAAACAATTAGCGGTGCCATCAATGTGATTGACCTCGCTAATTTGTATAGTTGTAGTTTTATTGCAACGGATGACGCCGGCAAATTGTACCCCGATGAAAGTTTTGAAGTACTGGGCCGGCTGGATAATTCGGATATCAGGGGTTGTAGTTTGTTGGCGTTGTAAGCGTGAGGCTGAAGGCTGAAAGCTGAAGGCTGAAGGCTGAAAGCTGAAGGCTGAAAGCTGAAGGCTGAAGGCTGAAGGCTGAAGGCTGAAAGCTGAAGGCTGAAGGCTGAAAGCTGAAGGCTGAAGGCTGAAAGCTGAAGGCTGAAGGCTGAAAGCTGAAGGCT
>JAYVUL010000029.1:0-12711 GCA_043787935.1 Chitinophagaceae bacterium | reverse complement strand
CATCCATAATAGCCACGATTAACGCTTCCAGTAATAGGCCAGACATAAAGTTTTGAATCGCCTGTTTTGTTTGTGTAAGCACTATTGCCACTTCATTGGTATTTTGTTCTGCAAATATTTCGTACAGGAAATTAAGCAACAATGATTTGTAATAAAGGAATAAATAAGTGTAAACAGGCAATAGAAACAGCACAGAAATAGAACCGAAAATGCCACTCAATGCATTGCCGGCAAGGGGCTCCAGGTTGCTTTGCTTGCTTGCAAGCCATTCATTTTGTTTTTCAATATTAATGCCGAGCCTTCCATTAATTTGGTGCTGCAGGTTAGCAAATAAAGTCGTGAATTTCTGTTTCAGCAATGGCATTTCAGTCGTAAAATTTGCCAATTGTGAAGAGACAAAATAACCGATGCTTCCAAATAAAATAATTGCTGCCAACAGGGACAGAGAAATGGATAGTATGCGGGGTACTTTTTTATTTAAGAGCCAGTTGCACAAAGGATTTAGCAGTATTGAAAGCATAGCCGCAAATATCAATGGCACCAGGATGTTACCTAATTGCGCCAGCGCATATACAAATAGTATAAGTCCAAAAAGTATTACAGTACTTTTGATATAGAAAGGATATTTTACCGGCATATTTTTTATAAAAATGTAATTATCAGGGGAGCAATTTATTATAATTGTAAATAATTTCATGCCTTACTATTGGCATATAAAGTTTCTTGTTGTATTAACTATACCGGGTATTATTTTCTACAATATTGATGTTTATACTGTGGAATAAATTGCAACATGCCTTAATCCTCTTGTAATAAAAGAGCCAAACATTAACAGAGTGCAGCTATACAATTACTGTATTTTTACAGACACAAAAAAATAATAACAATGAAAAGAACATATTGCTGGAAATGCGTTGTGATGCTTGCATCGATTTTAGGAATGGTACATGCATTTACAACTTAATCCATTGGGTCAAGTTCCTGTAAAAAAAGTTGCGGAAATATTTATCCGCAACTTTTTTATTTATCCTGCCAATTAAAAACCTTCGCCAGCTCTGGGTCCTTAAGAACGCTGTATAGTTGCATTATGCTGGCGCATATAACATCCAACTGTACCCAGTTAATAGTACATTTTGTAGCGGTTGCATCATGATAATTTATTGTTGGCAAAGAGGATTGATAGTTTGATATAAACTATCAACTTCCGACTATGCACTATTCGACACTGCTTTTATATGCCAGTTTCACCGCTTCATAAGCATTTACAATACCACCACTTTTGCACAATTTATTTAGCATTACCTGTTGGCTGGTGCCTGGCATTGCAGCAGTGGCAGCTGGCTTCACTGCTGATTGTTCAATGATCGTTTTCACTTTTACGGCACTTAGTTTTGGAAAATAACTTCTTATCAGTGCAGCAACACCGGATACTACAGGCGAGGCCATACTGGTACCATCCCAACTCATGTATTTATTGGTGAAAGGAATAGTGGAATAAATGGCTACTCCCGGGGAAAATATGTCCACCACCGCAATGCCATAGTTTGTGAAAGGAGCCGGATTGCCATTACAGTCTGTTGCACCAACAGTTATCCAATTCGGTGCAACCGAATCTGAAAACAGGTATCTGGGATTGGGAAAATTGTCAAATGCATTGATATTTCTTTTGCTGTTGCCTGCTGCCTGTACGATCAGTACATCTTTGCTCAAGGCGTATTTCACGGCATCATCGATCATTTTTTTATCCGGGCTCAGGCTTTTACCAAAACTCATATTGATCACTTTGGCGCCATTATCAACTGCATACCGTATTCCCATCGCAATATCCTTATCATATTCATCTCCTTCAGGGGTTGTTCTTACCGGCATGATTTGAACCTTATCGGCAATGCCATCCATTCCCTTTCCATTGTTCCGCACTGCCCCAATGATGCCGGCCAGGTGTGTGCCATGATTTGTTTCACCGGCACCTATATTATTGTTGCCGTAGTGGCTGGCAATGGGGTCGGTATCATCATTCCCGGTAATCTCCAGGCGGCTGTTTTGCGGTGGCACTTTATCCCCGCTGGCTTTGGCTTCTTCCCCTTCCAGGTATTTATTTATTTCATTTACTGCAAAATCATTCTTTATTTCGGGCAATTCAAATTGTGACAGGGTTGCAGTTAAAAATGCTTTGATGGCTTTTTCCCGTTCGCCTGTTGCTTTATAGGCAGCTACCTCTGCAAGTCCATAAACCGCTTTACCACAAAGTAGCTGAAAGAGGCTGTCACAAAAAAAAACCGACTGTACATACTGCCGGAGGCTATCCAACTTTTCTGTTGAAAGCCCTTTTCCCACTACACCCGCAGCTGCTTTTTGCCAGAGCGCATAGTTATACCTTTCTATTGTGGAAAGGGTATTGGTGTCAATTGTTTTATGGTCATATTGATTCTTATATCGCCAGTACACCCTTATCCATTCGCTGCTGTTGCGAAATACATTTTGCCCATTGGCATTACCTAAAAAATTCCAGCCATGTATATCATCAGTGTAACCATTGTTGTCATCATCCTGGTTATTGCCGGGTATCTCTTTTTTATTGGTCCATAATACGGCTATGAGGTCTTCATGTGTAGTATCAATGCCGCTGTCAAGGATCCCTACAATTACGGGTGCCGGTAAAAGTTTTTTCTCTTTCAAAAAAACATATGCTTTACTGAGGCTGATGCCATAGAAACTATCCTGAACAAGGTCCATTGTATGCCAGCCCGGCACGGCTTTTTTTTGGGCAGCTAAAAAAAGAAAAGAAAAAAGACAACAAAATAATGGAACTGTTTTTTTCATCCGCAATACTAATAAAAAAAGTGGAGGTAATATTAATTGATAAAACCAATACAAATTATTAAAAGAGGGGGCATCCATTCTATGGCGTAATTTCTTTACGCCTGCTGATGCGGTAAGCCCAAAACAATGAATGATGGGACAGCAATAATACTTTGCAGATAACGTTTTTATTTATATGTTTGTCTTTACGGCAATGCGGAAGGTATGGCCCGGGTTTATAAATATATTGGAAAATAATATAACAGGTAGTCCTGCTTAAATTGGAAGCAATTTGGGAAGATATATAAATATCATCCGGCCCTTTGCTTCCATTTTTTATTTACAATTTGAAATTTTGGGTAAATCAAAATAGCAGGAGGCCTGACATCAATACACTTAAAACTTACAGACAGGATGCTTTTCAACTCACTAAATTTTGCTGTATTCTTACCTATTGTTTTTCTTCTTTACTGGTTCGCAACCAGGGGGAACTTAAAATTTCAAAATTTACTGCTGTTAGTTTCGAGCTACTTCTTTTATGCATTTTGGGATTGGAGATTTTTATTTCTACTCATCTTTTCTACCTTGCTTGATTATTACACCGGCTTAAAAATGTCGGATGCTAAAATCCTCAGCAGGAAGCGTTTTTGGTTTTGGCTAAGCATATCCGTTAACCTTGGATTCCTTGGCATTTTTAAATATTATAATTTTTTTGCTACCTCTTTTGCTGCGGCCATAGCCCATTTTGGTTTGCAGGTGAATCCCTGGACCTTAAAGGTAATTTTGCCGGTAGGCATTTCTTTTTATACTTTTCATGGGTTATCGTATGTTATTGACATTTATAAAAACAAAATTAAGGCGGAGAAAAATTTCATAGATTATTCGGTTTTTGTGAGTTTCTTTCCTTTGTTGGTTGCCGGGCCAATTGAACGTGCAACACACCTTTTACCACAAATAAAAAAGGAAAGAACTTTTAATTACACCCAGGCTGCTGATGGTTTACGGCAAATCTTATGGGGATTGTTTAAGAAGGTGGTAATTGCGGATCAATGTGCCAAGTTTGCTAATTTTATTTTTGATAATTATGCTGATTACTCGGGGTTCACGCTAATACTCGGGGGCTTATTTTTTGCCTTTCAGATTTACGGGGATTTTTCCGGGTATTCAGATATTGCGCTGGGAACTGCGAGGCTTTTTGGAATTGAATTATTAAGAAATTTTTCTTTTCCTTATTTTTCAAGAGACATAGCTGAATTTTGGCGGCGCTGGCACATATCACTCTCCACCTGGTTTAGAGATTACCTGTACGTTCCTTTGGGAGGCAGTAAGGGCGGCACCTGGATGAAAGTTAGAAATACATTTATAATCTTCCTGGTAAGTGGTTTTTGGCATGGGGCAAACTGGACCTTTATTGTTTGGGGGTTTTTAAATGCCTTATATATCATGCCATCCATTTTATTAAGAACCAACAGAAATAATCTTGACATTGTTGCGCAGGGCCGGAATTTCCCCAACATTAAGGAATTACTTTCCATACTGGTAACTTTTAGCCTGACGGTATTTGCATGGATATTTTTCCGGTCCGCAAGCTTAAGCCAGGCGATAGAATATATCCATAGAATATTTTCGGGTTCCCCATTTAAAATACAGCGTTTCCCCGGAGCCGGTACAACTCCCTTTCTGATGCTCTTAATTCTTCTATTTTTATTAATTGAATGGACAGGAAGAGAACAGCAGTATGCCATTGCTAAAATCGGACTTCAATGGCCAAGGGTATTCCGGTGGATGGCGTATTATGTAATTGTACTCGCCGTTCTTTATTATACAGGTTCAGAACAACAGTTTATTTACTTTCAATTTTAATAACCGTGAAAATATTCTTAAGGCAACTTTTTATTTTTTCCCTGCCGGTAATTTCCTTAATTGTTTTCTTTGAAATTTATTTAAGAAATACGGATTCCGTTTATAGTTTAAAAGAACGTGGTTTAATTGAAAATGCCAATAAAATAGAAATATTAATTTTAGGCAACTCACACTCAACTTACGGCATAGCTCCAGCCCAATTTAATTCTTATGCCTATAACATGGCACAGGTTAACCAGTCTTTGTATTTTGATAAGAGATTGACATTAAAACATATTGATAAACTCCCCCGCTTAAAGTTTGTATTGATTAGCATTGATTATCATTCTTTATATTTTTCCAGTCAAGGCATGAGAGATGCCTGGTCTTATTATGGAAATGGAATAGTGTATAAGGATAAGTTGCCTTTTTTTGAAAAATACTCTTACATCAAGGGGTATACGCCAAAACTTGCAGTCTACAGTTTCATTAATAATTTTAGCCATAAGAAAGCAAAACTCAACGCGATAGATCTGGATAATAAAGGGGTTAATACAGATCAACCGATAGTAAAGGGTTGGTTTTCTTTAAATGGGATAAGTAAATCTGAAATGGAAACAAATTCTTATAAAATCAGGGCTAATTCTTTTGAACAAACCATTTTTAATTCGAAGGAAAAAGATGAAATCCTTAGCGATGTGGAAGATTTCATCCGGAAGTTAAAAAATAAAAATATTATCCCTATCCTAATTACCACACCTTGTTATAGCTTGTATGTTAATATGTTCAATAAAATACAATTAGAAAAAAATGATGCTGAGGTTACCAATTTGGCTAAAAAATATGATATCCGGTATTGGAATGATTTGAATTTACCATTACCCACAACTTATTTTTTTAACAGTGACCATTTAAATACTGAGGGGGCCAAAAATTATTCTGCAATATTAAATGGTAGAATTGAGAATTTAAGAAATCAAATCAATTAATAATAAAAATAATTAGCCA
This sequence comes from Chitinophagaceae bacterium, assembly GCA_043787935.1. Taxonomy (GTDB): domain Bacteria; phylum Bacteroidota; class Bacteroidia; order Chitinophagales; family Chitinophagaceae; genus Ferruginibacter. The sequence continues at coordinate 7,059 of JAYVUL010000029.1, read as the reverse complement.
TAAACAAGGGCCTGGCAGCCGGTTTGAGCTGTTATGAGTAGTAAAAAGGGCCGCCGGATGGCAGCCCTTTTTATATAATTTATGCTTCTTTATACGCATTGATCAATTCCGAATCCGGTTTCGATTCATCTGTTAATTTCACCCGCCCCCGGTCTTTTCTAACTATCCTTGAATACAGGGAAATTTCTTTATCAAACAAAAAGCGGAAGAACAGTTTTGTCCACGAGGTATGAAAATATAAGGTATTGTAAAAGGAAGGGGCACCTTCACGAATTTTCGGTAAACGGTTCCAGGGAATGGAAGGGAAATCATGGTGTTCATTATGGAAACCAACATTGAAAGCCAAATTATTCAAAGGGCCATAATAGCTGTACGTTTCCTGCTGGCCATAAGTCAAATAATGTTCCTGTATCCATCTGGCTCCCAGCGGATGCAAACCCACAGAAAAGAAAAAACTGGCCAGCAGGTAAATGATTGCCTTAGGGCCCCATAACCAAATAATAAGAACGGTAAAAACTACCTGCACCGCCCAGTTCAGGGCAACCCAGCCATCAAATGGTTTGATTTCTTTCAGCCTGCCAATCCGGAATACCTGGAACAGCGGATAAAACAACAACCATAGCACTTTACCGATAAAATAATTGTCAATGAGTTTAGCTTCCCAGTAATTAGGTAAATCAGCATCCAGTTCATGCACCCCCTGGAAGGAATGGTGTTTGATATGGTATCTTTCAAAAGAAACCGAACTGGGGAATAATTGGGGCACATTGGCCAATATTCCCGCCAGCCTGTTGGCTTCGGGTTTTTTAAAAAGCAGCCGGTGAGCACATTCATGTATCATTACAAACAGGGCATGGTCTGCAAAAGCGCCAACCAGGTAAGCAGCACCCAAAACAATCCACCACGACATATCAGCCACCAGCCATGAAGTGGTGATCTGCAAGGCCACCAGCCCGATGATGGCGAAAATGGTCAACGGATTTTTGCCTATTAAATGCCTTATTTCAGGATGTTCTTTCAGAATATTTTTTGTTCTGATGCGGTGCGGTTCTGAGTCATTTGAAAATATAAAGTGGTGTTGTTCTTTCATATGCTGACAAGTTATTAATTATTAGAATAGCCTCAACAATATGTTTAAACTATACCAATATTTTTTTTATTATTTCTGCAAAGGTATTAAAACAAAAAACCGTAATTAAGAATTACGGTAATAAATATTAAAGGGCATACATTTTAATAATTTGCCCTGGCAGCCCTTTTTCTTGCAACTCGGCCGCTTTTCCTGTCTTTAGATCTGCCAATGGCATAACCCACGCCTCCTCCTGCAACGCCGCCAATAATGGCACCTGCAGCTTTGTTTTTACTAACTACCGCGCCAATTACTGCTCCGCTGGCAGCGCCAATGGCTGTGCCTTTAGCTGCACTGCTCCATCCCTTATCCTGGTTCGTATTGCTGTTGCCGGTATTTTGTACACCGTTATTGTTGTTATCACCAGTATTGTTATTATTCCCTGTATTATTAGAATTGTTGCTATGGTGAACTTTTGCAGAGGTGCTTTTGTCATTCGAAATTCCCTTATCTGTTTGCATATTTGACTTGCTTAAGGCAAAAGAATCTCTCAGAAGCATTTCTTTATCGGCCTCCAGAGATGTTTTTTTATTGGCACAGGAAAAAAATAAAACACACAGGGTGACAATCAGTAAAGAATTTTTCATAATCATTTTTTTTATTGGATCTAAGAATGTTTATTAACGGAAAAGTACTGTTTAAATTTCTGATTCATCTGGTTCAACCAGGCTATTATATGTTATTAAATTATCCGGGTAATTCAAAGCAGCATTATAATCTCAGTTTCATCAGGTAGGGTTGAAAATACCATGCCAAAAAAAAGTTGTATGTAAGGAAATTGCCTCAAGTGTGCGATCTGTCATTATTTGATAACGCAAATCACCTCTCTGTCATAAAACAACAGCTTTTGTTATCAGTTAAAAAAAAGTAAGGGTTAACCCGCCGCACTTTGTTATTGCTTTCTTTGGATTACTCCTTGCACAATGCAAAACTGTGCAGCACAGTAAGTGAGTATGATAAGTACAGACGCCGCGGAAAACGGCTTGTAAAATTTATTCATGGCCAGCATAGAATCTGATGCGATAAACAACAATGCGCCTGCTGCAAACAAACGATTGGAAGGGGCCCCTGTTTTTAAAAATACATGAAGGCTGCAGATCATCATAGTGCAGATAACTATGGTATAGATAATGACTGGCAGGGTAAGACTACCCAGCCCTGGAAGCAGTAATTGAACCAGGCTTATCCCAAAAGCTGCTATAAGTGCCGCCAGCCAGGGCTGTTTGCGGATAAGCGAAGGCCGGGGTGATTTGATATTGATGAAGTAAAGGATATAACAAATATGGGTAGCTAAAAAACTTGCCAGCCCACCAATAAAAAATAATGGCCCCTTGCTTTCAAACAGCAGCAGCACATCACCCGAAAAAGAGAATAGCAGTGCAGCAACAATTAAGTTTTTGCTGTGCAGTGAAGCCGTAGAAAAAAGTAAAAGCAATAGCAAAGCCGGTATCAGCAAAGGTTTCGCCAAGGCATTAATAATGGAGGAGCCACTAGAAATACCTGCTATGTCAATGAAAACAATGATCCAGAAAATAACTGAATAAAGAAGAACAGCAGATTTTTTCATACCCTGAACATTTTTTTATTGATCAGCCCTATTTCAATATCACGTAAGGGTTGCCACCAAAAATTTTCTTCCTTAGGGAATCTTTCACTCTTAAAGTATCAGCAAGGGGTGACGTAAAAGGCATAGCCAATTGGTATTTAGCAGAGTCGGCTTTTATTAAAATCAGCTTGTAGCCATAGTCGGTAAATGTTTTCAATTTCTTTTCTGCTGTAGCAGCATCTTTATATTCCCTGATCACCACCTTGAAATTGACACTATCTTTTTTTTCTGTTTCTGCTGGCTTTGCAGCAACAGTATCAGGTACAATTGCCTTTACGGTATCAACTTTTTTAACTGTGTCCTGCACTACAATCTGTGTTTGTATTACCGGCTCTGTTCCCGGAGATTTTTTCTTGAAAATAAAATAATATAATCCAAGCCCGGCAAGTATTGCAAATAACGAAATAAAAGCAATCACGGCATATTTTCTATTGTTTCCTGTATTCCTGCTTTCACTTTCAAAAGAAATATTGTCTTCTGTTTTTTCTTTCAGCTGTTTCGGGAAATCATCTATTTTGGGAGTGATAAAATGTCCCTGGATAAATTCGTAGGATCCTGACTGGTTTTTTTGAATTGTGCCCACACCTTCAATCAACAGGGGTTTGCCAATATTTAAAAACTGCTTTGCGAGTATGGAATATGATTCCAGGTCGGAACTAGCCAGCGGCCTTATTTTTCTTGTTTGCTGAACAATGAAGTTGATCAACGCCTCATCTTCGCCTGCTTTTAAATTGTACTCAAACCTGAAGGCATTTTCGGGGATCACGACAGCTTTGTCTGCATCAGTGGGCAAAGCAACGGAAGGGTCAAGATGAAGTGTGCCAATTCCCTGCAGGGTGACAGTTTTAGTGTTGTACAGGTGCTGAACGATTAGTTGCTCTATTTTCATATTTCTTTGAGATGGACAAACCTACCTAATATTGACCAATTTGCAAAAACAACAAAAACTTTATTGGTTAACTTTGCAGCATGCTCACAGAAAAAGAAAAGCTCTTCCTCATTTACTGGGAAAGGAACCGGGAAAGGGAAAGCACTTTCCTCAGTAAATTAGGCAGGGGCCTGCCAATGGCATTGCTGTTTAGTTTACCCATTATATTATTCATTGCTTCTATTTGGATTTTTTTTCCTGACTGGTTCATGAAAATTTCTAAAACTTCCACGGGTTCTTATATTACTGCTATTTTTGCGGTCCTTGGCATTGTTTTATTCTATTCCTTTTTCAGGATGCAGTTTAAATGGGAGATGAACGAACAATTGTATAAAGAATTAAAATCAAAACAAACCTCTACCACCCAGCCTGCAGATGTGGCTGATAAAAGTAAAACCAATGAATAGTATGATCAAAAAGTATTTTTTTGTTTGTTGCCTCCCGGTTGTATTATATGCCTGCGGCAAATCTTCTTCCAACGGAAATGATTGTGTATCCACCGGGGCTGTACCTACAGCAGCGGAAATAACCAATGTTAAAAATTATCTAACCTTAAAAGGAATAACTGCCACACAGGATTCCCGTGGGTTTTTTTACCAGGTAATCGGGCCCGGGTATGGCACCAGTTTTCCTACTGTTGCATCCAATGTAACAGTTAAGTACAGTGGCACTTTAACCGATGGTACTGTATTTGATTCTAATGCCACCGGGGTTACTTTCCCATTAAGCAATGTAATCCTTGGCTGGCAATATGGAGTGCCGCTCGTAAAGAAAGGAGGTGTTATTAATCTTTATCTCCCCCCATCATTAGGGTATGGTTGTTCTGCTACCGGAGGCATACCGTCTAACTCCATCCTCATTTTTACTGTTGAAATTCTAAACTATTAATAACTCCCGGTGTGACTCACGAAGCCATTTCTATATTCGATATGTTTAAAATCGGGGTTGGCCCCTCCAGCAGTCATACGCTTGGGCCATGGAAGGCCGCCCTTCGGTTTCTTGACTCACTGGAAGAGAGAAATATTGTACAACAGGTGCAGAGTATCGAAGTGCTGCTGTATGGGTCACTGGCAAAAACAGGCATCGGCCATGGCACAGGGGTAGCCATCCAATTAGGTTTATGCGGGGCTGATCCCGTAACTTTTGAAGTGGACCGGATACAGGCAAAAATGAATGACATCAGGGCCATGAAAAAAATTCTGCTGCATGGCAGGCACGAAATAGATTTTGACCCGGATGAAGATATTGAATTTCTCTATTCAGAATCCCTGCCTTTTCATCCCAATGCACTTACCTTTTTAGTTCGGCTTCACAACGGCGAAACCTTTGCTGAAACTTATTATTCCATTGGCGGCGGCTTTGTGGTTAAAGAAGGTGAGACCGGCAATGCACAAAGCGAAGTGGTATTGCCTTTCCCTGTCAACACAGCGGAAGACCTGCTGCACTGGTGCAGGAAAACAGGCATGAGCATTAGCGAGGTAGTACTGGAAAATGAAACCTCCTGGCATACGGAATTAACAACGAAGCAATATATTTTAAACATCTGGCAGGTGATGAAGGAATGTATCTTCCGGGGCTGCCATACCCAGGGAATGTTGCCCGGAGGGTTGCAGGTAACCAGGAGAGGATATGATTTAAATAAAAGATTATTAAAAGATGCAAAGTATACTGCTTATGATGAATGGCTGGAATGCATAAAGAATGGAGGTAAAGAATTTACCTACATCCTGGATTGGGTAAGTTGTTTTGCGCTGGCGGTAAATGAAGAGAATGCCTCCTTTGGGAGGGTAGTAACCGCTCCTACTAACGGTGCCGCAGGGGTGATACCGGCAGTGCTGCAATATTTCATTTGTTTTTGTGATGGCAACAGCGATGACAAGATCATACACTTTTTATTGACGGCGAGTGAAGTAGGGAGCATATTTAAAAAAGGAGCTACCATTTCAGCAGCAATGGGAGGTTGCCAGGCAGAGATTGGCGTTAGCAGTGCAATGGCTGCAGCAGCATTGACGGAATGTATGGGCGGTACCCAGCGACAGGCATTGATGGCAGCTGAAATAGCCATGGAACATCATCTTGGCCTTACCTGCGACCCTATTGGTGGCCTGGTGCAAATACCCTGCATAGAAAGAAATACGATGGGGGCAATCAAAGCCATCACTGCAAGCCAGCTGGCCCTGCAAAGCAAACCTGATTTTGCTAAAGTAAGTTTAGACGGCGTAATAAAAACCATGTGGGATACAGCGCTGGACATGAACAGTAAATACAAAGAAACTGCAGATGGCGGACTGGCAGTGAATGTGCCGTTAAGTTTGAGTGAATGTTAACAGCACTTACCTTCTCCTCCTTTATTTTAACTTTCTAATTCTAATCCTTAATTTACTTGATCCAGTTAAACTGGTATTCCAAAGGCGCTTTGGCACTTCTACCGGCAATCTTTCTAAACCTTTCCGGCAACGCCATCAAATAGTCCCTGGCTTTTTCCGCTTCGGCATTCAGCCCGGTGATATTGCTGATATTCCATTCTGCTATCAGCGACTCTAAAATATTGGTATAGTCCATGCTGGTATACACACCCAACCGCTGTGCAGCATCACTGAAGTGGGCGTAGGTGGCACCTATCTGTTCCCCTGCCTGGCGGATAAAATGAGCCGGCATTACAATTTTCCTTCGCATCATATTTTCAAAAGCCTTAATCATTTCACTGGCATCTACCTCAAAAATTTTTGCGACAAAGCTTTTATACGCAGCCGCATGACGGGCTTCATCTGCCGCAATTACACCACAGATCTTTGCCAGTTTATCATTTCCAAACTGTTTGGCAAGTGTTGCCGTGCGGCGGTGAGAAATATTCGTTGCTAATTCCTGGAAGGAAGTATACACAAAATTCTTATAGGGGTCGGTGCCGGTGCCGATATCAAATCCATCAGCAATTAAATATTGGGTGCTGATCTCCATTTGTTTCATGTTTACCCGGCCACAGAGGTATAAATATTTATTGAGCAGGTCACCATGCCTGTTTTCCTCAGCACTCCACATCCTTACCCATTTGCTCCATCCCTGTGGTTCCAGCTGGCTGATGCCATCCACATCAAGCAACCAGCTTTGATAAGTGGGAAGGGCTTCTTCTGTAATAACATCACCTATCAGCACGGCGAGATAATCATAGGGCAGCTCCTTACTTTGAGCCTGGAGTTCTTTAAAATCCCTCTGAAAATGCTCACTGCTGCTGTCGGGCAAAAGATCGGCTGGTTGCCAGTTGGTATCGATATTTTTTAAAAAATCTGCTATGATGCTTTCAATCTGCTGTGCAAGAAAACGCATCACCTCTATCCTTTTATTCCTGGTCTCCATTATTGTAAAGTAAAAACTATTTATGCAATGTACAATTCAATG
>JAYVUL010000028.1:0-4309 GCA_043787935.1 Chitinophagaceae bacterium | reverse complement strand
CCGGTAATGATGATAAGCTTGGCAAAGAAAACCGCTTTGCCCAACTGGGTGCCATTTTTTCTAATCAGCCCAAGTTTCGCCAGCCGGTTAAATTTGGGCATGCCCACTTCCATTGCCTTATGATCCAGAATAACGAACATACCTTCCACCATCACCACTGCACCGTCTATGATGATACCGAAATCAACCGCACCAAGCGAAAGCAGGTTGGCCGACATGCCCATCAAATGCAGGCAGATAAAGGCAAACAGCAATGCCATCGGAATAATGATAGATACAATCAGCGTGGTGCGCCAGTTGAACATAAACAGCGACACCAGCAGGGTAACTAGCAGGATGCCTTCTACCAGGTTATGCATCACCGTGTGTGTTGCAAATTCTATAAGTTCTGTACGGTCGTAATAAGGAACAATCTTGGTGTCCTGAGGAAGGATGTAATTATTGAGCTTATCAATTTTTGCCTTCAGAGCCTCCAGTACCTCAGTGGGATTAGCGCCCTTTCGCATTACAATAATGGCTTCCACCGCATCTTCTTCGTCTGTTATAATGCGCTTTCCGGATGAGTCAGTCAGCCCATCTGCCCGAGCCACCCACCCCAGCCTTGGCAGGTTACTGACAGATACATCCGCCACATCTTTCACCAGCACCGGCACACCGTTATTGTTGGTCACAACAATATTTTTTATCTCGTTGATATCGTTCAGCAAACCAATACCCCTTACCACAAAAGCCTGGTTGTTCTGAATTATCATATCGCCGCCAATATTGATATTGGTTTTTTGCACAGCTGTAAAAACATCCAATGGCGTAATGTTCAGTGTAGTGAGTTTCTCGGGATCCACCTGGATTTCAAAAGTTTTTGTTTTGCCGCCAAATGCTGTGATGTCCCCAATGCCAGGCACAGAGCGGAGCTGACGGTCAACCACCCAGTCCTGCATGGTTTTCAGTTCCCGTGCATCCCTTATTTTGCTCCGCAATGTGTAGCGGAAAATTTCACCGGTTGGCCCAGTTGGCGGTTGTACGGAAGGCAGTATGCCATTAGGCAGTGTAGCATTACCAAGCAGGTTCATCACCTGCTGACGGGCTTCCGGATCTTTCACGCCGTCGTTAAAGATTAGCTTAATATAACTGAGGCCAAAAATGCTGGTAGAGCGAAGACTGGTTTTGTTCTGTACAGGTGCCAGTGCCAGCTCTACAGGAATGGTGATAAGTTTTTCCACCTCTTCCGCACTGCGGCCCGGCCATTGGGTGATAACACTAATCTCCGTGTTAGTCACATCAGGGAAAGCCTCAATGGGCATATTTCTAAACGTGATAATGCCAGCCAAAACCAGCAGAACGGCACAAAAAATAATGAAGATTTTATTTTTTAAAGAAAACCCTATGATGCTTTTAAGGAATTTATTCATGGAAAGAATTTGATTTTACAGCCGCTCTTTTTGAATGAGCAGCGGGTCATTATATATGGTTGCCCGATGCGGCAATCGTAACTGCCGGCTTTGCCTGCGGCGGTGTCAATTGTTGAGTGCTGCATATATCTGCAGTGTATCGGTGCCAATGAGTACGTCGCCTGGCTTAATACCCGATTGTATGAACACCCTGCTGCCGTTGCTGCTGATAATATTTACAGCACGTATTTCCACATCAGCTTTACTTTTATACACCAGCACATAATACTGACTGTGGTCAAAAACCAGTGCCCCGCTTGAAATGCTGGTAGCCTGTTTATCCTCGCTGTTGTTTACCATAACAGTGGCAAACATCTGTGGCTTCAGCAGGTAATCTGGGTTACTAAGCATCACCCTCATTTTCATTACACGATTGGTGGGATCCAACACATTCATCAGCTTGTCGATTTTCCCTCTGAAAATCTTATCGGGATATGAAATGGTGGTTACTTCCACTTCATCCCCTACATGCACTTTACTGATGTTGGCTTCATATACATTCGCCTGCACCCACACTTCCTTTAAATCTGAAATGGTAAAAAGATTCGTACCATTGTCTGTGCGTATAGACATACCGTTAGTAACATTCTTTTGCACTACAAACCCACTTATGAGGCTTTTGATAAAATACTCACCCTGCCGGTTGTTGCCGTTGATGCTCAATATGCGCTGAGCCGCCACTTTGGAGGCTTCGGCCTGCTGCGCCGCCACGTCTGCATTGCTAACATCTACCTGGCTGGCCAGCCCGCTTTTATACAAATCCTTCTGCTGCTGCAGCACACGGGCTGTCAACTGCACATTGGTTTCTGCATTGATGAGCGCTGCATTGTAGTTGGCCACCTCGACACTTTTTATCATACCCAGAACCTGGCCTGCCTGCACATAATCTCCTAGCATCACTTTTATGTCCTGCAGGTTACCGCTGATAAGCGGAAAAATATTCGCTACTTTATCGGGATTGAAATCTACCACTCCATTGAATTTGATAGAATTGGTGAGTGTAGAAGTCTTCGCTGTGTCAGTCTGCAGCGTTTTCATTAGTGAATCAGGAATTACATACGGTTCTCGTTTTGCCATTGATGTATCCACCTTGCCTGTACACGAATAAAAAGCTGCTGCTAAAAAAAAAGTAAGGCTATAAATGCTATAATTTATTATCCTGTTCATACTTAAATTGGTTTCGGAAAATTATTTATTAAAAATGTTTGTGCCCGTGGTGAAATTCAGTTGCTCCAACTGGCTGATACGGTTATACCGCAAGTTGTTCAGTTGCAGCACATTTTGTTTGTATGAATCATAAAAATCAATAAACTCCAGTATTGAAATATTTCGCCGCTCATAGTTCTTTGTCACTTCCTTAATGAGCGTATTAAAATCACCTTCAAAGGCCGGGTCAAAACTGTTCAGCAATTTTTCTGCCCTCACTGCACCAATATAACTGTTGGCTACCTGGCTTTCAATGGCATCCTGTGTGGCGTTCACCTGCAGCTTGCTGCTCTCTGTTTGTGCAACGGCTTGTTTAATATTACCCTGGTTGCGGTTAAAAATGGGCATGTTGACGCCAAAGCCCACTGCATTAAAACCCTTCACATAACTGCCCAACCGGTCGTAGCCTGCATTCAGTGTAACATCCGGCACCGCCAGCGCTTTCTGCAGAAGAAGGTTCTGCTGGTTAAAAGTCACGGTTGACTTCGCCATCTTTAAATCGAACCGGTTATTGTAAGCACTGTCCAGCAATGATTGATAAGTTACGTTCGCAATTATTGATTGCGGCCGTTCATCCATTGTAACTAGCGGCACCACATAAGCGCTGGCTTCTGCTCTTATGAGCAGTTTGAATTCGCTGTTCACATCATCAATGTTTCCCTGCAGTGTGGCCAGCTCAGCCTGCAGCGAATAGAGTTGGGATTTAACGCGTACAAGTTCCTTGAGTGCGATATTACCTTTCTTTACCTGTTCTTCAAAAGCCAAAGTTGTTTTCTGCAGAGAGGTTATCTCCAAATTATAAGCCTGCTGCATTTGCTGCAGGTAATAGGTATTGTAAAAATCATTTCTTAATGTGTAACGCAGCGAACGGAGAATATCATAAAACTGAAACTCAGTAATCTGAACACCAGTTTTAGCAAGTTCAATAGCCTTGCTTCTTTTGCCTGCAGTTTTTATAAGCTGGCTAAGCTGAAGGGCAATTTCCCGGTTATCATCGCTGTAGTCAAAAAACTTTTTTGTGTCCGGCTGATAAAAGCCGCTGTTAAAACCAAACTGCGGATTGTCATACAGTTTGGCAGTAATTACATTGGCCTTTGCACTGTCAATGCTGAAGCGCTGTGCCAGCAGTTGCAGGTTGTTTTTAATAAACAACTGCTCAGCCTGCGGCAATGAAATAGTGATAGTGTCATTGGTTGGCTGGCCAGCAGCCAGACCAGGCAAAAAACATAAGGTTGCAATACATCTTATTAAAAAAAGATTGGCTTGTAAAAATCTGAATAACATGCAATAAGTGTTTAGTTCTTTGTAAAAGCTGCCGTTAATAAATAAAATAGTGTTCCAAATAGGCAAAGCAGTAAAAGTTGTTCGTAGAAGCAATACAAATTACTGTGAACCAGTCTTTTTTTGATTAAAAAATGGGGCATCATTTAGCCAGAGTTAACTAAAAAACGCAGCTTGCTACAATTCAAAACCTACCTCTATATGTTATTTCGTTGTAAGAAAAAATATACCATTTATTTTCGGGAGTGCCATGTATAAAATAGCTTTTCAAATAGTTGAGAAGCTTTAATACAAAATACCTGAAATCCTAAACCCTGAAAATATTGTTAACTGAAAATACCGTTCAATTTAGCACCCATTTCACCCATCACTTC
>JAYVUL010000027.1:0-2265 GCA_043787935.1 Chitinophagaceae bacterium | reverse complement strand
ATAGAAAAAGAAACCAGCAGTGCGACAGAAACTGAAAAGCTTGTGGGATCATTCAGTGTAAAAAACGGCGGTGGCCATAATGTAGTGGCAGAGCTGATGGTGGTAGTGCTGCAGCCTGATGGGAAAGTGTTACAAAATTCTAACTGGGAAACAGGAATTTTTTATACAAAAGAAGGAAAGCAAATATACTCCAACAAATTACGGTTTGATAACAACGGCGAACCAAAACAATTAAATTTTTCTTTGCAGGCAGAAAAATATTTACCGGGCAAATACACGGTAGAGGTTTACCATAACGGAACGATGATAGGCAGAACCACCAAAACATTATCATAGTATCTTCTTTTTGCAGCAGCTATTTGAGTGGCGCCATACCTAAAAATTACTTTACACATCTCCCGGTAAAACCATACAATTGCCACTGGTGCCCTTATCATTACTGCCTGCCACACTTCGGGTTGAACCTGCGTGAATGAAAAAATCAAATTGCTGTTGGTATTGTTGCATCAGCATAATGATTTCTTTGAATGAAAGGGTTGGCTCACACAAAATGAGTGTTGTAAATTTTGAGGCGCCAGCATTTATATTCTCCACTCTTTCCGGTTGATTAAAATTTTGCTGAAGGCCAGGTTCAATTAATCTGAAGGTTTCAGCATCACTCAATACAAACGCTCCTTCCGCTTTATTTTTTTTCTCTTTTACAGAACCCGCTTTGTTAAATGTTTTTTTTATGCCGGCGTAAACCGTTTTGATGGCAATAACAATCCGTATCATCAATACATACAAACTGCGGGGTATTTTTTGGTAATGCTTTTTTACAAACAGTATCATGGCACCATAAAAAACATGTATGTATTGAAGAGTTTCTTTCAGTTTGCTCTCTCCTTTAAAATGTATTATAGTGCTGTTGGAGAAATAATAATTTGTATAGCCGGCTTGCTGAATGCGGTAACTAAGGTCAATATCTTCTGCATACATAAAAAAAGCCCCATCAAAGCTTCCCACCCTGTCCAGCACTTTTTTATTGATCATCATAAATGCACCGGCACATACATCAACTTCATTGGTTTCATTTTCCGGTAAATGACCGAGATAATATTTAGCCAGTAATTTTGAATGAGGGAATAATCCGGTAAGCCCCGATAGTTTACAAAATGAGGTAAACAGAGTGGGGAAACCCCTCTTGCTTTCCGGCAAATACTTTCCGCTGCCGTCAATCATTTTTACTCCCAATGCCCCGATAGTTTTTTTTTCATAAAAAAAATCAAGGCATTTTTCCAAACAATCTTCCGGTAAAATGGTATCTGGGTTAAGGAATAAAATCTTTTCTCCTGCAGCCTGTTCCAGCATCATATTATTGGCTTTGGCAAAACCAACATTTTCATTGAGCCAGGTAAATTTTACAGCAGCAAACCTGCCTGTAAAAAATTCTTTGCTGCCATCAGCAGAATTATTATCTGCAACAAATATTTCCGCATCAATATTTTTACAGGCCTTTTCCACAGATACGAGGCACTGCTCCAGGAAGTATTTTACATTATAATTTACTATGATGATAGAAAGTTGCAATGGCTCAATGATTTAATATACACGGAAATAATTATGGTGTAATTAACGGCAAAATACTATCATTTATTTACACTCTGTACCTAAACAGATTACTGCCCGTATTATATTTACAATATTCTGCTATAGAAATTGCGCTAAGGGGCGGCCTGCTCTTCTTATCTTTGCGGCATGATAAAAAGTACTTTGCTAAAAGCTACATCGGCCGGAGCAAAAGAGTTGCTTCGGTTTTTCAACACTGATTTTAAAATCAGCAACAAAGAAGGCATCAACAATCCTGTAACAGAAGCAGACCATGCGGCAGAAAAAGCCATTTTTGAGATAATTAAAAATGATTTCCCCAATCACTTTATCCTGAGTGAAGAAGCTGGTGAAATCATTATGGATAGTGAATACAAGTGGATCATTGACCCGATTGATGGCACTATTAATTTTGCCAATGGCATCCCCATTTGTTGCGTAAGCATTGGCCTGGAGTACAAAGGAGAGATCATAATGGGTGCTGTGTACAATCCCTTTATGAATGAGTTTTTCATTGCAGAAAAGGGAAAGGGCGCCACACTCAACGATAAAAAAATTAGTGTAGGCAATAAAACAACGGTAATAAAAAGCTGCCTGGTCACCGGTTTTCCATATACCTATCTGGATATGCCCAACGGCCCCCTTCAGGTATTTGAGCGTTTTATCAGAAAGGGTGTA